>NZ_JAVGCX010000002.1:0-318051 GCF_052928325.1 Lysinibacillus sp. BSL11 | reverse complement strand
TCTTCGAACAATTGAAGGATATATAGTTTCAACTCGAGTGAATGTTTGCTTCGCCCCATAAAAAATACTCCCCTTAGATAAACAGATTTTATTTTTTCATCTGTCTACCTAATAGGGAGCATATCACTAAAATATGTTTGGTCTATTTTTTTGTTTTGTTCGTTCTAACTAACAGAGCAGTTTAATGGAGTCTCATATACAGGGATTTCTCCAAAATTAAATCTTTTATGAGAGGAAAAATTTATTTAATACTTAGTAAGCCTAGTTTAATAGCTGTTACAACAGCACCTAAACGAGTTTCTGCATTTAATTTGCGAATAATAGAAGATATATGATATTCCACTGTTCTCCTACTCATACCTAATTCTAAACTAATCTCATTATTGGTTTTGTCCTCAGCAATACGTTCTAAAATCTCATATTCTTTAGGTGTTAACTTTATCATATGTAATAATCCCCCCCATTTATTTTCAGAAGATATCGTATCAATAAATTCCGTTTTATTCTATATTCTGGATAAAAAATATCGTTTAATCAAATGTAAATAGTGACAATTTTTCAAAAAAATAATTAAATTTCACTAAGGTTGCGGAAATTACGGATACCTTATTTGAGAAATTTTGTTAAATTTGAACTACAAAACAAATTAATATTTACATATTAATACCTAATAATTAATTGTTTTGTTGGAGTTATAAGGGATTTGAGGAGGTGAAAAAATGCTCAAGAGAATTAATCATGGTTTTAATAGTGCTAGCTCTAGATCTAAATGGTGTGTTTTTTGTGATGCAAAAGATTATTGCAATAAGTGTGATGCTATGGATTGGGGATGTGCTGGAGGCTGGGAAACTTGTTTTAGAAAAGATACAGACGGTTAAAACAAGTGCTTAATTTTTTATTTGGCAATGTAGAGTAAAATCATTATTTACTCTACATTGTATCAAGAAATGGGGGGTATTTATGATTGAATCTATGGAGAAAAAAATTAAAGTATCAAATTTTAAAGAGTTAGAAGTTAATCATAAAAAATATATTTATGTACCGAATACTAATGGTTTATTTGAAATAGATGATATTATTTATTCTATTATATCAAGTGACAATAAAAGCATAGTGGAAGTTTTTAATCAATTAAAAGATAAAATAGCTGAAAATGAATTTAATAATATTATTGAATCACTAATAGAAAATAGGATTATCAATGATACTACTGATAGAAATGCTGTTAACGAAGAAAATGTTAAAAACATAAGTGCACTCACATTAATGATGGTCCAAGAATGTAATTTACGATGTAAATATTGTTACGCTGGTGACGGAGAATATAACGAAAAAGGCAGAATGTCTATAATTACAGCAAAATCAGCAATAGACTATTTGCTAGAACAGTCAGGTGATCGTGATGATCTATCCATTGTATTTTTTGGGGGTGAACCTTTATTAAATTTTCCAGTAATTAAGCAAGTAGTAGAATATGCAAATCACAAAGTAAAATTACATAATAAAAAAATTGGCTTTAGTATGACATGTAATGGAACGCTAATAAATAAAGAAATCACAAAATTTATTTTAGACAATAACATCGCTGTTCAAGTAAGTGTTGATGGGACTAAAAGCGAGCATGACATAAATCGTTTTTACGGAAATAAAAAGGGAAGTTATGATGTTATTTTAAACAGAACAAAAGAATTAAGGGAGCAAAAACAACTAGGAGTTAGGGCAACCATTACTCCGAATAATGTTGATTTGGTAAATATATATGAGCATCTATTCGACTTGAATTTTAGGAGTATCTATGCTGCCCCAGCTATGCAGATGTTTACAGAAGATCAATTCATTGAATTGTCTAAAAGTTATGATGAATTAATTTGTTATTTCGAATATTTGGTAAATAAAAAAGAATATTATAAAGCAGTCAAACTCAATAATATAATGAAGAATTTAGAACGTATTCATATTGGACACGAATCAACATATTTTTGTGGTGCAGAGGTTAATTTTTTAGCAGTTGATATTAATGGTGATTTATATCCTTGTCATCGTTTTGTCAATAATAAAGAGTATAAACAAGGAAATATTTTTGAAGGAACATATTCCATTGCTAAGTCAAAATTTTTAGAAGAAGCACATGTTTCAAATAGATTAAATTGTAATAAATGCTGGGCAAAAAATTTATGTGGGGGTGGGTGTCACCATGAAAATTTAGAATCAACAGGTAAAGTAACGACACCACCTTTACATTATTGCATTTTAACTCAAAAGCAATTAGAAGCTACCTTGCATTTATATTTACGTTTATCAGATGAACAAAGAGAACTATTATTAGAAAAGAAAAATACAAGAGAGTTTGTTAAAAATGGAAATCAAAATTAAGAATTTAACAAAAATTTATAAAAATAAAAAGGTACTAGATAATGTCTCCTTAGAAATTCATAATGGTGTATTTGGTTTATTAGGGGAAAATGGAGCAGGAAAAACAACATTGATGGAAATAATCTCTACATTACTTCCATTTGATGACGGAGAAATTGAAGTTGCAGGGCTAAACGTAAAAAAAGAACCACTTAAGGTTTGTGAAATATTAGGTTATCTTCCACAGAAGTTCGATTTTTTCCCTAAGGTTACTTTAGAAGAGTCATTTGATTATTTATGTAAATTAAAAGGAATGAATAATAGCGCAAGCCGAAAACAGGAAATAAACTTAAGACTTCAAGAGGTGGGGCTATTAAGCGAACAAAAAAAATATATTCAAGAACTTTCGGGTGGTATGAAACAAAGATTTGGCATTGCTCAAGCTTTAATTGGTAATCCCAAAATAATACTTATTGATGAACCAACAGTAGGTTTAGATCCTCATGAGCGCATTTCCTTTAGAAATTTAATTACTCGGATTAGTCGAGATAAAATTATTCTGCTTTCAACCCATATTGTACAAGATATTGCTTCTACATGTAAAAATTTGATGGTGCTACAAAAAGGAAAAGTGAATTACTTAGGTAGTACAATAGACCTTATTAATAAAGTTCAAGGGAAGGTATGGCTTTATAATGTTTTAGATGATGAAATACCTCATGTGGATTTATTTGTATCTTTACAAGATAAAGGCAGCAGTATTGAGATTCGTTACATTGCAGATAGTCCGTTACAAGGAAGTATATCGACAGAGCCTACTCTAGAGGATGCATATATTTATATAAATAGAAAAGAGTTATCCATATGAGAGAATTACCTTTTTTAATAAACTTTGAATTAAAAAGACTCATAAAAAGTAGAGCTATTTCCGTCATTCTTATACTAATAATGTTGGTTCTTCCAATTATAATGAATAACTTAGACACTCAGGAAACTTTGATTGAAAAATGGTATGGAACACTTCAGTTACAAATGGTATTTTTACTTATTTTAATACCGAGTATGGTTTCTTATGTTTGGAAGGGGTATCTTCAATCTTTTGAAAGAGCAGTCATCCTACTAAAATTGACAAATAGATCGATGTATATAGTTGGAAAAATCGTAGCAGTTATTCTTTTTGTTTCAGTGTATCTATTTTTCTTCTACGTAGTTTTTTTTATCTTTTATGTAAATAAAGTTCCTATTAGCATTCTATTAATTACATTGTTTCAAGTCTTCCTTTCTATTTTCTACAGCATTACCTTTAGCTTTTTCATTTCCTTTTATTTGAAACGTACTGTATATCTACACATTTTACTAATAATATATTTGGTATTCAGCATTTATTTAAATTCTCCTTATTTTTCTATATGGTTTAATCCTGATTTTATACAACATCAAATGACTGACCTGCTATTTAATGTAAAGAGAGGTATTTTTCTAAGTATTGGCATACTATTTATGTTTGGAAATGTGTTGCTATTTAAAAGAAGGGTGAATGACAAATGAGAGATATCTTTTTATTTTGGTCGAAAGTGGTCTTACGAAGTGATTATTTGTTGACTTATTATGCTATCGTCATTCTATTATGTATCTCTCAGTATTTCTTTACAGTCAGTGATGCTCAAGCATTGATTCCTTTATATGGGATTTTCTCAAGTGTTTTAACGATTCAAATTATAACTTTGCATCAAAGGTATCATGTAGAGAAAATTTTAATGATTTCCCCAATATCGAATGGAAAGCTTTTATTATGGCAATGGGTTTTCAGCTTTATTTTGACCACCCCTGCAATTATGTTATTAGTTGGTTTTGTAAAGTTTGTATATGTAGAGACACCGATATATAAAATTCTCCTTATTGTTTTTGTTTTTCAGCTATTTACTATATCCATTCCATTTTTGATGGCAACAATTTTTAAAAATCAAGCAGTGTCTATAATTTTAATTGTCATCATTTATTTTTTATTAATGTTAATGCATGGTTATAGACTAGAAACGATTCAATATATAGCTCCTACTCTTAACTTTATGTATCCAGATTTCATTCATTACTTAAATGTTATAGGTGTTTTATCCGTTTGTTTGTGCTCTATATTGTTCGCGATTTTATTCAGCAGGAGGGCCACAAATAAAACGGAAAAGTGGATTGCTGGAATTATCACCAGTATGATGCTTTTCGTTCTATTAAGCTTACATTTTTATAATGGATATAAAGAAGAGGAACTGTTAAATAAACCTTATCAAAATTATCAATATAACGGGCTTACTGTCCAATACAAAGGTGTGAGTATAGAAAAAGTGAAGAATTATGCGAATGTTTATAAAGACATTATTCAAATAATGGAGAGCTTCGGTGTCAACAACATTCCGTATCACACGCTGAAAATAACGAGGGTTTTTAGCCTTCCAGATAACAATAGTTTAGAAAATATTATTAGTAGTTCTGGCAACATCATTGAAATACGCCCGTATTCTAATAAATTTTTTGAATTTAATTATGGCTATAATATTACAGAAGACATGATAAATACATTAATGGATGAACAGTGGGAAACCAAGGAACAAACTAATTGCTATGAGGTTTTAAAAAGAACAATTGAGCAAAAGGTTATATACACCAACAAAAGCATGCTCTTTAGTGAGGCGAAAAAGAAGTCAGTAGAAAACTTGTTCATAAGTAATGAAAAAGATCCGTATATGGAAAAGTTTCTACAAATATTACAAGAAGAACCGAAAAATGCTTATCTGTATATCAAAAGGTTATAAGAAAACCTTAACTAAATCAGGGAGACAGAGTATTATTTCATGAAAATATTAGGTGAGGTATTTAAGTATACAAAGCCATACAAAGCAAAATTATTTCAAGTAAATATATTGATGGGCATTTCAATGATTTTAAGTATAGTACACCCCCTTTTATTTGGTAAATTTATTGATTCTATAACATTAAAAGACCTCAATTCCGCATTCATAATTATAGTGTTTATGGCTTTTTTGTTTCTTTTTAATTTATTTTTTAAAGTAATCCAAAAATATTATTTAACGAAATTTGCCTGCTATCTACAAATGGATATTAAGTTAAAGATAATAAAAAGAATCATGGCTATGGACATGGATGAGTATCAATTAAAAGCAAAAGGTGAACTGATGAATAAAATAGAAAATGATACAAAGGCATTTTCTGAAGTAGTATCAGAGTTTTTAAATATTGTTGTAGATTTTATCAGTATAATAATTGTGTTCGTAATATTGATAAATCTTAATTTTATTTTAGCTAGTATTTTATTCATTGCTTGTCCTTTAGCACTTATCATTTTTAAATATTATGGAAAAAAAATAAGGATGACGGATACTGCCATCAAAAAAGATTTAGATTCTTATTTAACCTATCTGGGAGAAATACTGTCATCATTTAAATTATTTAAGATATTTAATAATGAGATAAACGCCATAGATAACTATCAAAAGAGAATTACCTTATTATACAAAAATACTCTTGATAAAATGCGTTTAAGTATAAAATCAGGATCAATAATAGAATTATTAAACTTTACAAGTTATTTAATTATCCTTATTATAGGTGCCTACTTTATTTATAAAGGCAGCCTCACCTTAGGAGTATTAATAGCATTCACAACCTATGCCAATAACTTTAGTCAGTCATTTTTAAGATTTTCTCAACTAAATTCCTTTTTACAAGAAGCAATTGTGTCTGTAAATAGAGTAAAAAACTTAATGGGAGACAATAAATACAATATAAGGAAATTGATAGTATCAGACTATGTAAATTCATCGCATCATTTTAGAAAAGACAAAATAGTGTTACGGAATGTAAGCTTTACCTATACTAATGCATTATCTCCAGTTTTAGAAAATATAAATTTCCAAATACCTTTGAAGAAAATTGTATTGATTAAGGGAGAAAGCGGATCAGGTAAATCGACATTATTGAATATATTATCAGGTTTATACATTAATTATCAGGGTGAAATATTTCTATCCAATCAAAATATTAGATATATTCCTAATGATGTTTATAGAAAAAGGGTATGTTTGGTAACGCAAGAGCATTTTATAATGACAGGGACAATAAGGGAAAATTTGTTATTAGCAAAGCCGAATGCAACGGATGAAGAATTAATTCAAATTTGTAAAATGGTTAACATTTATTCATATATAGAAACGTTGGACTATAAATTTGAAACTCTTATTGGGCATAATGGGCTTGAATTATCTACTGGGCAACAGCAAAGACTTTCAATAGCAAGATCGCTTCTAAGAGATGCGGATATCTATTTGTTTGACGAGATTACTTCTGCGCTTGATAAAGACAACCAAATAAATATAGAAACATTACTTTTATATTTAAATAAAGAAAAACAAAAGACTGTTATATTGGTTACTCATCACCCTGTTTTAATAAGTGAAGCAGATAAAATATTTGAAGTTAATAACAATCAGGTGAACGAGAGGGATTCATTTGTTGTTACAAGCTCTTAATAAGCCTAAATTGTTTGAATAGCTGGTTGTACTAAGTTAACACTCAAAAAAATTTTTCCTCTTGACACTAAAAAAGTTGTAAAGTAGATTTAACATAATTACATAAAAGCAATAGGTGCCCACTTGGGAGAATAGGGAATAAAGTGAAAAGCTTTAGCGGACCCGCCACTGTATAAGGGAGTTTCATAGTGTATGCCACTAGCGAATTGCTGGGAAGGTGCTATGAGATGTTGAACTTGAGCCAGGAGACCTGCCTACATGCTTTAGAAGATATAGATGATGGAAAAGTCTGTAGTTTATTTGTCATGACAATAAACTACAGACTTTTTCTTTTTGTCTTAAAAAGAGAGGAGCAATTATCATGCAATTACTACAAGACACGATACAAAACATCCAAGGTGCTGACCTGAAGGTGATGGAGCAAGCTAGACAGCGTATAGATGCCCTATGTAAACCCCCTGGCAGTTTAGGAAAACTAGAGTCCATTGCAGTGCAGCTTTCTGGCATAACTGGACAATTATTTCCGGTGATTGATAAAAAAGTCATAATTGTTTGTGCTGCAGATCATGGTGTTTGCGAGGAAGGTGTAACCACGAATCCACAAGATGTGACGGTCTTTCAAACATTAAATTTTCCTAAGGGAGGTACAGGCGTTTGTGCGATTGCGGGCATTACCAATGCAAAGGTTGTCACAGTAGATGTTGGGGTAAAAGAAGATATTCCACTTGATGCAGGAGTCCTTATTCATAAAATTAAATACGGTACCGATAACATGGCACAAGGTCCAGCTATGGCCAAACAAGAAGCCATTCAATCGATAGAAGTAGGAATCCAGGTGGCCACTGAGGAAATCATAAAAGGTGCTGATGTACTTGGGACTGGAGAAATGGGCATCGGCAATACAACACCAAGTGCTGCGATATTAGCTGTTTTGACGGGATGCAAGCCTATCGAAGTAACGGGGTTTGGTGCAGGAGTAGGCCAAGGAGGCATTGCCTATAAAGCAGCAGTTATTGAAAAAGCAATTACCTTAAATAAGCCTAATCCAAATGATGTTATTGATGTTCTGGCTAAGGTTGGAGGATTAGAGATAGGGGCGATGACAGGCATTATACTTGGCGCTGCTGTCCATCGTAAACCTGTTGTCATTGATGGATTTATTTCAACTATTGCCGCGCTCATTGCTTATAAGCTAGAACCAAAAGTAAAAGATTATATTATTCCTTCCCATGCCTCAGAGGAACCAGGGGCTAAAATTGCCGCTGCATTACTAGGCATTGAACCGATGTTGCACATGAATATGCGTTTAGGCGAAGGTTCTGGAGCAGCCTTAGCCTTTCCTATTTTAGATGCAGCTTGCTCGATGATGAAAAACATGGTGACTTTAGAAGAATCAATGCAGTTGTTAAAAAGGTAAGTTAAATGTCTCTTTTTTAATCATATAAGGAATGAAACATTAGCTAAAACAATAAAACAGCCAATGACTTAATTTTTGGTCATTGGCTGAATGGTGTTTATGCTCGATTTAATTTACGTAATGGCAAGCGCCACTTCATCATATAGGAAAAGATACGTAAAACTGTAATCACTGCGAATAAAATATAAAGGAAAATGTCCCCTGTAAAAACCTCGAAACCGATTAACAGTCCAGCAAGAGCTGCCCAAACTCCATAAACTTCATCACGGAGAACTAATGGTTTTCTTCTAGCTAATAAATCTCGTACAATACCACCACCTGAACCTGTCAAAACAGCAGCTACAATGACTGCGCTCACTGGCATATCAAGCTTGACAGCATAGAGTGCGCCTTGAATAGCGAATGCTGATAAGCCAATCGCATCTGTGAAGTTACCCCAACGATGCCAATGTTGAATCAGATGATGTGGAAAAATAAAGAATATCGTAATCGCAGCAAGCGCTATTTGAAACATCATATCCTGTCCCCAAAGTGTTGTGACAGGTAGTCCAATGAGTAAATTTCGAATAGCTCCTCCACCAAAAGCAGTCACAATACCAAGTATATATACACCGAATAAATCGTATTCTTCTTCCATGGCAATAATTGCCCCAGAAATAGCAAAGGCAATTGTTCCTATGATACTAAAAACCTCCCAAGCCATCCCTTTCACCCCTTCTATCAATAAATAAACTTTTTTAAAAGTTAAAAGACGTTTTACGTAACAGAATTTATGAATTTAATAGCCAAAATCGGTCATTAAATACGCTTCTTGAAATGAGTCCGCACATTAGCTTAGCGTAAAATCCTCTTAGAAACAATAGGCAAGTTTTACAGGTACACATACAAATTGATAAAATGTGATTAAAATAAAGAAAAACATTCGTCAAAAGCGTTCATATACCAGTAGTTGGTTAGGAAATTCTAGAGTGATTGAAGTCAATTTAGATAGTTAATAAATCTTACTGATTGAAATGCGAGACATTGTGAAATGGAGAAGAAAGAATGACGTTTACATCAAATTTATCAATAGAAACGCTATCGTTAGCGGCAAAAGTAGAGGAGCAAGTTCGGCCTTATCATGCCAAGGTAGAAGAAATGGCATTCTACAATCAGCAGAAGGTGCTAGCAGCTTTCAGAAAGCATCAAGTAAGTGATTATCATTTACATCCATCAAACGGCTATGGCTATGATGATGAGGGACGGGATAATCTAGAGCGTGTTTATGCGGAAGTATTTGGTGCAGAGGCAGCCATAGTCCGACCACAAATTATTTCAGGCACACATGCAATCACGCTTAGTCTATTTGGTGTTTTACGTCCTGGTGATGAGCTGCTTTATATTTCTGGTCAGCCATATGATACATTGCAATCCATTGTCGATGGTGGTGATAAAGATACAGGTTCACTAAAAGATTATAAAATCGGTTATCGACATGTGGATTTACTAGATAACCAGGCCATTGATTGGGTAGGTGTAGAAGCGGCCATTACAGCACAAACCAAAATGATCGCGATTCAACGTTCAAAAGGCTATGCAACACGTCCATCCTTTACAATTGAAGAAATTGCAGATATGTGTGTAAAGGTACGTAAAATAGCCCCGAAAGCTGTTATTTTTGTAGATAACTGCTATGGCGAGTTTGTAGAGGCGCAGGAACCTACAGAGGTCGGTGCTGACTTAATGGCAGGCTCGCTCATTAAAAATCCAGGTGGAGGCTTGGCTAAAATTGGTGGCTATATTGCTGGCCGCGCAGATTTAGTGGAGAAATGTGCCTATCGTATGACATCTCCAGGTATTGGCGCAGAAGCGGGGGCCACATTAAATACACTAGGTGATTTTTATCAAGGATTTTTCCTGGCACCACATGTTGTATCGCAAGCACTAAAAGGGGCGATATTTACAGCTGCAATGCTCGAGGAAATCGGCATGAGCACTTCTCCGAGCTATGATGCGAAGCGTACAGATTTAATTCAATCAGTATCATTCCAAACAGCACAGCAAATGATTGACTTTTGTCGGGAAATACAAGCGAACTCACCGATAAATGCCCATTATGCTCCTGAACCAGCCTATATGCCAGGCTATGAAGATGATGTCATTATGGCGGCGGGGACATTTATTCAAGGGTCTAGCATTGAGCTAACAGCGGATGGCCCAATACGACCGCCATATACAGCATTTATCCAGGGCGGACTAACATATGAACACGTTAAATTTGCAATTTGCAGTGCGGTTCAAGCCATTCAAAAAGCATAACAAGACAATAGATAAAGCCTAAATATGAATAGTTTTTTACAATTTTTAATCTGATTGAAAAAAATAGTGCCAACCATGTTAGATAACCTTACATGGTTGGTTGACAGTAAAAAAATTTCGTTATATGATAAGCGGGTATTGGAGGAGGACTTAAATGAGTCGTGAAATTAGACGAACTATGCCGTTATTATCGATGAGTATCGTGATGCAATTAACAGAGCTTTCGGCAAGACAAATTCGTTATTATGAAGAACACCATTTAATTGAGCCGCACCGAACAGAAGGCAATCGACGTATGTTTTCACTAAATGACGTCGATACATTGCTTGAGGTTAAAGACTACTTAGAACAGGGTATGAATATGGCGAAGATTAAAAAAATATTTGCTAAAAAGAAAAATCCTGTTGCGACAACTGATGAGCAAGACTTAAGTGATTCAGAATTACGACAAATTATGCGCGAAGAAATGCGTCAAGCACAGCGCATGCAAAAATCGTCCATCCGAAGAGGGGATTTATCTCGATTCTATTAATAAATAGGGTAGGGTAAACATAAAAGCTAGACAAATTATAGGAGTGTGGAAAACTGTGGGTAAATACACAAAAGAGGACATTAAACGTCTCATCGAAGAAAAAAACGTAAGCTTTATTCGTTTACAATTTACAGATATTCTTGGCACTATCAAAAATGTTGAGATTCCTGTAAGTCAATTAGACAAAGCACTTGAAAATAAAATGATGTTTGATGGCTCATCTATTGAAGGTTTCGTTCGAATCGAAGAATCTGATATGTATTTATATCCTGATCTTGATACTTTCGTAGTATTCCCTTGGACTTCTGAAAAAGGGAAAGTAGCACGTTTTATCTGTGATGTATACACTGCGAAAGGCGAACCGTTTGCTGGTGACCCACGTAACAACCTAAAACGAATTCTTAAAAAAATGGAAGAAATGGGCTTCTCAAGCTTTAATTTAGGGCCTGAGCCAGAGTTCTTCTTATTCAAATTAGATGCAAAAGGCGAACCAACCTTAGAAGTAAATGACCATGGTGGTTATTTCGATTTAGCGCCAACAGATCTTGGTGAAAATTGCCGTCGTGATATCGTGTTAGAGCTAGAAGAAATGGGCTTTGAAATTGAAGCATCACACCATGAGGTAGCTCCAGGACAACACGAAATCGACTTTAAATATGCGGATGCTGTTACTGCGTGTGATAACATCCAAACATTCAAATTAGTGGTTAAAACAATCGCTCGTAAACATGGCTTACACGCTACATTTATGCCAAAACCACTATTTGGTGAAGCAGGCTCTGGTATGCACTTTAACGTGTCGCTATTTAAAGGTAAAGAAAATGCATTTTATGATGAATCTACAGAATTAGGTCTTTCTGAAACAGCTATGCAATTCATGGCGGGTGTTCTTGCACACGTACAAGGTTTCACAGCTGTAACAAACCCAACAGTTAACTCTTATAAACGTCTAGTACCAGGTTATGAAGCACCATGTTATGTAGCATGGTCTGCACAAAACCGTTCACCATTAATTCGTATTCCATCTGCGCGTGGCCTTTCAACTCGTGTTGAAGTACGTTCTGTAGACCCTTCTGCAAACCCATATTTAGCGATGGCTGTTATTTTAGAAGCAGGTCTTGAAGGTATTCGTCAAAGCCTAACTCCACCTGCTGCTATTAACCGCAACATCTATGTGATGTCGGAAGAAGAGCGTCAAGCAAATGGTATTGAAAACCTACCTGCAGCACTTGATGATGCACTAACATTACTTGCTAAAGATCAAGTAGCACAGGAAGCACTAGGTGAGCATATTTATGCAAACTTTAAAGAAGCAAAAGAAATCGAGTTCGATATGTACCGTACAACTGTTCATCAGTGGGAACGCGATCAATATTTAAAAATGTATTAATCATAAAGATACCGAGTCCCTGATAAAGGTGACTCGGTTTTTTTCTGAACATATTAGGAACGATGGGGTCATATGACAACCCCATCGTTATTTTAGTATTAGCGCATATGTTTATGATGGTGTGGCATAGGCATATGGCAAGGGTTAGGTGGCATACCGCACATTGTATGTGTTTCACAGCATTCATTCACGACAGATTCTGTGCATGGGAAATAGTACTGATGATCAATCATATGTTTGTTGACTGTTGTAACATGTGCAGGTTGTACGTGTGGAACAACCGTATGGATATAATTTGTGCGTACATATTGCTCTGGTGGTAAAAATTGTGGTGGATCATATTGCATTGGCATCATTTGTGGCGGACAGCAGTGTGGACCTTTTGCCGGATGGCGTCTTCGTTGAAACATGTTATTACCTCCTGTTTTGATAAGTTGTAGTTCATTATTAAGATATGAGATATACGTCGATAGGGTCTATTTATTTGCCTATTAATGCATAGGTAAATCTAACAAGTAACTAAAATAGTAGAAAATCTATAATCAATTTGCCTACGTCTTTGAGTGAAATGAAAGCATGACATATTGTTGAAAAAAGATGATGTCAACGGCAGGAAAAGCAATTTTGCGGGCGAGGCGTTTTCCGTTCCCTCATTGTCCTTTCCAAAGGGCGATGATCCTCCCCTCAATCATGCTGCAAAACTTCTTTCATACTAACAGTAGTGAACAAAATAGCACATATTTTCGAAGTGAAAAGTAAAAGCCTCTAACAACCATCCACTTGCTTTTTTTTCAACGCGATGAATAGGTTTTTTAAATAACGTTCTTCCTAGCGGCATAATGTAAAATAAATTTTTATTGAAAAAGTATGTTTTTTGAAAAAATAGATATTGTCAATAAAACAATCGTACAGTATACTCTTTAATTGATAATGATTATCGTTGTCGATTATTTCTTAGGAGGAAATGTATGCCAAAATTATCACTGCAGAAAAAGAACTTTTTTGTACTGTTCACACTACTATTAACCTTCGCGTTATTATTAGTTGGGTGTGGGGAGAAAACATCGAACTCCAGTAGTTCACAAGAGAACGACAAAGCAGAAGAAAGTAACACAGAATCAAAATCTTCTAGTCGTGAGATTACACATGCAATGGGTACTACAACGATTGAAGGCACACCTACAAAAATCGTTACACTATATCAAGGCGCAACAGATGTTGCAGTAGCTATGGGCATTAAGCCAGTTGGGGTAGTAGAATCTTGGGCTGAAGCGCCTGTTTATAATTATATGAAGAATGAGCTTGATGGCGTTGCAATTGTAGGACAAGAAACACAACCAAACCTTGAAGAAATTGCAAAGCTTAAACCAGATTTAATTATTGCTTCTAAAGTACGTCATGAAGAAATTTATGATCAGTTATCGCAGATTGCTCCAACAGTTGCTCATGAAACAGTTTTCGATTTCAAAGGAACAGCTGAAATGATGGGTCAAGCAATGAATCAAGAAGATAAGGTGAAAGAATTACTTGGCGATTGGGATACGCGAGTAGCTGATTTCCAAACAAAAATCAAAGAGAAGCTTGGCGATAAATGGCCATTCCATGTTTCTGTTGTCAACTTTAGAGCAGACCATGCTCGTATTTATGTGACAGGTTATGCGGGTTCTATTTTATCTGAGCTTGGATTCCAAGGTCCTAAAAATTTAACAGATGATTCTTTAGAAATTGTGAAGCTAACGGACAAGGAAAGTATTACACAAATGAATGCTGATGTTATTTATATGTTTATGGAAAATGATGAGACAGTGAAAAAAACTTATGAAGATTGGACAAACCATCCACTTTGGAAAGAGCTTGACGCAGTGAAAGCGAATCAAGTTTATCAGGTAGATGAAATCAATTGGAATCTAGCAGGTGGTATTACTAGTGCTAATTTAATGCTAGATGATATTTATGACAAGTTTGAATTAGAAAAATAGTGAATGAAGAATGGGCTGTTAAAAGTGTTAGAGAATACTTGAATAACAGCCCTCTCATTGTAGTGTTTGAGCATAATTGAAACCTACATAAGATAAATTGTGGATCAAGAAAGTTGGCATAACATGAGAATTATTCTTTCCAGTAGACCGATGAAACAAATAGGTTTACTCATCAGCTGTTTGATTCTTTTGCTGGCATTTATAATCAGCATAGCTATTGGTCAAACGTCCATACCTTTTTCGTCAATCTATGATGCTATTTTTCATTTTGATGCTGCTAATAAGGAGCATGTCATTATTCGAACATCTAGATTTACAAGAGCTGTGATCGCTACAGTAGTTGGCGCAAGCCTTGCCATTGCGGGTGCATTAATGCGAGCATTAACAAGAAATCCTTTAGCAGCTCCTGATATTTTAGGTATTAATGCAGGGGCCATATTTTTTATTGTCAGTGCTATTACTCTTTTTTCCGTTCAGTCTTTAATGAGCTATATGTGGATTGCCTTTTTAGGGGCAGGTGCAGCGGGAGCAATGGTTTTTTTCCTAGGCTCATTAGGAAGAGATGGGTTAACACCGATAAAAATAGTATTAGCTGGTGCAGCGATTACAGCTCTATTTGTCTCGTTTACGCAGGGGCTTTTAGTCATCGATGAACAAGGTTTACAAAGTGTCCTGTTTTGGTTAGCAGGTTCTGTATCGGGGCGTAGTATTGAAATGCTTGTGCCTGTCCTACCGTTTGTTTTAGGAGTGACAGTTGTGGCAATATTTATGGGGCGTTCAATCAATATTTTACAATCAGGAGATGATATTGCCAAAGGATTAGGACAACGAACAATGATCACGAAAATCTCGCTAGGCATAATTATTATCATACTTGCAGGTAGTTCAGTAGCTGTTGCAGGTTCAATAGGCTTTATTGGCTTGATTGTCCCTCATATGGCGATCCATCTTGTTGGCACGGATTATCGCTGGATTATTCCCTACAGTGCCGTGTTGGGAGCAATATTGCTACTGTTGGCTGATATTGCGGCAAGATATGTGATTATGCCATTGGAAATGCCGATTGGTGTCATGACTGCCTTAATCGGAGCTCCTTTCTTCATTTATATTGCACGAAAGGGGTTAGCAAAAAATGCCTAATTATGTGACAGTACGAACGAAATCTAATCGTATATCTTTTCAAATTGCTAAAAGATCGGCTTGGATACTATTACTATTAAGCTTATTATTAGTCATCATAACGGTTCTGGGTTTATCTGCTGGTAGTGAGTTTATTCATCCAGTGACAGTGGTGAAAGAATTGATGGGCTATGGGAATGGAGATTATGATTTTGTCTTACATACATTAAGGCTCCCGCGTGTCTTAATGGCCTTATTAGTTGGTGCTGCGCTGGGAGTTGCCGGTTTAATTTTACAAGGAATTATTCGTAATCCTCTTGCTGCCCCAGATATTATTGGTGTAACGAGCGGAGCATCGATGGGTGCAATTATTTTTATCGTGTACTTTATGGGATCAGTCAGCATTCAATTTTTACCGTTAGCTGCTATATTAGGTGCTGGTATTGTCTCCTTCATCATTTATCTACTGTCATGGAGAAAAGGAGTCACACCCATTCGCATGGTATTAATTGGAATTGGCATCTCAGCCTTAGCAAAGGCAGTTGTGACGATGCTGCTTGTGATCAGTAATGTAGCCGCTACAACGAAGGCTTATTTATGGCTGACAGGTAGTTTGTATGGGGCTAATATGCAGGATGTCTATTTGCTATTACCATGGCTAGTCATTTTAGTGCCACTAACATTTATTTTAGCAAGAACGGTGAATGTGAAGGAATTAGGCGATGAAATAGCGATAGGGCTAGGCGTAAAAGTACAAGTGTATCGTGTACTTTTTCTACTCATTAGTGTAATGCTAGCTGGTTCTGCAGTAGCTTTTGCTGGTGGCATTGCCTTTGTTGGATTAGTGGCTCCTCATATGAGCAGAATGCTTGTAGGGCGTTCCTTTGCAGGATTAATTCCTGTGGCAGCTATTATAGGTGGAATCATTGTCATTGTAGCTGATATTGTGGCACGCACAGCCTTTTTACCAAAGGATTTACCTACAGGGGTCTTTACTGCTGCAATTGGCGCACCATTCTTTATTTATTTATTATTTAGAACGCGCAATCAATAAAGCTCCATGTTAAAAAGTTAAAAGCGGGAGAAGAAGGTGACAGGATTTTGAAAAATGTCTTAGAAGCACAAAATTTACATGTAAGCTATGGAGAAAATCTTATTTTAGAGGATTTGAATCTTCAAATACCAAAAGGAAAAATTACAGTACTAGTTGGGGCCAACGGTTGTGGAAAATCTACACTACTTCGGACATTTGCACGACTACAAAAAGCGAAGTCGGGTGAAATTTTTTTAGATGAGAATAAACTAGAGGCCATTTCAACGAAAGAGGTGGCGAAACGTTTAGCTATTCTGCCGCAGGGCCCTGTTGCACCAGAAGGATTAACTGTTCAGCAATTGATTAAGCAAGGTCGTTATCCACACCAGAGCTGGTTAAAGCAATGGTCTACAGAGGATGAAAATATTGTAAACAATGCGCTTGCAGTAACGCAAATGACTGAATTTGCCGATCGTCCAGTAGATGCATTATCAGGTGGTCAGCGGCAGCGTGTATGGATTGCTATGACATTGGCTCAAAAAACAGATCTTATTTTACTAGATGAACCTACAACTTATTTAGATATGGCTCATCAAGTAGAAATTTTAGATTTACTATTTGATTTAAATGAAAATGAAGGGCGT
Organism: Lysinibacillus sp. BSL11; assembly: GCF_052928325.1. Classification (NCBI taxonomy): domain Bacteria; kingdom Bacillati; phylum Bacillota; class Bacilli; order Caryophanales; family Bacillaceae; genus Lysinibacillus; species Lysinibacillus sp. BSL11. The sequence continues at coordinate 300,746 of NZ_JAVGCX010000002.1, read as the reverse complement.
ACCATCGTTATGGTATTACATGATTTAAATTTAGCCTGTCGCTATGCCCATCATATTGTGGCGGTGCGTAATAAACAGGTTTATGCCCAAGGGAAGCCAGAGGAAGTGGTGACAACAGAGATGGTCCAGACTGTTTTTCGTATGGATTGTACCATTATTAAAGACCCGCTCTTTGGTACACCTTTATGTGTGCCACATGGCAAGGGGCGAACAGTTCAATCAGTGGAATTAGAGGAGGTAGGGATCTGTTGAGCCTCACACTGTCAGCTGAAGAAACATCAGTGTTACTAAGAGACTATCGATTGGCGATAGAGCCTGCAGTAGATGCTACATACTCTTTATATGCTAAAAATTTATTGGACAATGAACAAGCTCTAGATTATTTACAAAAAATTGCCCATTTCTTTCAATCGCCCTCTATCCTAGTTACGGCATCGTTATTTGCGAAGCGCTATAGTGTCTTAACGATAGCTTCAGCATTCTATGCTATGTCCAGATACGATAAAGGACTACATTGCAGAATTGAAAATATGTGGGTAGAAGCGGAATATGCAAAACCTTGGCTTCCTACTATTCGGCTAATTGATCGCACAGTGTCAATACCTACTGAAGACCGTGAAAAATGGCGTGATGAGGTTCTTAGAGAAATCTTTGCGAATAATTTAGCGAAGGTTTGGCGGTCATTAGCGAAAATAAGTAAAATCCCAAAAACAATCTTATGGGAAAACACAGCTATTTATGTGAATTGGCTCTATGAAACAAAAATAGGGGAAGGGGCCAGCGAGCAAGAAAAGGCTCGTATACAAGAGGATTATCACTATATTGTAAACCTAGCACCAGGCTCCATTTTTGGAGAAAGGAAAAATCCTTTGACGAACTACTGTGGTCCTAAAGTGAAAATTATGGAATCGGAGCAACCTGTACGCTTGAGAAAAACATGTTGTTTCTATTATCATACCTCTGATGAAGCAAATGATTTTTGTATCTCCTGTCCAAAAATAAAAAGATGATCATAACACAAAATCTCTAACCACCAAAAGTGAGTAAACACTTATATCATTTCATAAGTGTTTATTCACTTTTATGTTGATCATCAATACCTGCCAATAAATAAGGAATTACAGGTTTGATAAATTCTTCGGGTTGTATCTCCTGATTGCTAGTTCGCCATTCTATAGAAGCCCCATAGATTCCCCAGCTTAATATTACAGCAGTCATTTTTAGCGCTTCGTTCTCTGTCGCTGCATTTTGTTTCAATAACATTTTGTAAAAGATAATTTCAAGCTGCTCTCTAATAATTCGAGCAATTGTCTCTTCATAGCCTCTATGACAACGATTAGACAATGACTTTTGAAAATTAGTTATCGCTTTAAAGAGAATAATGAAAGCGCCTTCATTAAGTTCGTTATACTGTAGAAAGTCATCATTCAAATTAATTAATAATACTTCTGACAGTACCTTCTCTAACAAATCATATATATCTTCAAAGTGATAATAAAAAGTCGCACGATTAATCATGGCCTCTGTCGTAATATCCTTAACCGTTATATCCTTGAACTCTTTTTTACTAGAAAGTGCAATGAAAGAATCCATGATTAATTTACGAGTCCGTATAACACGAAGATCTGTCTTAGATGAGGTCATTACTTAGCACTCCTTTTTAAACAATTTCTAAAAAGTGTTGTATAAACAACAATTCAAATAAATTATTGGTTTAATGATGGTTTTATTATGAATAAAATACAACTGTAAGGCAAATAAGAGAGTTATATATTTATTCTTAACGAAAGTAAGAAAAGGGGATAGTCAATTGAAGAATCATCCAATGGTTTGTGATTTAGAGACAGGTGTATGTGGAGTAGCTAGCGAGGATGAATTGGGGATGATTGATTTTAATCAACCAAAGAAATCCGTTGAAGTATACTATGTAACTGATCCAATATGTTCTCATTGTTGGGCACTCGAACCCGTTCTTCGACGTTTTATAGAGCAGTACGGACACTATTTTAACTTTCATACGATTATGGGAGGATTACTAGAAAAATGGGGTGATGGTCCAGTAGACCCTGCAAATGGAATATCAGGACCTGCGGACGTGGTAGGACACTGGAGAGAAGTTGGAGAATATTATCGCATGCCAATAGATGGAACAGTGATGATGAATAATCCAGTGCAATCATCCTATCCGCCATCTCGTGTTTTTAAAGTGATTCAAAAAAATCAGCATGATGCTACAGCATTTGAATATTTGCGCAGAGCAAGAGAAGCGTTATTCATATTTAATCAAAATATTGCAGAGGAATCCGTTATGATTGACATTGTAAATAAGCTGGGGCTTGATGGAGGGGCTATTGTACATGAATCAGAACAAACAAGCGGGCAACAGTTATTAAATGAAGATTTTGATCTTGCAAGAAATCTAGGCGTAAGAGGATTTCCAACTATTATTATGATGAATGAGGATAATAAAGGCTTAAAAATTGTTGGTGGACGTCCATTTGTAAACTATGTGGAAGGACTAAAACAAGTTCTCAATTTTGAAGAGCTGCAACCAAAACAACAGCCATCTCTTTTAAGCTTACTTGAAAAAGAAAAACTTCTATTTTCCAAAGAAATTGAAGTCATGTATGATTTGGAAAAGTCAGAGGCTATAGCTTATGTGAAAAAAGAGCTTTCATCAGATCAATATGAAATGAAGGAAATGCTCGGTGAATGTTATATTACTACTAAATAATGAGGAGAATGGCAATGACATACGTATTACAGGTAGATTTTAAATTGGATGGACCATTTGGTGATGAGATGGCAGAAGCGTTTTCTGATTTAGCAAAAAGTATTTATGAAGAGGAAGGACTTTTGTGGAAAATTTGGACAGAGAGCCCTGAAACAAACGAAGCAGGCGGCATCTACCTATTCGAATCTAAACGCACAGCTGAACAATATATAGAAATGCATTCCAAAAGGCTAGCTGAATTTGGAATCACTACTATCAACGCAAAAATCTTTGCTATCAATTCAAAACTGACTGAAGTCACGAAGGGTCCAGTAAAACAATTAAAAAAAGCTGATGCATAGTAGAATTGCTTGCTAAATCAAAGGAGTCTAATTTCTAATTAAGAAGTTAGATTTTTCTATATTTAAGGATGAATAAATATTCAGAATATTGTGAGGTTGAACCAAATATGTTGTAGCGTTTACAATAGTTTTATAACACGTTTATGGTATAAAAACATGAATAATGTGAGTGTTATTCTATTTAATGCTCAATACTTCAAAGCTTTTATAATAGTCCTATAACAGAAGGAGGGATGAGATGTTGAATGAAAACAACATATTTTTGCTTGTATAGTAGTACAACAATTGATAAATAAATGTTTCTTATAAACACTATTTTAATTGTTGGAATGCAAAATACATAAATTATTGAGATAAAAAGAGATGAGGTTTTAGAAAAAAATGAAAAAGTATTCTGTTGCTACATATTTTTCCTTCATTATTCCTTCTTTAATTGGTATCTTTCTATTTATGACCCCCATTTTAACGGAAGAGGGATGGAAAGTACCCATTGCCATATTAGCTAATGTTTTAGCGGGGTTAGTGGCTCCAATCATTAGCTATTTTACAATTGGAATGTTTGCCATTTCTGCAATTGGTGCACTCATAGCGAAATTTATACCACGTAAAAATGCTAAAGAACCTAGTATTTTATATACATTGTTTTATGTTAATTGGTTTTGGACAATTACTCGTATTATCGGTTTAGCCTTTGCTTCAATGGTGGTCTTCAATTTTGGACCTTCTGCCATCAATAATGAAAATACGGGTGGACTCCTAATGGATCCAAATGAGGGGCTTGTGACGTTTTTATTTACCATTTTTTTGTTTGCAGGTTTCCTTTTACCATTTTTAACAAACTTCGGTTTACTTGAATTTTTCGGGACAATGATGGTGAAAATTATGCGGCCACTGTTTAAAAGTCCAGGACGTTCTTCAATTGATGCTCTTACGTCATGGGTTGGAGATGGCACAATAGGTGTGTTAATGACCAGTAAACAATATGAGATGGGGAACTACACAAAAAAAGAAGCTGCGGTTATTGCCACAAGTTTCTCAGTAGTGTCCATCACATTCTGTATCGTTGTATTGGATACTGTACATTTGGCACGCTATTTTATTCCTTATTATTTGACAGTAGTACTTTGTGGAATTGTATTAGCCATTATTATGCCTCGAATCTATCCCCTTGCGAAAAAGGAGGACACGTACATAGATGGGACACCAGTAGATTATTCACGTGAGAAATTACCAGAGGGCTATAATTCTGTCTCACATGGCTTAGAAAATGCACTTGCTATTGCGCATGCAAATCGTGATCCTCGACAATTTTTCAAAGATGGCTCTAGAAATGTAATTGATTTATGGGTGGGTGTTGCCCCTATCGTTATGGCTTTTGGGACAATTGCCTTAATGCTTGCTGAATTCACAAGTGTTTTTGTGATTTTAGGTAAACCATTTGAGCCAATTTTATCTGTCCTTGGCTTGCCTGAAGCAGCAGAAGCGGCACAAACAATGGTTGTTGGCTTTGCTGATATGTTCCTGCCTTCTATTTTAGGTGCTGGGATTGAATCGGATGTTACTAGATTTGTCATTGCTGTTGTTTCTGTGTCACAGCTGATCTATATGTCTGAGGTAGGCGGCCTTATTCTAGGTACAAAAATTCCATTGAAATTTTTCGATTTAGTCGTTATATTTTTATTACGTACAATCATTACACTTCCAATTGCCGCATTGGTTGGTCACCTACTCTTCTAACTAAAATGCCAAGTCTTAAATGGACTTGGCATTTTTCATGTTGTTGAAAAAGGTAATATCAACGGTAGAAAATTTCTTAACGCCATAAAAAATGGGGAGGTAACTGGTATTGGTAGGGACGTTTCACTCCTTTTCCATTACTCTTGGCGAAATCGATCTACAATACGGCAACCTAGCAAAATATATGAATATGCCTTCTGCGTTTGAAAATAGCTTGCATCACAAAATATTATCAAAAAATACTAGTAACTTGGCTAGAGTTCCATTTTTGCATATGTGTCACATAACCACTATGCATATACTGTGGCAAGAGGGGGGGAGGTGAGCTTTTATGAGAATTAACTGGAAGGTTCGTCTTCAACATATTCCATTTCTACTAGGGCTATTTTCATTGTTGCTCTTACTTGCACAACAAGTGGCTGCAATTTTTGGCTATGATTTTACAGGTGTGATGAGTGAACAAATAGCATCTATTTTAAATACAATCTTATCCATTTTTGTGTTAATGGGGGTCATTGTCGATCCAACCACACGGGGCACTAGTGATAGTGAACGTGCCTTAATGTATCGGAGACCGAGATAAAATGAACAAAAAGTGTAATTTTACAACAAGAATAAATATGTTATAATGTTAGAAAATTGATAAAGTGGGGAGGATGATTGAATGTCCCTTGAATTGGAGCGCAGAATTGTGAAGCTCGAGGAGGAAATGGCAGATTTACGTCAGGAGTTGTCAGTATTAAAAGGTTCGCAAAGCACTGAAAAAATTAATACTCTTGATGCCAGACAGTCGATGATCAAGCAATCAGAACCAATTAAACCAAAACCAGTACTGGAGTCGAAGCCTATCCCGACTAAAGTAGCGGAAAAAGAAGTGCAACCACAGCCATCGATGGAGGAACGTGTTATGTGGGCACTTCCAAAAGTATTCATGGTTATTTTAGTAATGGGTGTACTTTGGGGTCTAAAACTTGTCAGTGACTATGGCTATTTATCGGATGGCGTGAAAATCATCCTTGCCTATGTACTATCGGTGGGATTGGCGGTTATTGCCTATGTACTAGAGCGTAGGAAAGTAGGCTCATCGGCTATAACGATTTCTTTATATGGTGGGGCATTTATTGTCGGTATTTTAACAACCGCAGCGAGTGCCATATTATATGAAATCATTGGTCTTATCCCAGCACTAGGCATTACGCTGCTTTATATTGGTTATGGCATTGCCATTAGCTATTTGAAGAAAAATGAAGCACTAACTGTTTTTGTTGCCTTTACATCATTATTACTACCTTACTTACTAGAATATATGGATTTTAGTGCTGTCATTATCTTATTATTTGTGGTCGTATTGTTTGCTGCATTGCAATTAGTTATTTACCAGCACAAGCAAAAAATAGCCCTTTATATCGCCACATTCTTTTCAGTGCTAGCAGTGAGTGTTGTAGCATTTATGAATAGTGATCAGCAAGTAGTTTTTGCACTTGGCTTACTTGTGATTCTAGCAATCTTTTACGCAATATGGTGTTTACTGTATAACGCACAATCCAAATGGAAGCCACTTCACATCGGACTCCAATTTTCTTTAGGCTCATTTAGTTTATTACTGCTGAACCTGATCATTCGTTCTCTTGAAAATGGAGAAATGCTACTCTTCATTTTAATGGCTTTATTTGGCGCTGTAGCCTTTTATAGCTATCGTCAAAAATGGCAGGAAGTATTGGATAGTGCTGTGACACTCATGTTTATCGCCTTCTGTAATATGATACTTCTATTGAATATTCCGAATAAAGTGGATGATTTATTGTATCCTTTGATTGCATTTGCAGGCGTGATGATGAGCTTACGAATACGTGCAAGTATGATGAAGGTTGTTACTTCACTTTCCCTTGTGATGACATTTACACTAAACTATGTTTTCCATGAACCAAGTCCATTTTTCAGCATCGATCATTTAAGCTTATTTATGCCAATCATCTATTTCATCATTATTTATTTATATGCAAGACGTCCAAAAGAGACACTTTCACCTTTTGAAAAGGTCATGAAGGATTTGTATGTAATCGATATTTTAGCAGTGGTCACAGCTGGCTATTTCTTAGCCTATATTAGCAAGCTAGATGCCGTATACTTTACAGCAACAAATGGCATTCCATATATGGTGTGTATCGTATTAGCTGCCTTATTTACTGGTTCTTTATTTGTAGAGGAAACTTACAAAGGACGTGCTTTAACGCCAGTACTTGGCGCATTTTTCCTACTAGTCTCCTTGATGATTAGCACTAGAGTGACAATGTTGGAAAGCTTAAACAGTATCACTAGATTAATTTATATAGCAGTGATTGTAGCGATTGTCGCTGATGTGCTTGTAAAAGGAATTATTTATCGATTGTACGAGGACCGTCTGGGGAAATATGTGGACGCCATTGTAAGTACGGGTATCGTGCTCACGATGATTTCGATATGGGGGCTGATCCATCAGTTCACGTTTAACAACGCCCTTGATTGGAAGCTAAGTATCGCCCTTACAACTATTACATTATTCTTAACAGCTAGTGTTTCACTATGGATTAGTTCCACACAACATTTAAAAACATTGCGCACAACAGGCTTTATTATTTTAGTTATCGCATTTATTAAGCTAATTTTCTTTGACTTATCTGCCCTTGATTTATTAATTAGAGCTATTCTATTTATTACCATTGGTGGTATTGGGATGTTGTTGTCGGGTAGGTTGTTGAGGAAAAATGATTGAAGTTAGTGTGTATAGGTATCAGTAAATGGTAACCATAAAAATGTCAAAGCGTAGTTTAAACAGCGCTTTGACATTTTTGTTATAAGTTCCTCATCTCAGAACAATTAACGATTATCATATAAGCAATTACTAACAAAAAAAGTTTTCCTTATGAAATTATGTAAGACGAAAAACAGCCATACAAAAAATTCTCATGGCTGTTTTATATGGCGCGTTAATTTTCAATCATACTTGTTTCCTCAGTCCAGAAAAGATTATCTTTTACGTTTGGAGTAGGGTAATCTGATGTTTCTGTTTCAGGTACAACACCTGGAGGTAGAGGGGTAGCAGGTCCTCCATATGTGATACTAGTACCTCCACTTGAGGATATATTATTTGCAACTACAATACCTGTAATATTTCCCCCTCCTTTCAAATTAATAGTGGCATTCGGTGCAATTATATATTGCCCATTAGTTTGCATGCCTCCACTAATTTCTATGCTTCTACCTCCTGAAATAATATTTCCGTAGATAGCTGCTCCTGATGTTAAAACCATGTTTGAGCTTTTATTTATAATAGATCCAGCTATTTTTGAGTTAGCATTAAGATTTATTGTAGATGATCCTTGATGATAAATATTTAATTGAGATGGATTCCCATTTTGGTTGAAGGGGCCAATGAAATTACTTATATTTTTTGCATATATATTTAGCTTCCCGTTCCCTTTAATAAAAATTTTCCCGTTTTTAATATTCAAATTATCTATATAAATATCAACCTCCTTATCTCCTACATCAATTGTGAAATCATTACCTGTATCCACAGTGAAATTTCTAAACTTAATACTTGAAGATCCTGTAGAAAGGTTTAATGTATATTTTGGATCTCTCCATGTATGGGGAGCGTTATAGTTTCCTTGATTGTCAATAACATCATACGGATTCCATTGATTTCCTATTGTTTGTTTAGATGCATAAGATATATTGTTTGCAGCTAAAAACTTATCATCTGGAAAAAATGTAGGGGGTAGATAACTTTTCGGATCGATATTCAACTTCGGAACGGTAGTATACGAAAGCCAGTGATCCGCAATTATATTATTTGGATTTTCTAAACTTATATCTCCATTAACTTTTGCTCCACCTTTAAGTGTAAAAGTACCATTTTGCAAACTTACATTTCCTGTAACAGAACCACCCTCTGTAATGGAGATATTTCCTGAAACAATTGAAGCATAGCCATCAGGGAAGCTACCAGGTGGTTGTTCATTATTATTTTCACCAGTGCCATCACCACTATCACCGTCCTCCGAAAACGGAAGACGAGGTTCAATTTCGATTTCTTGCGTTACCTCCCGTTCTTTGGCACCATCAATGCTGCCCTTTGATACAATATTAATTCGATAAAGCAATGGTGTTCCATCTGCTGGTAATTCAGTATCTAATGTAATGGAAGCCACTTTTCCAGTCGAAATGGCATGTGATTCTAGTATAGAAGGGGCATTTTTAAACGCTTTAAATTCACTATTTAAAATTCTTCTGTATTCAGCCTCAGCCTCAGCCTTTTTTAAACGAGGAAGCTGAGGTCGAGTGTTTTTTCTTCTTGTATTTTCACTATCAATCCATTCCGTAATTTGCTGATAGGACCTACTTTGAATTTCTGTTAATTCTTTTTTTACTTCTAATTTCGCTAAACTCATCCCCGCCTCAGCAATATAAAAGACAGCCTGATCTTTTCTCTCGTAGTCTACTTGTTTTAGACTGTTAGAAGAGACACTGAGTAAAGAAATACCAAGGATGGAGATAATCACAACTAAAAATAATGCAAGGGCAAGTGCTGAACCTCGTTGATTTTTAATTTGTTTACTCATTATTTTCCTCTCCTTTGAGTAATATCTGTTGTTGCTGTTTGACCGTCTTCACTTATAATTTCAATAGCCCCTCCACTGATCGTAAATGATGATATTTTATATGCAATGACTTCTTCCCTACCATTTGAATTTCGAATAATTTGATTATTTTCTAATCTATAAGTTGATACAACTTCCTCACCTAACAGTAATGAGTGTAATTCTGTCGGAGGGTCTGTTGTATCATCAGATTCTGTTATAAGGTTATCACTTTTTCGAAAATCCTTCGTAATTACTTTTAATGCAAAAGATAAATCCTTAATATCGCGATTATGTGTACTTTGCTCAAGTTGTTGCTTTGTAGCAGATGTTACAATACTAATACTCAGCATGGATACGACGGCAAGAATAACAACGACTGTGAGCACTTCAAATAATGTAAGTCCTTTACTATTTAGGAGCCATTTCATCTTATTTTGCCCCCCCAAGTATATACACATTTTCCATTGTAGCTTTACTATCTGTACTGTTTTCAATAACTTCTAGATGTACATAAACCGCATTTTTATAAGCGGTATCTGCAGGAAATGTTTCTAATATTAAATAGTAAGTAAAACGATCTTCTTCATGTGGTAGATATTTATACACTTGGTTAGTGGGTAGAGAAGATGAGGACGTTTTAGCATTCTCTTCATCTAATTCATAGCCACCTGCTAAATCTTCATAAGTAACAGCTCCGCCAGACGCATTATAAATCTCCTCCATCTTTACTTGTGCCGCATAAGTAGCATCCATAATATCATTTGACTTATGTGTTGTTTTATTTGACTGAACGAGCAAGCCAAAAAATGAAATTAACACAATGCCTATTATTAAAAGGGCGGCAACAACTTCGATCAAAGTCATGCCTTGATTGTTTTTAAGATATTTTATCAAAATCAATTCCCTCCCTATATTACTATTGATATATCAATAGTTTGGTCTATGTTGAGTAACCGAAAAATATATTGTATGTCTATATTTAGCTCTATTTTGTTTTATTGATTTATTTTACAGTATCTTTGTCCACTCCTATGATCATGTAGACCTCACGGAGGAACGCTTTATCAATAGATTGACCTCTAACAAAGCTTTCATCATTTGGTGTTCATAATCATAAATTTCATAAAAAAGTGTGTAAAACCTCCTAAATATCATAATTATTTTTAATGCTAAAGATATAGTTAACTTCAATTTATTATAAAATAAAAATTTCTTAATATGTAAGTAAGTTCAAAAAGATAATGAATTATAATAGTTAATTAAGGCTATTATAACAAATTTTAAATATGTATCGAAAGAAATTTAAGGTTATGTGTAGTTCTTTATGGCTAATCATTGAATTATTTTTGAATTTTCATGTGAAATATCTAGTCAAAATCGGAACAAAGTTGCATTTTGGTAGTGTCAGAATACCATAGTTGTAGTATCATTTGTATATAAATAGAAAAACCACTAAGTTAAATAAAGGATGATGTGGATGAAAACATACATAAAAATAATTAGCTTGTTTTTGGTAATTGTTCTAATTGTGGGATTTTTTGTTCCATCATTTGTGCTAAATGACACGGTTTTTGCTAAAGAAGGTCCCGAATCTTCCACCATTGGAGGTATTGAGATCCATGATGTGAAAACAGCAGATTTAGCCACAACTTTACAAAATGCAATCTCAGAATGGCAAGGTGCCGAAATGGAAATTGTTAGTGATGGTATAGCCAAAACCATTGACTCGAAACAATTTATTTTTGATCCATCAGCAGCTATTGCTCAGTACGAAATGCTGACAAAAAAGCCTTGGTATGCTTTTTGGCAAAAAGAAAAAGTAGTTCATATTCCCATTCCTGTTACCGTCAATGAAGCAATTACGCAGCAAATAGATGAAGCAGGTGTTTGGGATACAGATAAAACACTCCAGAAACTAATCTTACAAGCCAGCTATTTGAAGGAGCATAATGTTGAAGCCGTTATCAATGAAGGTTCCATGCAAACCGGGGAAAGGATTGCCTTTCAGATTGCCGAGCTACCAGCAAATAGTCAAGGAGTAGCGAAAATCATTCCGTTATTAAATGATGTAAATCTAGTTCCAAATCAATCAATCTCGTTGCTTACACTTTTAGGTGAACAGGCTGGGGTTGTCAATGATGCAGGTTTAGATTTTGTGGCATCAATGCTATATAGTGTAATTCTTCAAACGGATTACGAAATTTTAGAAAGACACTCTCAGGAAATAAATCCAAGCTATTTGCAACAGGGAATTGAGGCAGATATCAATGCAGCATTAGCAAAAGACTTACAATTTATTAATCGGTCTGAGCAGCTCGGTAAACTGAAAGCATCTATAGAGGGTAATCAATTAAAGATAGAAGTTTTTGCAGCCGCGCAAGACAAGGACATAACTGTACGTGTTAGCAAGGATAAAATTGTAAAGCCCCGCATTATTTATCGCTACTCGAAGGAGTTAAAGGCTGGACAAGAAAGAGTGGATCAAGAGGGTAAAGAGGGTTCAAGAGTCGAAGTTTATCGTTCCATTGTAGAGAACGGAGCAACAGAGGAACAATTCATTAGTAGAGATTATTATGCACCTCAAAATCGAATTGTTACGCGTTCTTCGCAGGAGCCTGTTATCATCACAACGCCTACTCAGAACGTAGGAGCGGGTGCATCAGATCCTGATTTAGAAGTGGATTTAGATGGCAATGGCTTACCTGATATGAAACCTTCAAAACCGGAGGAAACAAAGCAAGAAGATGGACCAGAAATTGTGTATGGCTACTATGATAAGGGTGGTAATTTTGTACAAACAAGTCCATAACGATTGGAGGTATGTTTATGGCAATGAAGCCAGGGCGTAAACGTTTAGGGGATTTACTGGTGGAATCAGGTGTTATCACAGCTGACCAGCTAGAGTACGCATTAACTACTAAGATGAAAAATGAGAAGCTTGGAGATTTCCTTATCAAAGAAAATTTCCTAACAGAGCAGCAGCTTATTGAAGTCTTAGAATTCCAGCTTGGTATCCCTCATATCAGCCTGAATCAGTTTTCAATTAGTCCCGAATTATTACAGCTAATTCCAGCGGAGCTTGCAAAGCGGACAAATATTATGCCGATTCGCAAAGAAAAAAATAAATTGTTTATTGCAATGGAAGACCCGATGGATTATTTTGCCATTGAGGAAGTTCGTATGACAACAGGCTGTCAAATCGAGACAAGTATTGCGGCTAAAGATGATTTATATCGGACGATAACAAAATACTATGATTTACAGGAATCAATGGATGCGGCCATGTTGGATTTGGCTGCCACAAGTACAGAAACACAAGAGGAAATCGAGAATGAAGATTCACCTATTGTTCGTTTAGTGAATCAAATTATTGCGAATGGTGTCGCACAGCGCGCTAGTGATATCCATTTTGATCCACAAGAAACAGAGCTTCGTGTGCGCTATCGGGTAGATGGTGTGCTACGTACTGAGCGATCCTTGCCAAAGCACATGCAAAATGTCGTATTGGCTCGTATTAAAATTATGGGGAATTTAAATATTACAGAAAATCGTATTCCGCAGGATGGACGTATTAAAACCAATGTTAATTTTAGACCTGTCGATATCCGTTTAGCTACACTCCCTACAGTCTATGGTGAAAAGGTAGTTATGCGTATTTTAGATTTAACCAATTCAGCCAATGATATTGATAAATTAGGTTTTAGTGCAAGTAATGAAGCACTTTTCAGGAAAATGATAGCCCATCCAAACGGTATGATGCTGATTACTGGACCAACAGGCTCAGGTAAGTCCTCTACGTTATATGCAGCACTTTCTCATTTAAATGAAGAAGGCGTCAATATTATTACGGTTGAGGACCCAGTCGAATATCAGTTAGATGGTATCAATCAGATTCAAGTAAAAGAAGAAGTTGGCTTAACATTTGCGGTAGGGTTACGATCGATTTTACGACAGGACCCCGACATTGTAATGGTAGGGGAAATTCGTGATCTTGAAACAGCTCAAATTGCTATCCGTGCTTCACTAACAGGCCATTTAGTATTAAGTACACTGCATACTAATAGTGCCATCGAATCTATTTCAAGGCTCCATGATATGGGGATCGAGCCATTTTTATTATCCTCTTCTCTTGTAGGAATCATGGCGCAACGCCTTGTACGAAAAGTTTGTCGTGATTGTGCTGAACCATATATATTCACTTCTCGTGAACTTGAAATACTTGAGGACAATGGGGTGGAGGGCGTAACACATGGTAAAAAAGGGCGTGGATGTCCTGCCTGCAATCATACTGGCTACAGAGGACGGATGGCGATTCATGAAATCCTCCCTGTTGATCGCCAAATAAAAGATATGATTTTAAATCGTGTTGGTGATCGCGTCCTCCGTGATTATATGAAAGAAAAAGGTTTCCATACCCTATTAGTGGATGGATTACAAAAGGTTGTAGCAGGCCAAACAACCACATCAGAAATATTACGTGTTGCAAGTGCAGACTAGGGGTGAAAAAATGACAGCATATTCAATCGTTGAATTATTAACACGTGCATTTGAAGAAAAAGCATCTGATCTTCATTTAACAAAAGGTATTCCACCGGTATATCGTATCCATGGGCAGCTGGAGCAATATGGCACAGTCCCACTTGAAACAGAGGATTTGAAGGAAATGGTAAAGGTCATTCTTCCTGTCCATAAACAACAGGAATTTGAGGACAAGGGAGAAACGGACTTTAACTTTTCATTGCCTGGGAAATGTCGATTCCGTGTCAATGCATACCATCAACGAAATGAAGTGACGATTGCAGCTCGTTTAATTGAGGCTAAAATTCCATCTATTGAAGCACTCAATATGCCACAGGTGTTATATAAGCTTGCGGAAAAACCACAAGGCTTAATTTTAGTAACTGGCCCAACAGGCTCAGGGAAATCAACTACCTTGGCAGCAATGATAGATCATATCAATGAAACTAGATCTAAACATATTATTACGTTAGAGGATCCAATTGAATATTTGCATACACATAAGAAGTCTGTCATCAATCAACGGGAGATTGGTGTCGATACAATGAGCTTTGCCAATGGTTTACGAGCATCGTTGCGTCAGGACCCAGATATTATTTTAGTTGGGGAGATGCGAGATTATGAAACCATTTCAACGGCTATTACGGCTGCTGAAACAGGGCATTTAGTCATGGCTACACTTCATACAAGTAGTGCACCAACGACGATCGACCGTATTATCGATGTATTTCCACCGCATCAGCAGAGTCAAATTCGTGTGCAGCTTGCGAATGTACTACAAGGTATTGTTTCTCAGCGTTTATTTGTACGTAAGGATGTAAAAGGGCGTATTGCTGCGACAGAAATTTTAGTACAGGCACCTGCTATTTCAAATTTAATTCGTAACGAAAAAATTCACCAAATTCCAAGTGTGATGCAGACAAGTAAAGCATTAGGTATGCACACATTGGAGTATTCCATGCAACACCTAATTACGACAGGTAAAATTTCTCTAGAGGATGCAAGACCATATATGAACGCTGGTGATTATAGTTGACGATATTTCGTTATAGTGGTCGTACCAAAACAGGAGCACCTAAAAAGGGCATTATCGAGGCACCGAATAAAAAGGTAGCCATGGAAAAGCTTCGAGCACAAGGAATTAATGCACGAGAACTTCAGGAGTCAAATAGCATTTTACATAAAGATATTGCTTTTGGGACAAAAGTAAAGCACCAGGAATTTGTTATTTATTGTCGACAATATGCGACATTAATTCGTGCTGGCGTTCCCGTCGTTGAAGCGACCCATATTTTGGGCGAGCAAACACGGAGTAAACCACTAAAGCGAGCATTGATGCAGGTTGAAGAGGATATTCGAAATGGTATGGCATTTTCAGATGCAGCAGGCAAACACCCAAAAGTGTTCCCATTGCTATTTGTTAATATGATGCGTGCTGGTGAGGCTACAGGGAACGTCGACGATACATTAGATCGTCTTGCAAGCACACTAGAGAAGCAATACAACATTAAGAAAAAAATTCAATCTGCCATGACCTATCCAGCAATTTTATCGCTTTTAACACTAGTGGTTGGTATGTTTTTAATGGTGTTCATTGTGCCAACCTTTATGGATGCATTTAAGGAAATGAATTTGGAAATGCCGTTAATAACGGTCATTGTAGTGGGTATTAGTGATTGGCTCATTCAGTTTTGGTACCTTGTAATTTTAGGGCTATTGGTATTAGTAGTGGGCCTACACTATTTCTATAAAAATAATAAAGAGTTTCATTATGCCGTCAATGTATTTTTACTGCGTATGCCAATCTTTGGACAGCTATTGCAAAAGGATATTATCGCTAGAATGACAAGAACCTTGTCAACACTCTTTAGCAGCTCCGTACCAATCTTACAAGCCTTAACAATTGTCGAAAAGGTTGGTGGTAATCCGGTAATGGGTAAAGTAGTACTGGAAGCGCGCGATAATTTAGAAAAGGGTGGCACATTATCAGAGCCACTTGAAAAAAGCTGGCTCTTTCCACCACTCGTTACACAAATGACCTCAATTGGTGAGAAAACAGGCTCCTTGGACTACATGCTTGAAAAGATCGCTGATTTTTATGAAGAGGAAGTAAACCGTGCTGTCGATACCATGAAGTCACTCATTGAGCCTTTAATGATTGTGGTACTGGCTCTAGTTGTAGGAGTCATCGTTTCGGCTATATTCTTACCAATGTTCCAACTATATGAAAATATGTAATGTTTACAATATTGATATGGATGCCCTTTTGTTCCGCTTAATGGGAAATATCTACTTAGATTTGCTAACAAAAGGAAGCGGCAAGTAGGTATCTTCATGGTTAAGTATTAAAGGAGAGACTGGACATGGAAATTAGGGTAAAGAACGAAAAGGGCTTGACATTAGTCGAGTTATTGGCAGTCATTGTTATTCTAGCTATCGTTGCTGCCATTGCAATTCCAGCAATAAGTAATGTCATTGATAATTCACGTTATAAGGCATTAAAGGCAGATGCCATCAATGTTATTCATGCCGCACAGTTTTATTTTATGGAGCATCCAACCGCTGATCAATGGCAAATCGTCGAAGTGGAAAAATTAGTATCCGACGGGTATCTAGACAGTGCCGGTAAAATATTAGAGGCAGATAAAGAAGGTCAGAGTGCCAATGTCCAATTTATCGAAGGCACCTACTACTTCAATGCACATGCGATTTATTACAGCAATGGAAAATATATAAATTTTGATAATGCCACCTTACAGCATATTGCAGACGATATTCGCAAGGGAAGCAAAGGAACAGGTGGCAAATGTATTGGGCGAGATTGTGCAGCTTCGCCATAATGTTCAGAAGCGCGTGTACACACACTTCATATAAAACTATTAAGGAGGATTTCATTATGTTAAAAAAATGGAAAAATAAAAAACTATTGAAAAATGAGAAAGGTTTAACATTAGTTGAACTATTAGCTGTAATTGTTATCCTAGCAATTATCGCAGCAATCGCTGTACCTGCAATTGGTAATATTATTAATAAGTCGAAGGACCGTGCAATTTTAGCGGAGGCATCAAATATTCTTTCAGGAGCAAAGATTGCTTATATTGATGGTGCATGTACTGATGGTAAATGTAATGCTGCTGCATTAAAACAATTTGTAGATGGTATTGATCTAAAGGACACAGCAGCAGAGTATGATGGAAAAGAATGGAAAGTGACATATTATAGATTCTCAGACATTAAAACTCCTGGCCTTAAAGTAGAGAAAACAGTTAATGAAACCAAACTAAATGAATTATTAACAAAAGCAGGGGGAGATGTGAGTCAAGAAGAAAAAGAAGAGTAATCAGTCCTCCCAACCCACTCAGAAGCGCAAGTAAATTTGCGTTTCTGGCTGGGAAATGGATGACTAATTGAAAAAATCATTTATACTGAATAGGATAAGGAGGTCTTTTCACATGTTTAAGAGAAAAAGAAAGTCGCATGTTTCGATTGAGCTGAAGGATTATGTGCTACGTGCGATTGTGGCGAAAGGACCAGAGCCTAATCAGTGGCAGGGCTATGAACACCCTTTAGCAGCTGGAATCGTTGAAAATGGAACTATTATCGATGAGGTAGCTCTTTTTGAGGTGATTAAAGAGCAAGTAATGAAATGGACAGGGAAAAAACAGGCTGTTCGCATGTTTGTCCCTGATACGACGGTTCTATTAAAAAACTTTGAGCACCCTAAAGATGTAAAGCCTCAGGAATTACGAGGATATGCTGAAATGGAATTGGGACATTCCATTCATTTACCATTTCAAGACCCTTTAATTGATGTGTATGATGCAGATGCCGAGGATGGCAAGGCTATCTTATTTGCTGCACCTTCTGAAGAGATTACGAAACTTGTAGGGATGCTGTTAGATGTTTCATTAGAACCCGAAGCTGCTGATATTCGTGCGCTTTGTAATATACGCTTATTAGAGCACATGTCCTTATTAATGCCTAATAAAACATATTTAATAGCAGAATGGTCGATTAATGAACTCTCAATCAGTATTTTTTCCAATGGCCAAGTGGAGTTTTTGCGCTATCAAACCATTGAAGTAGATATGACGCAATGGCAGGGGAAGAAAGAGAATGAATATAGCTATCAATTTATCTATAATGGCGAATCAGAGAATTATCAAATGGTCGTAATGGATCAGGTTCTAGAGATTGATCGGATGATGAATTTCTTTAAGTTTTCTTTACATAAAGGTGAAAAAACAGTGGATGAAATTATCATGCTTGGCGATAACCCACTATTGAAATCAATTGGGAACTTACTCGCTTCTAATTTAGAACCACCCCTGAGAGTTGTCGATGGGAAAAAAATTGAGAAATCGTTTCCTCGCTTTAAGCGAGAATTTTCAACGTTGCTTGGCTTAGCTTTGAAGGAGGTTCGTTAATGGTTCCAGATATAAACCTCTTACCACAACTTGAAAAAAGAGCAGCCTCTCCCAAGCTTTTTTATAGCTTGGTGATTGTCATTGTGGGACTTATTGTAGCTTATTTACTTTTTTTATTTTTTACATCAAAAGGTGAATTATCACGATTGACTGCAGAGGAACAGGCATTAACAACACAGCTTGATCAATTGCAGCAGGAGCTAGACGCACGACAAAGTGTCGATCAGGGTTCGTTGGAAGAGTCTGTGACTTTTATTCAAAGCGTTTCTTATCCTGTAACACCGTTAATTGATGAAACAAAAACTTTATTACCAACTCATTCCTATTTACGTAGCTATGTTTTCGGAGAGAACTCGGTGAATATTGAAGTGGATTTTGAAACGATGACAGATATATCGAAATATGTGGAGCGACTTTTAATGAGTAGCTATTTTACAGATGCTCAAATTAACACGGTCTCAAACTTCGAAATAGAGCTAGGTGAACAAAGGGAGTTAACACCCCAACAAAAATTTAAAGAAGTACCGCGATATTCAGTGTCTATCACAGCGACAATCGATTTTATGTATTTAGCTGGAGGACGACGCTCATGAATAAATTAACGAGTAGTAAAAATTCATCTATGATTTTGTTACTTGCGCTGATAGCTGCTATTTTATTTGCGCTGTATTATTATTTGCTGTCACCAAAATTGAATGAAGTGAATGAAAAAGAGAGTAATGTATTGCAGGTGCAGCAAGAATTAGCTAATGTCAAAGAACAACTAGCACAATTAGACAAGGAGCAGGGACAGTCTACTATCAATATATTAGCCTTAAGACAAAAGCTACCTGCCACAAGAGCCGTTGAAAAGATTATTCTTGATTTAGCTGAGATTGAAGAGGTGACAGGAACTCGTATACTGTCTTTAACGGTTCAAGGTGAGGACGGCACTGTGACACCTTCAGATGTATCGAATGACCTCAATATGTTGGAGCAGGCTGAAGCAGAGGTCAATGGTGATCAGGAGAACAAGGAGAGTACTACACCGATTGCCTCTCTTTCGGAGGACTCTTTACCAGCTAATTTAAAGCTTATTACTTTTATATTAGAGGTGGGTGCGCTTGATTTTAATTCTCTTGAAAGCTTTTTACAGGAGGTTGAACAATTAGAGCGTGTCATGAAAACCGATAAGATTGAATTTAAATTGCCTGGAGAGCAGGCACAGCTTGAGAAAGATGCAGATCTTACGTTAAAGGCAACAGTGCAAGTGACGACGTTCTATTACGAAGAACAACAATAACTTTATTTTATAGGCGCGCCATACTTCATTTGTATGGGCGCCTATTGGTTTAGGAGGACATGAAATTGGAAATGGCTTATACGATCTTTATTTTTTTATTTGGACTTGTCTTTGGGTCTTTTTATAATGTAGTTGGCTTACGTGTACCACAGAAGGAGTCGATTGTACATCCTCCTTCACATTGTCCGAAATGTCAGAGACGACTAACGGCGCTTGATTTAGTACCAGTTTTGTCATATGTATTTTTAGGAGGAAAATGTCGGGGTTGTGGCAATAAAATTTCTTGGGTTTACCCAGTCATAGAATTAATGACAGGTGTATTATTTGCCTTTGCTTATTGGCAGCTAGGCTGGGGCATAGAATTGATAGTAGCGTTCCTTTTTATCTCCTTATTAGTTATTATCGTTGTGTCAGATTTGGCCTATATGCTAATTCCTGATAAGGTGTTAGTATTCTTTTTACCTGTGCTAGCTATTGGACGAGTGCTGTCACCAATAACACCGTGGTGGGACTCTCTTGTGGGTGCTGTGGTTGGTTTTGGCATATTATATATCATTGCTGTGCTATCGAACGGTGGCATGGGTGGAGGCGATATTAAATTATTCTTTTTAATTGGTCTCGTTCTGGGTACGGTTGATACACTGTTAACACTATTTTTAGCAGCAGTTATTGGTATGATTGTTGGGATTACCATGTTATCGAAAAACAAACAGGGGAGAAAAACACCCATTCCGTTTGGGCCATCTATTGCATTGGCCGCAGTTATTGTTTATTTCTATGGCGATCTATTAATCAATTGGTATATAAGCTTTTGGTAATTGTTCAATTTTCAGGAATGTGGAGGGAAGCAAGTGAAACCGATTATTGGTATTACAGCCTTTGTTGAGGATGATTTATCCTCTCGATTAAATGTGGCTTACAGCAAAAGCATCATTGAAGCTGGTGGAATTCCATTGATTATTCCAATTGGGGTAGAAGAAGAGGCAGCACAGATTTTAGCCCTTACAGACGGATTATTATTATCTGGTGGTCATGATGTGCACCCATTTCTATTCGGGGCTGAGCCTTCATTAAAGCTTGGAAAAATTCATCCAGCGCGAGATACGATTGAGTTAGCATTAATTGAAGCCGCATTCCAACGGAAAATGCCTATTTTCGGGATTTGTCGAGGAATTCAAATACTAAATGTTGCTTTAGGTGGTACTTTATATCAGGATATTGATAGTGATCATTTTAGCACTAAATTACTTCAACATATGCAGCAATCAGGTCGAGCTGTAGCTACCCATTCTGTTCAGGTTATTGCTGACAATCTATTAGCGACTATCGTTGAACAAGAGAAAATAGCAGTGAATTCATTTCATCATCAAGCGGTGAATGTTTTAGCAGAAAAATTAAAAGTAGCGGCAAAATCTAACGACGGTATTATCGAAGCGGTAGTTCATGAGGAGATGCCATTTTGCTTGGCTGTTCAGTGGCATCCTGAGGAACTAGCCATAGCAGGAGATGAGGGTGCGCAAAAGCTATTTTCAGCCTTTGTGGAAGCGAGCTTAAAATTTAAGAAGGAAGCTTAGAAGAGGCATTGTACAAAGAATCCAATCGTATGTGGATTCTTTTTTTGCGTAAAAAAGAGGATACATGCTCTTAGAAGGAACATAATCCTCAAAACCTGCTTTAATCGTTAATGTACACGTCTGTAAAGACCTACAACTTGTCCTAAAATAGAAACTTGATCGACAATAATAGGTTCCATAGAAGAATTTTCAGGCTGTAAACGGAAATGGTTTTTCTCTTTAAAGAAACGTTTTACAGTTGCTTCATCTTCAGCTGTCATAGCTACAACAATATCCCCATTATTAGCTGTTGCCTTTTGTTTTACAATGACTAAATCTCCATCTAAAATCCCAGCTTCAATCATTGATTCTCCCATAATTTCTAGCATGAACAATTGATCTTCACTTGTGCCGTACGTATCGGGTAATGGGAAGTATTCTTCAATGTTTTCAATTGCTGTAATTGGAGAACCAGCTGTAACCTTCCCGACAAGTGGAACATGGATCACCTGTTGCTTTTGGATGGATTCTTCAGGCTCTAAAATTTCAATTGCGCGTGGCTTTGTTGGATCTCGACGAATAAAGCCTTTTTGTTCTAATCGAGCTAAATGTCCATGAACAGTTGAACTGGAAGCAAGTCCAACTGCTTCACCAATTTCGCGTACTGATGGTGGATATCCTTTAGCTCGTACCTCTTCCTTAATGAAAGCTAAAATGTCCTCTTGTCTTTTCGAAACTTTTTTCATGAGTGCTCACCTCTTTTTTCTAAAATCATTCTTCTTATTTGATAGTATAACAGAATGCGAACATGTATGCAAACATAGGTTCGAAAAGTGTTTGACAAAAACGTTTGTTCGCTTTATTATGGGAACATACATTCCGAACAAACATTCTTAAAAAGGGGTAATGATTATGACATGGTTGAAGAAAAACACACATATCTCAATTTTAATAGGAGCTTGTTTATTATTTGCAGCATACCTTTACATTACTGATCCAGGAAAAGTTAGTTACGCAGAAATTCAAATCGAACATGGGGATAGCTTGTGGTCGTTAGCCGAGCAATATCGTGGTAAAATGAGTACTGATGATTGGATAAAGCTTGTAAAAACTGAAAATGAACTAGCAGATATTAAAATTGTAGCAGGAAAATCTCTAGTTATTCCTGTAGTGAGTGATCAAGCCAGTCCCATCAATACTATCGAAATTGCGAGAAATGAACAATGATAAATAATCAACTATCGGCTGTTGTCTATTGTCGCGTAAGTACCGAAAAAGAAACACAAAGCTCCTCATTAGAGCGCCAACAGGAAGAGTTGCTGCGCTATGCTACAGAGCAAGGCTATGCGGTGAAGGGCGTGTTCAAAGATCAACATAGTGGCTATGATGTAGAACGTGAAGGCTTACTAGAAATGCTTGATTTTATAAAAGATAAGAACATTAATGCTCTTTTTGTCCAAGATGAAACTCGTTTAGGACGAGGCAATGCAAGGATGGCTGTATTACATTTATTACAAAAGTCAGCAACTGACGTTTTTTCTATGCGTGATGCAGGCCCAGTCCAATTAAATGAAATGGATACGATGCTGCTTGAAATTTTAGCGATTGTAGAGGAATATCAGCGTAGAATTCATAATGCTAAAATTCGACGAGGTATGCGACGTGCTGTAGAAAACGGTTATCGTCCAGAAAATAATTTATCGAACCGAGGTAATCCGCAGGGGCAGGAGCGTAAAGATCTACCTGTAGAGGAAATTGTAAAGCTACGCAAACGTGGATTTACCTTTGAAGAAATTTCTATAACGCTTAGAGGGTTAGGCTTTGAGGTAAGTAAGGCGACTGTACATCGTCGTTTCCAAGAGCACCAAGAAAGATTAGCAGGAAAATAATATTCCTGCTAATTTTTTTCTGTAAAAAACTACTGAAGGGAAGAAAAGCTTTCGATGATAACATGACTAGGCAGTTGGAAAGGGTGCTCTTTATTTATTCGATCATAAAACATGATGCCATTTAAATGATCGATTTCATGCTGTACAACGATGGCCCCATAGCCCTGTAACTGTACAATGATTTCATGTCCATCGATGTCATAAGCTTTGACTTTAATTCTCTCATATCTCGGTACAAAACCAGGAACAGGTCGATTTACAGATAGACAGCCTTCTCCCTCCGGTAGATAAATCATATTGATGGAATGACTTATTATTTTAGGGTTAAAGAGCATCATTTCTTGGTCATCAAAGAGTACAGCAAACATTCGTTTATCTACGCCAATTTGATTAGCAGAGAGTCCACTTCCAGGGCGAAGCTTATATTTTTTTGCTAGCGTTGGATTTTGGCTATTTTTCAGATATTGTAGCATGGCTAGGAGGGTATTTCGATCCTCAGTGGTCACTGGTATCGACACTTCTTGAGTTTGTTTTCTTAAAATTGCCGAGTGTTCTTTCACGAAGTCCTTCATTGTAATCATATAATTTGGGTGAAATTTAGTCATAAATAAACACCTCATCAATACGGCTATTAAGAACCTTAGCAATCTTAAAAGCTAATTCAAGAGTCGGATCATATTTATCATTTTCAATGCTATTAATCGTCTGTCTCACAACTCCACATTCTTTTGCAAGTGCAGCTTGTGTAATGCCTAATTTTTTTCTTAAAATTTTGATGATGTTCTTCAGAATTATCCCTCCATTTTGTCCAAAGTATTAGACATATACAATGGATGTCCAATTAATTGGACATTTCTTAGTGAAAAACAAAACAGTCAATTAAAGGGTAGAAATGGATTTCCGTTGCAGGCTACTTGCTTTCCTGTTGGCGAGCACTAAATCGCTTCCTCCGCTACCGCTCCGTTTAGAGTTTCGCCTGTTTCGCTATCCCACGGGAGTTAAGTAGCCCTCCACTCCAATCCATAAATATTTATCTTTTTTAGCAAATGTTTTCAGATAAAGTAAAGGTGTTCACTACTCTTTATAGAGGGGGAGACACGCATCACTTTTCCACATTGAAAATAAAAATCCCATCCCCCTAAGAATACAGATATTGGACTATTTGATTGCTCTGCTAGTATGAAGTAAAGACATTTTGCAGAATGGTTGATTGGAGAGGAGCCAGCGTCACAGATGAGACCCTTGAGCGAACGAAAGTGAGTAAAGCTGCTCTTCACCCTGGAAAGGACACTGGCGGAACGGAAAACACCGTTCGCCTTGTTAAAAGGTCTCATTCTACTAATGACATCATCTTTTTTCAACCACATGAAATGTCCGATTAATTGGACATTTGGGTTTTAGATCCTCACTTAATACCAATTTTCATCAAAATTTAGTTTTAACGCATGCCCGAAACAAATACCGAAAGGAATAAAACCTCTTCCTCTTGCTGTAATGATATTGCCATCTTGTACCACTAGTTCATCTGAATAGTTGTGAAGCTCAAAGCACCCTAACTGCTTCATGCCATCTAAAGGTAGTCCTACTGTATATTTTTTGTTTTTTAAGACACCTGCTTTTGCTAATAGGTAAGGGGAGCTAGAAATACTTGCAATCATTCCTCCTTTTGCAGATAGATGACGAATGAAATCTAGTAAGCTCTCTTCAAGTTGTAATGTAGAAATATCCATACAGCCTGATAATAGTAGACTATCAATATCGTCCAGCTCAACTTCATTCATGGATAAATCAGCTATACAATTTAAACCAGATTCTCCTCTAATAGGTTCGGTATTCGATCCTAGTGTGATGATGGGTTTACCTCCTTGCATTAATATGGACAAAGCAACACTCAATTCATATTCACTAAATTGTGGGTATAATAACACCGCAGTTTTCTTCATTTCATACACCTCTTCCCTTTAGATCATTCCATTCTTCCTCTAAAATAGCGTAATAATATTCATCCCACCAAGTCTCTCCATGAGGTATGCATTTTTTAAAAAATCCTTCTTGGCGCATCCCGATTTTTTCCATGACTCGGTAAGAAGCGATATTTTCTGGCTGGCATGTGGCAATAATTCGATGAAGTTTCATTTTAGTAAAGCCATAGTCTAATAGGGCCTGAGCAGCTTCAGAAGCATAGCCATGATTGTGATAGGCAGGATTCATAACCCATCCAATTTCATACGTATGGTCGCCAAAGTATTTGTGGAAAACAAGATGACCAATGACTCGCTGTTGTTCACGTAAAACAATGGCGAAATGTTTTGCTTGCTCGTTACTATTCTCTGTTATGAAATGTTGAACCTGATTTTCATTCAACACACCTTCTGGCATATAGTGCATGACTGTTTTATCTGACATATAGCTATAAACAGCCTGCCAATCTTGGGCTTCAAATGTTCGAATAAGTAGTCTAGGTGTTGTGATGTTCATGGTAGCTCCTCCTATTATCTATCAAATTTTTCCTTTTATTATTAGTTATACACCTCTAACATCTGGAAGTCATGTAAAGAATGGCTAAGAAGTGTTTTTAAGGGTTGGTATAACTGCATTTTAAGGGAAACCATGCTATACTTTGCATACTGAGGACATTAAGCTAGGTACTGAAAGGTGTGTAACCATGTTATCAAAGGAAAAAATTAACCGAATTAATGAATTATCTGCTAAAGCGAAAAGCGGACAATTAACAGAGGAAGAAGCAAAGGAGCGAACAGCGCTTCGCAAGGAGTACTTAGATACGTTTAGAGCAACGATGCGAGATACGATTGAAAACGTTAAAGTGGTCGATGCAGAAGGAAATGATGTAACTCCTGAGAAGGTAAAACAAGCGCAAAAAAATAAATTTCTAAATTAATGTGACACAATTCAATAAAGTATGTATGAAAACGCAAATAGTATAACAAAAGCATTGTTTTCTAAAGCAATGTTGACTAAACTGTAAAAGAACAATATATAGGACGAGAAAGGATGTCACAATATAATGACTCAACACGCGGATCTTTTAGCAATTAATGCTATCCGAACTTTGTCAATCGATGCTATTGAAAAAGCAAATTCTGGTCACCCAGGTTTACCAATGGGAGCAGCGCCAATGGCTTATACGCTTTGGACAAAACAATTACGCCATAATCCAGCAAATCCAAAATGGTTTAACCGTGATCGTTTTGTACTGTCAGCAGGCCATGGTTCAATGCTTTTATACAGCTTACTTCACCTTGGAGGCTATGGTTTACCAATGGAAGAAATTCAAAACTTCCGCCAATGGGATTCATTAACACCAGGACATCCTGAATATGGTCATACAGTAGGGGTAGAGGCAACAACTGGTCCTCTTGGACAAGGAATCGCTATGACTGTTGGTATGGCAATGGCTGAGCGCCATTTAGCGGCTACTTACAATAAACCAGGTCATGACATTGTTGACCACTACACATTTGCGTTATGTGGCGACGGTGACTTAATGGAAGGTGTTGCAGCAGAAGCGATTTCATTAGCTGGTCACTTAAAACTTGAAAAATTAATCGTGCTTTACGATTCTAATGATATTTCTTTAGATGGTGACTTAGAAAAGTCATTTTCAGAAAACGTTCAAAAACGCTTTGAATCTTATGGTTGGAATTATTTAAAAGTGGCAGATGGTACAGATGTAGATGCTATTAATGCAGCCATTGAAGAAGCCAAAAAATCTACTGGCAAGCCAACATTAATTGAAGTGAAAACAGTGATTGGTTTTGGTTCTCCAAATAAATCTGGTAAAGCAGATTCTCACGGTGCACCTCTTGGTACAGATGAAGTTGTCTTAACGAAGGCTGCCTATGAGTGGGCACATGAACCATTCCAAATTCCTGCAGAAGTTTACGATACATTTAATGCAGCTGCTGAAGTGCAAGGTGCACAGCCAGAGGAAGCTTGGAATGCAAAATTTGCTGCATACAAAGAAGAATTCCCAGAATTAGCAGCTCAATTCGAGAAAGCGATGAATGGTGAATTACCAGAAGACTTTGCTTCTGAGTTACCAGTATATGAAGCAGGTAAATCTGTAGCAACTCGTTCTTCTTCAGGCGATGCAATTAATGCTATTGCGAAGAAAACTCCTTCATTCTTTGGTGGTTCAGCTGACCTTGCTGGCTCCAATAAAACAACGATGAAGGGTGCAGGAGATTTCTCAGCAGACGACTATGCTGGACGTAACATCTGGTTCGGTGTTCGTGAATTTGCAATGGGTGCTGCTATGAACGGAATGGCTCTTCACGGTGGTTTAAATGTATTCGGTGGTACATTCTTCGTATTCTCTGATTACGTTCGTCCAGCAATTCGTCTATCTGCATTAATGGGTCTTCCTGTCACATATGTATTCACACATGATTCGATTGCAGTAGGGGAAGATGGTCCAACACATGAACCAATCGAACACCTTGCATCATTACGTGCAATGCCAAACCTATCTGTTATTCGCCCTGCGGATGCAAATGAATCAGCAGTTGCATGGGAGCTTGCAGTAGCAGCAGAAAAAACACCAACTGTTCTTGTATTATCTCGTCAAAACTTACCTGTTCTTGACGCCTCTATTGAAACAGTACGTGAGGGCGTAGCAAAGGGTGCTTACACAGTGTCTCCAGCTACAAAAGAAGTGGCAGATGCTATTTTAATTGCAACAGGCTCTGAGGTTTCGCTTGCTGTCGAAGCACAAAAAGCATTAAAAGCAGACGGTATAGATGTAGCAGTTGTTTCTATGCCATCTATGGATCGCTTCGAAAAACAAGACGCAGCTTACAAAGAATCTGTTCTACCAAAAGCTGTTACAAAACGTCTTGCAATTGAAATGGGAGCATCATTCGGCTGGCATAAATATACTGGCTTTGAAGGCGATGTTCTAGCAATTGATAAGTTCGGTGCATCTGCTCCAGGTGAATTAGTAATGGAAAAATACGGCTTCACTGTTGAAAACGTAGTAGCAAAAGTGAAAGCACTATAATTTACAACAAATACCACAACACTCAGCGGAATAAACATCAGCTAAGTGTTGTGGTACTTTTTTTAGCGGCAAACATAGTCATGTAAAAACTCAATAGGAAGGGTGAGCGAATGAAGAATTATAGCGTTGTGTTATTTGACTTAGATGGAACATTATCTGATCCCAAAATAGGAATCACTAAATCAGTGCAACATGCTTTACAGAAGGCGGGCATCATGGTGAATGATTTGGATGAACTGGAACCATTCATCGGACCACCCTTACAAGTATCTTTTCAAGAAATCTATGGATTCAATGCTGCACAAATAACGCAAGCAATTAGTGATTACCGAGAACGATTTACGGAAAGGGGAATGTTTGAAAATAAACTATATGAAGATATTCCTGCTTTGTTAGCTCATTTAAAGCAACAAGGATATATACTGACTATTGCCACTTCAAAACCAACTGTCTTTGCGGAACAAATCGTAAAGCATTTTCAGCTAGAGTCCTATTTCGATCTTGTCGTAGGAAGCCACTTAGATGGTTCCCGGTCTGACAAAAGTGAGATTATTAAAGAAGTGCTTCAACAGTTTGACTCCTATCCAAAAGAGCGATTTATTATGGTTGGGGATCGAAAATATGATTTAATCGGCGCTCGGGAAAATCAAATCGATGCCATCGGTGTGAGATATGGTTTTGGGTCACTAGAAGAATTAAAAAATGAAGAGCCTACATATATTGTGGACCATGTAAATGATCTCCTAAAATACCTCTAAAAACACGAAAAACTGCATGTCAGCATGCAGTTTTTTTATGTAGGGTTATTTAGCAAGTCCATTTTGGAATGCGTAGACGACGGCTTGTGTACGATCTTGAACTTCTAGCTTTGATAGAATATTACTAACATGCGTTTTTACTGTTTTCAAGGCAATATATAGCTCATTAGCGATTTCCTGATTGGCTTTACCCTGGGCCATTAACAATAATACTTCCATTTCACGTTCAGTCAATTGTTCGTATAGTGGCGTACTATTGCCGTGGCGCATGCGGTGCATCATTTTGGAAGTGACCTCTGGCTCTAATACCGTTTCGCCACCCATCGTTTTTCGAATAGCATCTGCAATTTGTTTGGCATTAGATGTTTTTAAAATATAGCTTACCGCGCCAGCCTCTAAGGCAGGATATACTTTATCATCATCTAAAAAACTAGTCACCATCATGATTTTTGCCTCAGGCCATGCTGCTAATATTTCCACTGTTGCCTCTGCTCCTGTCATAACAGGCATCACATTATCCATTAAAATAATATCAGGCCTTAGCGCTAAGGCACGTTCCACAGCCTCTTTACCGTTCTCAGCCTCACCTACAACCGTAATATCTGGCTGTGCTGAAAGATAGGCTGACACACCAATCCGTACCATTTCATGATCATCCACTATGAGCACTTGTATCATCGACATTGACCTCCTCCTTTTGTAAAGGAATTTTAACCTCTACAATTGTTCCTTCACCAGGCACTGATACAATTTTATAGGTGCAGCCAATTTCAACTGCTCGTTCAGCTATATTTTGTAAACCGTATGATGTGGATTTATCTTCCTCCACATCAAAGCCTAAACCATTATCTTGAATTCGTAAAATAGCTAAGTCGTCTCGTGCCACAAGAAGTAATTCCACCTCACTTGCTTTGGCATGACGCAGCGTATTGGAGAGAGCCTCCTGTGCAATACGAAATAAATGATCTTCCTCTGCTTTAGTTAAGGCCATTTCTTCTAATTCATATTCTATATGGAAATAAACTTTTTGCTGAAGTTCAATAATTAATTCCTCTAAGCCTTGTGCCAATGTTTTATTGTGTAAAGCTACAGGTCGTAAGTGTAGCAGTAATGCACGCATTTCTAGCTGTGCCTGCTGAACGATTTTCTCCACCTGTTTTAAGCTAGTAGCATGTTCGTCATTTTCAGTTAATGCAGAGAGTAACATAGAAGCAGCAAATAGTTGCTGTGAGACAGAATCATGTAGTTCTCTAGCTAGTCGTTGGCGTTCAGCAATAATACGCTCCTGAATAATTTTATCATTGGCCTCAGCCCGTTCATTGGACAAGCGCTGTAGACTTTTACGTTGCGTATCGATTAATTCACTCGTTTGGACAAGTGCCTTTTTTAACGATTTCGGAAGAGCTTCTTTTTTAGGAAAAACAAAATCAGGCTCGATCAGTTGTTTCACTATTCGTGTTGCCTGCGCTTCTCGTGCCCTTGCCGTCATACTTATCCAGCTGGCAAACAGGAAGCTAAGTATAAACAGGCTAACTATGATGATGCCACCTAGAGGGATATTATCGTAATTCTGCTGCCATAAGGGCTGCCATGTTTTTTCATCAGGATTGCCCCATAGTGCAACAAGAAGACCGAAAACAGCACTCATTAAAACAAAAAATAATGTAAATAATCTTGAGATAAAGGCAATCATTTTCGTAGCACCTCCAAATCTCCAAGCCAGGTTGCGACATGAATAATCAGTACACGTTTAGCATCCTCAGGGTTGCCGTCTGAGAAAGTAATACTTTCATTTAATATACGTTGCGGCCCTACATGTAAGCAGGTAAGCTCACCAAATAACGTCGTATACTGTAAACGGAATGGAATTTCATAAGGAACATAAATTTGAACTTTACCAATACCTTGTCGAATTGTAATAAGACTAGTGCCAGCTGGTAAAATCGTTTGCGTTGTATCGATGGTAATATCTCCAGCGAGGCGCTGAATTTGTACATCTTGCCATTTATAAGCTTCTATAGGCGCTGGCATTGTACCAATTAAGTCATTTTTAATCGCAGGGAGTTTTTCAAAAAGCTCTGCGCCAACTACTTTTGGCTCGTTTTCTCTTTGCAAGTATTGATAGAGCATATATAAGAGCATGATGACGATAAATAAACGTAAGCTCCACATCGTGAACAAAGCAATGGCAATAAAGAAAATTCCTGTCCATTTAAAAAATCGAACTTTTTTGGAAAAACTTAAATAAAGAAGTACAGCCCCAATCAATAAACAGAAGGCGCCACCATTATTAAATATAGTTAGCTCCACAAAGACGAGTAAAAAGAAGCAAAGAACCCAAAATGTGAGCTTATTTGTTGTGAAATTTTGCATGAGGGTCACCCTTCCTTCTACTAATAGTATAAGAGAGGGAATGGGACCCTCTATTCTTAAACGTGAAAGAATGCGCCTTTTAATGTTGGCGCATTGGTTTCATTATACCATGTTATTTATTTTCAATTAGCAGTGGTGAGCTTTCTTCTACTGCTTTTTTTTCTAATTCTGCCAGTCTTGCCTCAAAAGTTGTAAGCTCATGGTCTTTATCGATTTGATAAGCTAATTTATCGATATATGCTTCTAAATCTTCAAAGTTTGTTTTATTATTTTTGGCAATCATTCCATCCATTTGATGATGGGCACGAGTTACATTTTCTTTCCCCATCAGCTGTAATTGACGCACTTTCATATCTTTAATTTTATGCTTCATTGTTTCAAATTTACGCTCGAGCTCGAAGTATTCACGAGTACTTGCTTCAATGCTCGCTTGTAATGTAAGGTTACGAGCTGAATAAGCTGTTACTTCATCCGTAGCGAAATCAATTAAGTCCTGCTCTCCGCTAGATTTTGCTAATGCTAATTGAGATTCACGTTTCGCTAGTAAATCAGCGTTCTCTTTATATTCTTGCTCTAGCTTTTCTTTTAATTGCCCTTGTCGCTCTAATAATTTGCCTGTTTGTTCTGTTTGCTTTTCTGCTTCACGAATGTATTGATTTAACATCGCAATCGGATTTTTTTGTTCCTTCTTATCAAATAATTGGTGTAAGTCTGCCTCTACTGTATATCTAAAACGTTGAAATAAGTTCATTTAAAATCGCTCCTTTTATTTTGATAAATTTGACCATTCTTTTTCAAAGTTTGTAAATGGATCTTCTTCTTTTTTCCCTTCAATTGTTGGGATTTTTACATCTTCGCCATTCCATTTTTTATAGATAACATAGATAATGGCGATCGCAGCAAGACCAACCATTGCTGGAATGTTAGACACTGCTGATAGGACACCGATTAGACCAACTGTAAACCAGAAAATTTTACCGAAAGATGACTTACTAGCAATGTAGAAGTGCATGCCCAGTGCTACAAATAATCCAGAGAATAATAACCCTGCCAGTGGTCCAATTAACGCTAGTGCAACACATGCTGCAATGACGCCTCCTGTTAATAAAAGAAATTTTTTCATTTGTTTTAGCTCCTTTCGTTTGTACCTTTATGTTACCTATTTACAAGATTGTCTAAAACGGACTCGAAATTGATTTTGAACTAGGTCTTGAGGCTGAGAGTCATCTAAGCAACCGCAATAAAAGGTTTTTGACCGTGTTTAACAAGCTTTTTTTCTTGTTTTTGGAAAAATATTAATTATTTTTGGATGGAAATACCATTTGTCATAAAGTCATTTATAGACCCGAAACTAGAATTTTTTCGACAAAAATAGAAGAGAGATCCCTCCTTCGTTTGACAAATAAACAAGATTGAATGAGCTATACTTATGAAAAAGAAACTGAGCGAAGGAGGATTTCTGGTGAGAACCTATTCTATATATAAGATAAAAGAAGAGCATTTAACGTTTATTTTTGGCAGAGAGCGTAAGTTGTTAGAGATGATGCAAGGTTGTGAAGATGCCAATGAGAAATCCTTAAAAGAGCTTGCATATATATGTGAATCCGTTCGTTTTGAGGAGATTGCAGCCATGTTAGAGCATCAACTTGATTCCAAATATGCACACCTAGAAAGAGCTCGTAATGCTTTGTTTTTAGAACATCCGATAAAAGGTAAAATGGCTATTTATTTAGTAGATCGTAAAATTTGTGTTTATTGTGAAGGTTCGCGAATGCTAGATTTAGATTTATTTCAAATGCTTGCTAAAATGAGTGAACGTTTTATTGCTTTTAATAAACAGGATAATGAGTGTGGGTGGTTAAAGCCGATGAAGTATACAATGCACTAGGAAAATTCACTACAATATATAGTAACACGCTATTATTTGGTGTATAATGGAGCGTGGAGAGTTTTTTCTCGGTATATTGTAGTGGAGGAGGTTGGTTGTATGCCTACATGGGGCTGGATTATTATCGTAATTATCGCATTAGCAGCGGGCGCAGCACTTGGTTTCTATTTCGCTCGTCAAGCTATGATGAAATATTTGAAAGAAAACCCACCTATTAATGAGCAAATGATTCGTATGATGATGGCGCAAATGGGTCGTACGCCGTCTGAAAAGCAAGTACGTCAAATGATGGCGCAAATGAATAAATTCCAGAAGTAATTTGGAATGAACAGAGCAACTAGTTCAAGCTTAACTAGTTGTTTTTTTATTTTTAATATTATTTAAATAATTCTTAAAAATCATACAACTCTATCGGGAAACTATGTATAATGGAGTTACTATACGGAAGGGAGTTGCGTATTTTGCAAAAAGAAAAAACAAATGTAGAAAGTTTTGATCTAGATCATACAAAAGTGAAGGCACCTTATGTTCGTTTAGCAGGTGTTAAAACTGGCAAAAATGGCGATGAAGTATATAAATATGATATTCGCTTTAAACAGCCAAATAAGGAGCATATGGAAATGCCTGCATTACATTCTTTAGAGCATTTATCTGCTGACATTATCCGTAATTACTCTGATCATATTGTTGATTTCAGTCCAATGGGTTGTCAAACAGGCTTCTATGTATCATTGATCAATCATAATGATTATGAGGATTTATTAACGATTTTAGAGAACACATTTACAGATGTTACAAAGGCAACCGCAGTTCCTGCCTGCAATGAAGTGCAATGTGGCTGGGCTGCTAGCCATAGTTTAGAAGGGGCTCAAGCATTAGCAAAAGAGTTTTTAGCGAAACGTAATGAATGGCATATTATTTTTGAAGATTGAATAAAATAAAAACCTTGCGAGTAAAATGACGCAAGGTTTTTCAATGCACTAAAAATGGAATGGAATGACATTGGAAGAAGAAGAATCTCGATTGATTTTTTGATAAATAAAATTGTCTAAAAAATCATGAATTAAATCCTCATATTCATCCATATTTTCATTAAAGGACTGTGCATGTGCTCCCGTATCAAAAAGTTTTAATTTTTTTGGACCGGATTTTTTATTGTAGAGATCAAGTGACATGGAAGCTGGAATAAACGTATCGGGAATACTATGGATAAAGAGCACAGGTTTTTCAATATGTGTGACAGCTTCTGCAGGTGTTACACTTTTAAATGAGTAACCATCTCTGAGACGAACAAAAAAGTCAGCAAAACGAATAGGAATAATGGAGCCATATTTAAATTCAGTTTTTGCAATTTGTTTGAGTAACATAGAAAAGTCGGAGAACGCACAATCTGAGATATAAAAATCAGCGCCATCCTCGACTGTTCCTGCATAGAGGAGCATGGTTGCAGCACCCATCGATTCCCCGTGAATACCAAGAATAGCATCCTCTCCAATCATGGCTTTTACTGTTTTCACTACAGCATCAAGATCGTTTTTCTCATAGTAGCCATAGCTTGTTGTCTTGCCTCCAGATTCACCATGGCGGCGGTGGTCAAATATAACAGAATTATAGCCAAGTCTTTCAAAAAGGCGCGCATATTTCACGGAATTTATTTTATTTTCGGTAACACCGTGGCAAATGATGATAGTGTTATTTGTTTGCAATGGCTGAAACATAATGCCTCGAATTGTATAGCCACTTGGAGAATCAATATTCAGTTCACATTTCAAGTTTTTATTGTACCAAGCCTCATCAAAGCGCTTTGCGGTCGTTTCTCGTTCCCGTATAAATTCAGGGTCTTTTTGTTGGATATACATTAATTTATTGGAAAGCGCGAAGCCGAACAGACCTGTTGCAGCGGCGGCTAGCGTTGTTGTAATACCAGAGAATAAAAGCATCTTCTTTTTCATCATAAAACACCTCCACATGCTGTTTCTTATTTGTAATGTTCCCAACTAAGATTGTTTAAAACACGTCAACATTTTACAATATCTTTGGCAAAACTGCGATTATTTCTATTATCGAAAATCGTCATAATATTTGTTAAAATATACATATCTGCTAGTAGCATATGCATGCAGTGTTGATTCTTGAACGGGGAAAAGGGGAGAATGATTATGACAAACGAGGTAGTAATCGTGAGTGCGGTGCGTACAGCAATCGGCTCATTTCAGGGGACATTAAAAGACGTACCAGCGACAACGTTAGGTAGCATTGTCATTAAAGAAGCAATAGCGCGTGCTGGCGTAGCAGGAGAACAGGTCGATGAGGTCATTATGGGGAATGTTTTATCGGCTGGACTTGGACAAAATCCAGCGCGTCAAGCGGCAATTAAAGCGGGGTTACCTCAAGAGGTATCAGCCTTAACAATTAATAAAGTATGTGGATCTGGTTTAAAGGCTGTTCATTTAGCAACACAGGCGATTTTAGCGGGAGATGCAGAGATTGTTGTTGCAGGTGGATTTGAAAATATGAGCCAGGCTCCATACGTCTTAAAAAATGCACGAGAAGGCTTCCGAATGGGTGACCAAAAGGTAGTAGATACAATGATTCATGATGGCCTATGGTGTGCTTTTAACGATTATCATATGGGCATTACAGCTGAAAATTTATGTGATATGTATCAAATCTCTCGAGAAGAGCAGGATGCTTTTGCAGCTCGTTCTCAGCAACGCGCAGAGGCAGCGATTGCAGCGGGCAAGTTTGAAAATGAAATCGTTGCTGTCGAGATTCCACAGCGCAAGGGAGAGCCACTTCTTTTCAATAAAGATGAATTTCCACGAGCAGGTGTGACAGCGGAATCATTAGGTAAGCTACGACCAGCATTTAAAAAGGATGGCTCTGTCACAGCGGCGAACGCGTCTGGTATTAATGATGGTGCGGCAGCGGTAGTGGTGATGTCAAAGGAAAAAGCACAAGAGTTAGGCATTCAGCCAATGGCGATCATTACAGCGAATGCTAGTGCTGGTGTAGATCCTGCAATTATGGGTACAGGTCCTGTAAAAGCAGTACAAAAAGCGCTGACAAAGGCTGAGATTACTTTAAACGATATCGATTTAATTGAAGCAAATGAAGCATTTGCAGCACAATCAATTGCTGTAGATCGTGAATTAAGCTTTAATCATGATAAACTAAATGTTAACGGGGGTGCCATTGCTCTTGGTCACCCAATCGGTGCTAGTGGTGCTCGGATTTTGGTAACGCTATTACATGAGATGGAAAAGCGTGATGTGAAAACGGGCTTAGCCACATTATGTATCGGTGGTGGACAAGGCGTAGCAACAGTTGTGAAGCGCCCTTGATGTCAATAAGAAGGTGAATAAAATGGGAAAGAAACGTAAACAGCAACAACATACTGACAATAGCGTAACAGCTAGTCTACCTAAGCAAGAGGCCGTTACATTAGCAGATCAGCTAGGTGGCGATGTGCTAGCAAAACTAAAGGCAGCGAAGCAAGATTTAACTGCTAAAGAGCAGGCGGCAGAAGAAGAGCGTCAGGCAAAACTAGCCTTTGAACGTAAACAACGAGAAAAAAACAAATCGTTTGAAGAACTTTTGAACGAATACGGCGATAAAGGTACTAAATATTAAGAGAGAACAGTGAATTCACATAGGTGGGTTCACTGTTTTATATTTTACAGCATAAAATCTATATGGTTGTGGTCGATATATAGGGAGTGATTTTTGAAATTAATGGAACGGGAGACGCTGCCAATAACATATACCTAATTGTAGTTTAGTATCAATTAAATTATGTTAGGAGAACAACATGGTAGAATTACAAACAGAAAGAATAAGATTAATTCCTTTAAACGCCGAGTATCTAAAGTTACTAATAGAGCATGAGGAGCAAATGGCGGCGGAGTTGTCATTGAGTAAAGGTGTAGGGGGTTTAGATTGCGAGCTTAAACAAGCGTTGTATTTTAGACTTTCCAAAGTATTAGAAGATGAGCAAAATTATCTGTGGCACACGAATTGGTTACTTGTATTAAAAGAAAAAAATTGTGCTGTTGGTGGCATCATGCTAAAAGGTACGCCAAATGAGCAAGAGGAAGTTGGGATCGGGTATTATACTTTACCTCCTTATTGGGGGCAGGGCTATATGACAGAATCAATCATAGCTCTTAAAGACTGGTTACTCCATCAGCCAAATGCAAAATATGTTATCGCTGACACGGAAAAAGAAAATATGGCTTCCCATCGAGTTTTGGAAAAAGCAGGGGCTGTCTTGTTTAAAGAAACGAAGTCTCTCTATTTTTGGCGGTTCCACCTTTAAAATAAAAGACAAAAGGCTATAATTGAGCCTTTTGTCTTTTGTTTTTGAGTATTTTTCTTACTGCAACAACGAGACTAACAAAAACAATGGCTCCAGCTGTATCGACAAGCACATCTTGAGCACTCATTGTACGACCTGGCGTAAAGCCTTGACGAAATTCATCAAGCACCGCAATTATAGCTGTTCCAACGATAGCAATACTTGCTGTAAAACGCCTTTTTCCCCAGGCAAAGTAAAGGCCAAGTGCGATGCATCCAAATCCCATGAAGTGTGTCAATTTACGAATTAAAAACTCTACAAATGGAAAATAACCTCGCTCTTCCACTGAAACGATGGTTCCCCAATAGGGAATTTTTAAAATAGATAGTTGTTTTTCAAAAGGTTTATTGGCGAGCAAATCTTCTAATTCTGGTAGTATACTCTGTTGCTCATAGGTCATACTAGAGGAGATTACTAGTACAACTAGACAAATGAGTAAAATTAGCCATTTTTTCATCGATGTTCTTGATAGTACTCATTTTTTGTTAGCTCATTAGCTATTTTGAAATCTGCTATTGAATTAATTTTCTCGTAGGAAGCAAGTGTTTGTGTTAGTTGTTGTTGTGAGCTTGCGCCAATGACCGTAGAAGCGATTGTTGGCTCTTTCAGATTAAAAGCGATAGCCAAAGCATGCAAGTCATCATAGTGTAAAGCTAAGTCTGTTAACGTTGTTGTTAACTCCTCAGCAGTATAGGTGTTAAAACCATTAACATGTTGTAGACGTTGTTGCCAGCTATTCGTTAATAAGCCCTTTGCCACTGTGCCACGTGTGACAACAGATGCACCCTGTTTCGCAATAAAGTTAAACCATTCTTCAGGGCGGCGATCGAGGGCACTGTATTGCATCATGACGCTTCTAGCCGAGCTTGCAGGTAAAAATCGCTGCAATACATTCGGACGAATGGAGGATATACCATATTCACGAATAAGTCCTTCTTTTTTCAGTCCTTCAAATGTGTCAATTATCCCGTCCCAATCATCTTCGATTGTGCCACCGTGTAATTGATATACATCAATGTAGTCTGTTCCTAAACGTCGTAAGCTAGCATGGACAGCTTCTTTTATATAGGATGGTGATGCATCCCAATGCCAGCCATCTATCCCTTCTGCCCACCGATTACCTACCTTTGTTGCTAGGATGACATCGTGACGACGCTTACCTAACGTTGCGCCAATGATCTTTTCGTTTGCACCATAATCATATAAATCAGCTGTATCTATATAGTTAATGCCAGCATCTAATGCCATATCGACAATGGCAGCTGCTTGTGTTTTATCTGTCGAAAGAGACATGCCTCCTAAACTAATCTCTGAAATAAACAATTCACTTGTACCAAGCTGTCTTTTTTTCATACGAATGACCTCCTTCGATTTCTCTACTTGTAATGGTACAATGAACATATCTGAAGAACAAGCGAGGTTATCGTCAATGAAAAAGTTTGAGGAAAAAACAACGAAAACGACACCGATCTATGACGGAAGAATAATAAAACTACAAATTGATGATGTCACTTTACCAAATGGACAGGTTGCAAAGCGTGAAATAATTAAGCATCCAGGTGCCGTAGCAGTGATTGCTGTTACGGACGAGGGTAAACTAGTGTTAGTAGAGCAATATCGCAAAGCGCTGGAGCGTTCTATTATTGAAATTCCGGCTGGAAAGCTTGAGCCAGGTGAGGAGCCAGTGATGACAGCACGTCGAGAATTAGAGGAAGAGACAGGTTATGGCGCGCATCAACTTACTTTTTTACAAACATTTGCAACATCACCAGGCTTTGCGGATGAAGTTATTCATTTATTTGTGGCGAAGGGATTATATACAATAGACAATAAAGCAGATTTAGATGAGGATGAATTTGTCGAACTATTAGAAGTTTCGTTGGAAGAAGCACAAGTAATGGTGGCTGACCAGCGTATATATGATGCTAAAACAGCATTCGCAGTGCTATGGCTAGCTGCAAATTTAGAAAATAATCTTTTAGCATAATAGAGACGGACGAGCATAAGCTGTACAAACCTTGATAGAAAAGGAGCATGTTTATGTCTCGTACGGTGTCTATTTTTTATCACGCTTCCATCATTGCAGTAAGTTTTGTTTGTGGCGTTATTTTCTTTCATATTATTGGTGGACCGAAAGCGGAACCCTTTATATTATTTATAGAGCCTCGTTTAGCAGATGGGGACAGGCAATCCATTTTTCGTTTAGTACTGCCTGTTGCTATTTCCATAGGTCTTATATTATTACTAGCAACACATAGCGTCTTAAAGGTGTTAGTGCGTGTGACTGTAGCCATGCGTGCCACTTTTTTTGGCTTTAGTTCGGTTTTTTTATTACAAAAACTTGAAGCTTTTTGGCTTTATACGATTTGGTGGTTTCCATTTCAGCTCATCTATTGTATATTGTTGCTAGTCCTATGCAATTTACTTGTACCCGCTTGGTCAAAGCGAAAAATCGGGAAACAAGTATCTGGTCGGACAATTTTGTTGAATTTTATCGCATTTTTCATCATAATAGTTGCTGAGTTTATTGTTATTTCTTATGTGTTAAAATGATGGATTGAATAGACCAAAATTGTGATCAGATAAAAAAGTAGAAGCATGTTAGAAATCTATTCACTATCTTGTAATAGGATTTACTCCTTTGGTATAATGGAAAGAGTTTAGGGGGGCGTCACATGGAGAGCCGAATTGATCGTATAAAAAAACAGTTGCATAGTGCTAGTTACAAGCTGACGCCGCAGCGAGAAGCAACAGTTGCTGTTTTGCTTGAGCACGAAGAGGACCACCTAAGTGCTGAAGATGTTTATCTTTTAGTAAAAGAAAAAGCACCTGAGATTGGTCTAGCTACTGTTTATAGAACGTTAGAATTATTAACTGAGCTCAAAATTGTCGACAAAATCAACTTTGGCGATGGCGTATCGCGCTATGATTTACGCCAAGAGGGAGCTGCCCATTTCCACCATCATCTTGTTTGTATCGAATGTGGTGCTGTTGATGAAATTCAAGAAGATTTACTTGAAGATGTGGAAGCCGTTGTTGAAAAACGTTGGAACTTTATCATAAAAGATCACCGACTAACTTTCCACGGCATATGCTGGCGCTGTCATGATAAAAACGACGAATCGAATGAAGAAAAATAACGAAAAACTGTCTGTTTTAATCTTTGGTATAGATTGAATCGGGCAGTTTTTTGTTTTTTTATTGAAGTATAGACACCATTATGGTTGGTGGTTTATGTCGAATGGAGGGTCCTTTAGCACATTTCTTAAGGCCATGCTAAAATAGAGAATAATTGACAGTGAGGGGGCGTTGTGATGAATGAATTTCAATATGCAGTAGAGGACTATATCCATTTTATTCAGGTGGAAAGGCAGTTATCTGTTAATACATTAGCATCCTATCGCCGAGATTTAGAAAGCTATGTACATTTTTTACAGGAAGCAGAAGGTATGTCTGATTTTAGTGTGGTGGAACGGACAACTATATTACGCCATTTAGAGCAATTACGGGCACAGGGAAAGACTAGTCGTACCGTTGCCCGTCATATTTCATCGATTCGGAGTTTCCACCAATTTTTACTACGAGAAAAGCGCGCAGAAACTGATCCGACAGTCCATTTGGAGATGCCGACAATTGAGCAAAAATTACCTAATATTTTATCTATCGAAGAGATTGAAGCTTTACTAACAGCTCCAAATAAAAGTAAGCCACAAGGTATACGTGATCTTGCCATGCTGGAGTTATTATATGGGTCTGGTATGCGCATCAGTGAACTTATTGCACTGGATTTAGCTGATATTCACTTAACCATGGGCTTTGTGCGTGTATTTGGGAAGGGTGGAAAGGAGCGAATCATACCGCTCGGCAAAAGCGCACTTTCGGCAATAAATGCCTATTTAAATGGTGCTCGTGGTCAATTACAGGGAAAGTACCCCAAAACAGATGCGTTTTTTATTAATCAAAGAGGGAAACGTTTAACAAGGCAGGGTTGTTGGAAATTAATGAAGGAGCATGCGTTAAAGGCAGGCATCCAACATGAATTAACACCACATACATTGCGTCATTCCTTTGCCACTCATTTGGTTGAAAATGGAGCCGATTTACGAGCGGTGCAGGAGATGCTTGGTCATGCAGATATTTCTACTACGCAGATTTATACACATATTAGCAAAACAAGATTATCTGAGGTCTATAAGCAATTCCATCCACGTGCTTAAAAGTTAATAGGAAAAAATTATATTTCAGTCGGATGTCTGACCTTTATTTTTCGCATTTTTTTGGTAAAATAGAGTCATGAGATTAGGAGGCAACCATTATGAATAAACCATTTAACAAAATCCATGTTGTTGTCATGGATTCCGTAGGTATTGGTGAAGCGCCAGACGCTGCAAATTTTGGGGATGTTGGCGCACATACACTAGGACATATCGCTGAAAAAATGAATGGGCTTACAATGCCAGTAATGGAGTCATTTGGTTTAGCGAATATTGAACCATTGCATGGAATGCATGCAACTACTGACCCTAAAGCATACTACGGTAAAATGCAAGAAGCATCAGTTGGTAAAGATACGATGACAGGCCATTGGGAAATCATGGGATTAAATATTGATAAACCATTTAAAGTGTATCCAGATGGGTTTCCAGCGGAGCTAATTGATGAGCTAGAGAAACGTACAGGTCGCAAAGTGCTATGCAATCAGCCAGCAAGTGGTACACAAGTAATTGAAGATTTCGGGAAGGAGCATATGGAAACAGGTGCGATTATTGTTTACACATCAGCCGATCCTGTTTTACAAATTGCTGCTCATGAGGAAATCATTCCACTAGAAGAGCTATACAAAATTTGCGAAATTGCTCGTGAATTAACATTACAACCTGAATATTTAGTAGGTCGCGTCATCGCTCGACCATTTGTAGGTACGCCTGGAAACTTTACTCGTACATCCAATCGTCATGATTATGCGTTAAAGCCATTTGGTCGAACAACGATGAATGTTTTGAAGGATGCGGGATTAGATGTGATTGCTATAGGAAAAATCTCGGATATTTTCAACGGTGAAGGTGTGACAGATTCTGTACGTACAAAAAATAATAGAGATGGTATGGATCAATTTGCAGAAGTTGTACGTCGTGACTTCCACGGTCTGAGCTTCTTAAATTTAGTGGACTTTGACGCCAATTTTGGCCATCGTCGTGATCCACTAGGCTATGGACAGGCATTACAGGAATTTGATGCGCGTCTACCAGAAATTCTAGAGGCAATGTCAGAGGACGATTTATTAATCATTACAGCAGATCACGGCAATGATCCAACCTTCCCAGGGACAGATCATACACGTGAATATGTACCACTAATTGTCTATTCACCACGTTTCAAAGGTGGAGCGGAACTTCCGCTTCGAGAAACTTTTGCTGATATTGCGGCAACAGTTGCAGAAAACTTTCATGTAGAAGCACCACCATTCGGTAAAAGTTTCTTACATGATTTGAAATAAGGGGGTTTTTTTGTATGAATATGGTTCAATTGTTTGAAAAGAAAAAACAAGGATTAGAGCTTTCTCAAGCTGAAATTCAGTATTTTGTTGAAGGCTATACGACAGGCTCAATCCCAGATTATCAAGCAAGCTCTTTATTAATGGCGATACGTTTACTAGGCATGTCAGATGATGAGACATTTTATTTAACAAAGGCAATGATCGAATCAGGCGATGTCATTGATTTAACATCTATTGAAGGCTTTAAAATTGATAAACACTCAACAGGAGGAGTTGGTGACAAGGTCACACTTGTTGTTACGCCAATTATTGCTGCTCTCGGAATTCCTGTTGCGAAATTTAGTGGTAAAGGCTTAGGGATTACTGGAGGAACAATTGATAAACTTGAATCCATTCAGGGCTTTAAAACAGAGCTTTCATCCCAGGAATTCATTGATAATGTCAATCAGCATAAAATTGCAGTTGCTGGACAAACAGGTAATCTTGTACCAGCCGACAAAAAATTATATGCATTGCGTGATGTGACAGGTACTGTCGATTCTATTCCACTAATCGCCGCATCAATTATGAGTAAAAAAATTGCTAGTGGTGCCGATGGTATTGTACTAGATGTAAAATGTGGCTCAGGTGCGTTTATGAAGACGCAGGAAGAAGCACAGCGTTTAGCAGATACAATGACGGCCATTGGAGAAAAACTTGGCCGTAAAGTCATCGCACATATTAGTGATATGGATAATCCATTAGGGAAAATGATTGGTAATAAGCTTGAGGTAGTAGAGGCTTATGCCCTATTAAGTGGACGCTTGGAAGAAACGCATGAAGATTTGGTTGATGAATGTGTTGTCATCGCTTCCTTGATGTACCAAATTGCGGCTGGTGTGAATGAAGCGGAAGCGACAGCTGCTGTTAAGCGAGTGCTAGCAGATGGCTCTGCAGCTGCAAAATTCGAGGAGTTTATTGTGGCGCAAGGCGGAGTAGTCACTGATATTGTTCAAAATGACACAGCTCATAAAGTTGCAGTGACAGCGGTTTCAGTAGGCACTGTGGAAACTATAAATGCTTTATTAGTTGGTGAAGCAAGTGTTAGTCTAGGCGCTGGACGTTTAACGAAAGAATCAAAGCTAGATTATGATGCAGGTATTCAGCTAATCGCCAAAAAAGGTGATCATGTCACTAATGGCGATACGATTGCTTATTTGTATTCAAATCAGCCGATTGACGAAGAGACAATTAATAAAATTCAGCAAGCTTATACAATTGCATAAAGATTATTAGCGAGAGCCCTCACTTATGAGGGTTCTCGCTTTTTTGTGTGTTCGATGAATCGCCAAAATTTAGAGCTCGATAGCGTTTAGAAATTGTAGATTTATCCCATACTGCACTTAACCTAAAAAGCTATAAGTATGTCGATTAGACACTATTTCAGAAGACTTTGCACTAGTTCTGTCAGCCACAAGGATTCAACCTATTGAATGTGGAATTGCACGAGGAGGAGGCGATGTTCATGCATTATCAATTAGAAATGGTCACAAGAGAGACAGTCGTTATACGTTTGTTTGGGGAGCTCGATCATCATGCCGTTGAACAAATTCGAGCGAAAATTTCTGCAGCAATTTTTCAAGGCACTGTGAC
Organism: Lysinibacillus sp. BSL11; assembly: GCF_052928325.1. Classification (NCBI taxonomy): domain Bacteria; kingdom Bacillati; phylum Bacillota; class Bacilli; order Caryophanales; family Bacillaceae; genus Lysinibacillus; species Lysinibacillus sp. BSL11. The sequence goes on along the minus strand of NZ_JAVGCX010000002.1, from coordinate 256,115 downwards.
GACTATCATTTGGAACTTGGAAGGACTATCTTTCATGGATAGTTCGGGAGTTGGTTTAGTGCTTGGTCGTATGCGTGAGTTAGAGGCAGTTGCTGGGCGAACTATATTATTGAATCCATCGCCAACAATGCGAAAAGTATTTCAATTTTCAGGGTTAGGACCGTGGATGATGGATGCAACAGAGGAACAAGCGATTGATCGCGTAAGGGGGATTGTAAATGGATAACGAAATGACATTAACTTTTTTGGCACTTAGTGAAAATGAAGCTTTAGCGCGTGTAGCTGTTACAGGCTTTATTGCACAATTAGACCCAACTATTGATGAGCTATCAGAATTTAAAACAGTTGTCTCAGAAGCAGTTTCCAATGCTATTATTCATGGCTATGAAGAAGATGGTAAGGGTGTTGTGACAGTTCATGCTAAACGTGAGGATGATATTGTGACAGTGTCTGTCATGGATAAAGGGATAGGAATTGAAGACGTTAGTCGAGCGATGGAACCATTATTTACAACAAAAAGTATGATGGAGCGTTCGGGTATGGGCTTCACGATTATGGATAGCTTCTCAGATCAGCTGACAGTTATATCAAAATGGCAAGAAGGAACAACTGTAACATTCACGAAGAAATTTTACACAGTTCGCACAGCGGTAATGTGAGGTTAAATCCGTGAAGCCGTTAGAACAGTCGTCCGATAAGCTATTGTCTCAGGAGGAAATGCGTGATTTAATTGCACGCGCACAGCAGGGCGATCACGAGGCTCGTAAACGAATGGTAGAAGGCAATACGAGACTTGTGTGGTCCATTGTTCAACGTTTTACAACGAGAGGTGTTGAGCTTGAGGATTTATTCCAGATTGGCTGCATAGGGCTCATGAAATCTGTGGATAAATTTGATTTAACCTATGATGTGAAATTTTCAACCTATGCTGTACCGATGATCATTGGAGAAATTCAGCGCTTTTTAAGGGATGATGGCATGGTGAAGGTGAGCCGCTCTATTCGTGAGCTCAATTTTAAAATCCGTCATGCTACAGATGAATTTATTAAAAAGAACGAACATCCACCAACCATTCAAGAGCTTGCTCAGGTGCTTGGTGTGACAACAGAGGAAATTGTTACCGCATCCGATGCACTGAGAGACCCTGCCTCTCTTCATGAGCAATTGTATGAGAGTGAGGGGGATTCCATTACACTAATGGATCAAATGAAGGATGAAAAATCCGAGCAACCCTTTGATTACATCCCATTGAAAGAAGTACTAACGAGACTTGAGCCAAGAGAGCAGTCTATCATATATCTTCGCTATTTTTCAGATTGCACGCAAACTGAAATTGCAAATAGATTAGGTATTTCGCAGGTACAGGTCTCCCGTTTAGAGAAAAAAATCCTTGCCCAGCTGAAAAGTTGGATGGCAACAAGTGCAACAGTGGAGCAGGAAGTAATAAAAAAAGACATCTAAGAAAATGGTGACAGCATGACAAATAAATTATTTAACAGCTTAGAAGAAGCCGAAGATTTTCTTATAGAACAATTTGGTGACGGCGAATCGTTTGACGTTGGTATTAAACACTTATATGTCAAAGATTTGCCGGTCCTTTGTGCATATATTAGCGGGCTTGTAGATGGAGAAGCTTTAACACAGTTACTGTCTAGCATGCTTCCTGATGAGGACATTGAAATTGATGTAGAGGATGAGAAGGAATATTTTGAGTCTTACTTTAATTTCCATGGACGTTCAGAAGAAACAGAGCGTAAAGCCTATTTACTAGCCATTTTAAGTGGACAAGTCACCTTTATTACTAAAAGTGGCTATTGCTATGTTGCAGAGCTTAGAAACTATCCAGGGCGTTCTCCAGAAGAGCCAGATAATGAAAAAGTTATCCGTGGATCAAGAGATGGCTTTACAGAAGGGATTTCTCAAAACACAGCCTTAATACGTAGGCGAATTCGTAATAGTAATCTACGTTTCGAGCTACATAAAATATCCAAAATCGGTCAAACCGACGTGGCGATCGCGTTTATGAAGGATGTTGCCAATGAAGATATGCTCGAAAGTATACGACAGCGTCTTGGACAAATAAATCATGATGGCTTGACGATGGCCGATAAATCATTAGAAGAATGGCTATTTAAACAAAAGTTCCACCCAGTTCCATTTGTACGTTATACGGAGAGACCCGATATTGCTGCAGCTCATCTGCTTGAAGGGCATATAGCTATATTAGTCGATACTTCTCCATCCGTTATTTTAGTACCTGTTACAGTGTTTCATTTATTGCAACATGCAGAGGAATATCGTCAGGCACCCACAGTAGGGACGTTTGTACGTTTTATGCGATATTTTGGCTCTGTAATGGGTTTACTTTTATTGCCATTGTGGTATGTATTTGCAACGAATGAATCCCTACTTCCAGATGCCCTCTCCTTTTTAGGAACAGAGGAGAAATCGCATGTCCCTTTATTACTACAAATTTTGATTGCAGATATTGGAATAGAGTTTTTGAGGATGGCCGCCATTCATACTCCGTCACCATTGTCCACAGCGATGGGGTTGGTTGCGGGGGTAATCATTGGTCAAATTGCGATTGATGTTGGATTATTCTCTTCAGAGGTGGTTCTCTATACAGCAGTTGCAGCCATTCTTATTTTCATTATTCCATCCTATGAGCTTAGTATCTCCATTAAAATTTTTAGGTTACTGTTACTTCTGATGACGGGTCTCTGGGGTGTCAATGGGTTATTTATTGGTTTATTTTTATTGTTTACGTATTTATGTTCATTACGACCAATGCAGGCACCTTATTTATGGCCGCTTGTTCCATTCTTTCCAACCGCAATGCTTCGCGTCATTATTCGTTTCCCAATGACAGCGGATGCACTAAGACCTTATGTAGTCGCTTCCAAACAGCGAAAAAGATCATAGGAGCCGTTGCACTCGTTTTTTTCATGTGATAAAGTTCACATATAGTATTTTGTGATTTTTGCAAAAATTATTTTCATTCAAGAAAAAGCAAGAACTATACATTTGAAGGAAATAATTTTTTTGATGGAATGGTTCTAATATAGTAAAGAACGATTCCACTTTCAAACCGTAAAAATAACAAGATGGAACGATGTGAAAAGGGAGAGATGCACATGCATTTATATGGAACACAAGCGATTTCTGAAGATGGTCATTTAACAATTGGACAGGTAGACACATTAGAGCTAGCAAAAGAGTATGGTACACCACTTTTCGTGTATGATACGGCACTTATTCGTAAGCGTGCACGCAGCTTTATCGATACGTTTAAAAAACTAGGTGTAAAAGCAGAAGTAGCTTATGCTTCAAAAGCATTTGCATGTGTAGCGGTGTATCAATTAGCAGCAGAAGAAAATTTATCATTGGATGTTGTATCTGGTGGAGAATTATTTACGGCCTTAAAGGCAGGTTTCCCTACAGAGCGCATTCATTTTCATGGTAACAATAAAAGCATTGCTGAAATAGAGCTAGCTTTTGACTCCAAGATTGGATGTATTGTTGTAGATAATTTCTATGAAATACAGCTTTTAAAAGATATTTCGGAGCGCCGTCAGCAAAAAATGCGTATATTATTACGTGTTACACCAGGTGTTGAAGCACATACGCATGATTTCATCACGACAGGTCAAGCAGATTCAAAATTCGGCTTTGACTTAAACAATGGTCAAGCAGATGAAGCATTCCAACAAACATTTAACCATGAATTCCTAGAGCTACTTGGTTTACATTGCCATATTGGCTCACAAATTTTTGACACTGCAGGTTTTGGATTGGCTGGAGAAAAATTGATTGACAAAATTTCTGATTGGAACAAGACTCACGGATTTACATGTACTGTGTTAAACTTAGGTGGGGGCTTTGGTATTCGTTATACTGAAGAAGATGCACCGCTTGAACCACAAGTATATGTAGAGGATATGATTACAGTTGTCAAAAATAAAGCAACTGTTCTTGGACTGAAGATGCCGGAAATTTGGATTGAACCAGGTCGATCACTTGTAGGTGATGCAGGAACATCTCTTTATACAATCGGTTCACAAAAAACTGTGCCAGATGTGCGAAAATATATTGCTGTTGATGGAGGTATGAGCGATAATATCCGTCCCGCATTATACGACGCTAAGTATGAGGCAGTCATCGCAAGTAAGGCGAACGAGCCGAAAGATGAGCTCTATACAGTTGCTGGTAAATTATGTGAATCTGGCGATAAATTAATTATTGATGCTAAACTACAAGATGCTGCTTCAGGTGATGTGTTAGCCATCTTCTGTACAGGTGCGTATGGTTATTCGATGGCTAGTAACTATAATCGTGTGCCAAGACCTGCAGTTGTATTTGTAGAGGATGGACAGCATCAACTAGCTATTCGCCGCGAAAGTTATGAAGATATTGTGCAGAACGATCTCCCGCTAACTTTAAAAAAGGGTGAGTAAATTTGAGGAAAAATAAGTGGGTATTACTAGCGTCCATTACAACATTTATTTTATTATGGGGCGTAGTCTATTGGGTGTTGGCGTCGAAAGGTATTCTCGGACCTGGTTCGTAAGACAGAAATTGGCTTGCGGTAAAAGTACAAATCGTGTAGGATAGTCAAAGATTATGTACAGCTAGAAAAAGAGGGAATAGACAAATATGTTAATTCGATATAAAAAAGCTTTAGAGAAAATAGCAATGGGGCTACTTTCATTTATGCCTAACGAAAAAGACGTAAAAAAGCTTACAGAAACCATCCACTCCTATGAAAATGACGATAATTGGGTTTTATACTTATGGAAAAAGAATGATGAATATGTTGGCATTGTAGGGCTTGTTGTTGACGAGCATAATATAGCTACAATCCAACACGTGTCGGTGATCCCTTCCTATAGGGGAGAGGGAGTAGCAACGGAGATGCTTCAAGAAGTGGCGGAACTTGGCCAATATGAAAGTATGCGTGCTACAGATGAAACACGTAGTTTTGTTCAAAAATGTATTCATTGTATCGATGAAAAAGCAGACGATTAACAACGTCTGCTTTTTCTTTGTTTGCTTTCTTGTCGCTCTGCAAGAATATGTGAGCGATCTCGAAGCATATGTTTATGAAGAAGATAATTTGAGCTATTTGATGGCAAAAGCTTTATACGTGCTAGGGCTAAATCCAGCAAGTGAGGTGAAAGAGGGAGCTGGAAAGTTTGAAAGGACTTGCCCGTTTTAATCGAAGTGATAGCTTTTGTTATTTGTGTTAGGAGTTCAAGATAATCAATTTCTTGGAAAAAAACATGCCCTTCATTTTCTTGAAAGTTATGAAGTGCTTTTTCTAGTATTCGTATAGCACCAGTGTTGTTACCACGTCGCCAATGATAGAAACCTGTTGCCAGCTGCACATAGCCGACAAGTGGATGCATTTTATCGCCAGGTGCAATTTCCTTCCAATATTCCTCTAGCACTTCATGGCATTCAAAAAAATCTTGATTGCCATTAAAATAGGCACAGTAATCTATAAATAAAGTATGATGCTGTGGATGCATTTTGGACTCCTTTCCACTATACTTAAAGAACATAGAATCTCAGGGTGGTAAAATAATGTCTTATGAAGTAAAATTAGAAGCCTTTTCAGGGCCTCTTGATTTATTATTGCATTTAATTCACAGATTGGAAATTGATATCTATGATATCCCAATGGCTGAAATTACACAACAATATATCGACCATATACACGCAATGCAAGTACTAGAGTTAAATGAAGCAAGTGAATATTTAGTGATGGCAGCAACGTTACTGGCAATTAAAAGCCGCATGTTATTGCCAATTCACGAAGGAGAGATGGAGGACGCAGAATTAGAAGTGGACGGCCCTGACCCTCGTGAAGAACTGGTGCAACGCTTAATCGAATATAAAAAATACAAAGAAGCAGCTAGTAATTTGCAGGAGCTTGAAACAGACCGAGCACAGGTATTTACGAGGCCACCTGCTGATTTAACAGGATTAGCCTCAGAAGAACAGATGGCTTTATTTGATTTGAATGTGAATATCTATGATATGCTTGGCGCATTTCAAAAATTGATGCGTCGCAAAAAATTAAAAAAACCATTAAAAACTACTGTAGCAAGGCAGGAGCGATCAGTAAGAGATCAAATGCGCTCTGTTGTGGATTCGTTACGATTAACAGGTGGACGTGCATCATTTTTCGAGCTTTTTCCCTATGAAGATAAGCCAACACTTATTCTGACGTTTGTATCTCTTCTTGAACTGATGAAACGTCAGGTCGTCATCGTAGAGCAAGATGGTAACTTTGAAGAATTAACGGTTACCTTACAGAAGGAGGAATGGGAAGATGACGAAAACATCAATGTTACAGAGTAGAATTGAAGCCTTATTGTTTGTTGTGGGAGATGATGGCTTAACGATTAAACAACTCTCACAACTTTTAGGAGAACAGGAAGAGTTGATCCTTCAAACAATGAATACATTAAGGGAAGCGTATGATGAAGATTTAGCAAGAGGAATTACGGTGAAAGAAATTGCAGGCGTCTATCAGCTCATTACAAAATCTGAGTTTGCCGATACGATTCAAAGATTAGTAGAAAATCCAACTGCGCAATCCTTATCCCAGGCCTCCCTCGAAGTGTTGGCAATAGTGGCATACAAACAGCCCATTACACGTGTAGCGATAGAAGATTTGCGCGGTGTCAAGTGTGAGCGTCCAATCCAGACGTTAGTTTCGCGAGGATTAATTAAAGAGGTAGGTCGGTCAGAAGGGACTGGACGTGCCATCTTATATGGAACAACAAAAGAGTTTTTACATTATTTTGGCTTAAATAGTATAGAAGAAATGCCTCCTCTACCTGAGGAGGATCTTGTTGAAACAGAACAAGAAACAGATTTATTTATGACCAAATTCCAAGAAACATTTAGTGTGGCAAAATAATGTTATAATGCGTTGTCTTCAACATAAATAATATCTATAATTTCCTATCACATTGAATAAGGAGTGGCTCCTTGCTTCGGTTATTTCGTTTAACACTGTTTATGATCATTGTGTTAATGGTAATGCTTCCTCAGACTAGTTTAGCAAGAGGAGGAAGCGGCTATGCTGTCTTAGATGGCGAGACTGGACGGATTTTAATAGGGTCCAATAGCGATGAACGATTACCTATTGCTAGTCTAACGAAAATTTGGACAGCACTTGTGGCAATTGAAAATAGTGACTTGCAGGAAGAAGTTGTCATATCTCCGAAGGCTGCTATGGCTGAGGGGAGTTCTATTTACTTACAGGCTGGTGAAACGGTGACAGTTGAAACGTTATTGTACGGCTTAATGCTACGTTCCGGCAATGATGCTGCAACAGCTTTAGCCGAACATGTAGGAGGGTCTCTAGAGGGTTTTGTCAAATTAATGAATGAAAGAGCTGTTATTGCAGGTCTTACCAATACCGTCTTTATGAATCCTTCTGGTCTTCATCATGATGAGCATTTATCGTCTGCAAGAGATACTGCTGAGATGTTAAGACTTGCTTTGCAAAATAAAACATTTGAGAAAATTGCTTCAACGGTACTTTATCGGGCAAATACAGTAAATGGAATGCTATGGGAAAATAAACACCGACTATTAAGAGAAGGCTCAGGAATGGCGGCAGATATAGATGATGAGACAGAACAGCCTGTAAGTTCCTTAAAGTCAGCCACTGGTACTGCTTTCGCTGGAAAAACGGGCTTTACTAAGGTTGCTGGACGAACACTTGCAACGGCCTTTCAAAAGGATGGGCAAATCTGCATTGTCGTTACATTAAATGAATCAGACGATTGGAATGTACATCGAGGCTTATCCAATAAAGTATGGCAAGATTATAGTCTTGAAACAGTAGTGAAAAAGGGTAAATACAATGTCAATAAAAAGTTGGCTATTCGTTTACAAGAGCCCGTTCGACTACAGTTAAATAAAGAGGAAAAAGAACAGGTGAGGCAAGTATTACATGTTTCAAGGAAACGCCAAGAAGCAGTCTTGTCGATCTTTATTGGAGAAGAACGTATTTATGCAACACCAGTAAAAGTTGAATCAGCGGATCGTTAAAAACGATTTGCTGATTTTTTACATTATTTGATTAATTGCTATTAAATTTGGTAAAATGATAATGAATGTAAAATTCTTAATTTTCGGAAAGATGGTGAGGAAATTGAGGAATGCTTCTATGGAAAGTAATGGTAGGCAAATTCAGTTTGGTCTAATCATTATCTTATTCTTATCAAGTTTAATTGTCCCTGTCATTCTACTATATCCAATTCAAGAGATACTATATCGACCTAATGAATTTTATTATTTTGCACCTTATTTTAATGCTTATATTATCTTTATGGTCTCTTTATTTGTTATGGCCCTCGTACTACTAATCAATTATTTGATCATACCTAAAACGAAAAAAAGAAAGAATATAAAACGTGGTCTAGTATCTACTTCCTTATTAATTGCCGTAGGTTTCATCGCATTAAGCTTTAATACTTATAAATGGATAGATTCAAGAGGTATTCATATGAATCCATTATTTAGTTTAAAAGTAAATTTTGTCGAGTGGGAAGAAATAGTGAAAGTTGAGCAGGTTAATCTAGAAAAAAGCGGTGTGACAAAGCCTGATCATCTGGTTTTTACATTTCAAGATGGTTCTACAATTAAAGAACCTTTGGCAGGCAACATGATACTGGCTAAAAACTATATAGCCAATGAGTTAAATCAACGTGGCCTAACAATTGAAAATGTATACAAATAAAAGCTGCCGAATGGTAGCTTTTTTGTCTGTAAAAATAAAGGTTTTACGAATCGCATCACCTTTTTGTCAAATGAGTATACTGCAAGTAAATAAAACAAAAAGTAGGTTCAATGTTAAGAAATTAGCGAATGAGAAATTAGTCGGAATACTCAATTAAAAAATGTGAAATTTGTTTTTCTTTAATAATGTCTAAAAGTATGACATAATTTTCACAGATTAGCGGGAAAAATAACCCTATTCATTGGATCGAAATCGAATGATGACGAACGTGTCAATGTGAAAGAAAACTAGAGGTGAAAAAATGGAAAGATTACAAAAGGTCATTGCCTATGCAGGTGTTGCGTCAAGGCGCAAGGCAGAGCAATTGATTTTAGAAGGTAAAGTTAAAGTAAATGGTGTAGTGGTTCGTGAGTTAGGAACAAAGGTATCTAATTCCGATACAATTGAAGTAGAAGGTGTGAAACTAGAAAAAGAAGATAAGGTATATTTCTTGCTTTACAAACCACGTGGAACAATTTCTGCAGTTACAGATGATAAAGGACGCAAAACTGTCACAGATTTATTTCATCATATTCCGCAACGTATTTTCCCAGTTGGTCGTCTTGATTATGATACATCTGGATTATTGCTATTGACAAATGATGGAGAATTTTCCTATATGTTGACACATCCGAAATTTAAAATTGACAAAACATATATCGCTCGTGTCAAAGGTGTGCCAACAATTGAAGGGCTTAAAAAGCTTCAACGAGGGATCAAATTAGAGGATGGTAAGACAGCACCTGCTAAGGTAAGTATGACATCTTTCGATGAAAAAGCGGGCAAAGCTATTTGTGAAATCACGATTCATGAAGGGCGCAATCGCCAAGTTCGTCGTATGTTTGAAGCGATTGGAACACCCGTTGTTAAATTAAAACGCGAACGCTTTGCTTTCTTAGATTTATTTGGCCTTGCTCCAGGAGAATACCGTGAATTATCAAAGCATGAAGTAAAGCAACTACGTGTGTTAGCAGAAACAGGAAAGCTTGATTAATGCAATTTTGCTAGAAGAAAGTGTGGATACCACAAGAGGTATTTGGATGTTTACACTTTCTTTGTGGTGAAATCGTTCATAAATCATTCATAATTAATAGCTAAGTGTTTTTGTATCATTTTGCTATAATAGGTGAGAATAGTACACCTAGTAGCAGTTTGTTCAAATAAGCTGTAACACATTTAATCCGGTATTGTTGACGTCAATGTGAAAGAAGTTTTTACATACTTATAGACGTATAGAGAGTGAAAAAGTTCTATTTGTCTCTTCAATATGTAAAAACAACGCAAGCCGTAATTGATAGGGGGTTTATTAACTTGGAGAAAAAGAAAAAGCGTCTTGTACTGCGAACTGTCATTTTAGCTGTGTTAGCGTTGGCAATCGGGTACACAGTATATGGAACAGCAACAAAGGAAAAAGTAGAGTTAGTAGCAGTGGGCTCTGAGGCACCTGACTTCACGTTAGTAGATTTAAACGGTGAAAAACATAAATTGTCGGATTATAAAGGACAAGGGGTATTTTTAAATTTCTGGGGAACTTGGTGTAAGCCTTGTGAGAAAGAAATGCCCGCAATGGACAATCAGTATCAAGAATTTAAAGATCACGGTGTACAAACATTAGCTGTTAATATTGCTCAAACAGATTTTGAAGTACAGAATTTTGTCGATCGATATGGGTTGTCATTTCCAGTAGTTATCGACAAAACAAAAAGTGTTATGACTGCTTATAATGTAGGACAATTACCTGCAACAGTGCTAATTGATCCAGAAGGCAAAGTGGCCAAAATTATTACAGGTGAAATGACGGAGAAAGATATTGCTTCGTACATGGAATTAGTGAAGCCAAATAAGGAGTAAATGACGATGGAAAAAATCATTTGTGCTTGTGGTCATAGTAATCCATACGGCACGAAGCTTTGTGAGAAATGTGGTCGTCCTTTAACTGAAGAAGAAAAACAAAATAAGGTTGTTGATATGCGCTATGATGGTATGGCCATTCGCTCCAAAACATATAACAAATCATTTGTTGATAAAATATGGAATTTCTTCTCAAGTGTTAAAGTGGGTATATCCTTAATTATTATCACATTAATTGCTGCTTCAGTCGGAACATTACTACCACAAGAGTTTTACGTAAAAGCTTCTGATATGGAGAAGGGGGCTTACTACGCAGACGTATATGGTACATTCGGTAAAATCTATTATACGCTGGGGCTTTCGGATTTATATAGCTCATGGTGGTTCCAGATTTTGGTTGGTATGCTAGCGGTATCAATTATAGTGGCAAGTCTTGACCGAGGCATTCCACTTTACAAATCATTAAAGAATCAACGTGTTAAAAGACATGAAAGCTTTATGAAGCGTCAGCGTATTGTTGCAGAAGGACAAGTGTCAACGAGTGCGGAGGAAACGCTTGATAAAGTGGCTCAAAAAATGACTGAGATGAAGTATTCTGTTCGTCGAGATGGTAGCGCTCTCTTAGCTGAAAAAGGACGCTTTTCTCGTTACGGTCCGTACATAAACCATGTAGGTCTCATCATTTTTTTAGGTGGGGTCATGCTACGTCTAGTCCCAGGATTCTATGTTGATGAATCGATATGGGTGCGTGAAGGTGAAACACGTGCTATCACTGGAATGGAAGGCTATTTCATTGAAAACCGTGATTTTGTTTTAGAAACACATGATAATACACCTCAAGGTGAGCAAGTTAAACAGGGTGTGAATGTAGTGGCTAAAAACTTCCAAACCGATATTACACTATACAAGCAACCTGAAGACGCATTGCCTGGGGATACGGAAAATCTAGAAAAAGTAAAAGACTATTCCATTCGTGTAAACCATCCTTTGAAAGAAGATGGCTTTGCTCTTTACCAGATGGATTATCGTCTAAATGAATTAAAACAGATGAACTTTGAATTAATTAATAAGACGACAGAGAAATCATTAGGTAAGGTAGAGATTGATTTAACAAATCCTAAAAAAGAATATGATTTAGGGAATGGTTCATCCGTTCAAATTCTTGTCTATACACCTGATTTTGATGGATTTGAAAATGGTGAACCTCAGACAAAAACGTCTATTCCAAATAATCCTGCATTTTTATTTAAAATGACTACACCAGAAACACCTGAAGGAGAAGTAAGCTTTGTTGAAATTATGCAGCCTCCTTTAGAACCACTGGGTGAAAATAAATATAGAATGAAATTTGCTAGTGCAGAGATGCGTGATATGTCAGGTATTACGGTGCGAAAAGATAGCACCATCCCTATTCTGTTTGTTGGTGGGGTCATCTTTATGATCGGTGTTGCCATTGGCTCTTACTGGAATCATCGTCGTTTATGGCTTCAAGTGGAACCAGACGGCCGTGTGTTAATGGCTGCCCATGTCAACAAAAATATGTTCAGCATGAAAAAGGATTTAGATGCTGTTACAACATTTGCTGCATTGCCTCCGTATAAAGATCAGTTAGAGAAAGATGAGGCTGGCGAAGAGTCCACTAATGGTGGCATTAAAGAAAAGGAAGGTGACAACACCTTATGAGTTTGATTGACTTAAGTGGAAACTTACTATTTGTAGCGTTTATTGCTTATCTAGTTGCGACATTATTATTTGGTGGTTCAATTAAGCAAGGTAATGCTACTGGTAAAAATACTGGCAAATGGGGCAAGCTTGCCATTGTGGTTACTATTATTGGTTTCCTATCACAGCTTGGCTATTTTATTACGCGTTGGATTTATACAGGACATGCGCCAGTAAGTAATATGTTTGAATTTACAACTGCCTTTGGTATGTTCATTGTTGGCGCGTTTATCTTAATTTATTTTATTTATCGTTTGACTGCACTTGGATTAGTGGCATTACCTGTAGCGCTTTTAATTATTGCTTATGCAGCAATGTTCCCGAAAGAAGTAAGTCCATTAGTGCCTTCATTACAAAGTCATTGGTTAACAATTCACGTTATTACAGCAGCATTAGGGCAATCTATTTTAGCCATTAGTGCTGTGGCAGGACTTATTTACTTATTAAAAGTAGTAGATTTAACAAAGCCCTCTAAACAACGTTTTTGGTTAGAAGCAGTCATGTACTGTCTTGTAGTAGTTATTGGATTTGTTGCGGTAACATCTACATTTAGTGCTATGGATTATGAGTCTAGCTATAATTATGTGGATAAAGAAGGAACTACTCGTAAAATTATTTACAATTTACCTCCAGTATTCGGTATGAATGAATATGAAGTGATAGAAGAACATGGCATGTCACCATTAGTAGAAATGCCAGCGTTAATTAATGCTAAAAAATTAACAACTGTTGTTTGGTCATTAATGGTAGGATCTGTGTTGTATTTATTAATTCGTTTAATTGCTCGCCGTCGAATTAGTGCCATTTTCCAACCACTTGTTAAACGTGTCAATTTACAATTACTTGATGAAATTGGTTATCGTTCAGTGCTGATTGGTTTCCCTGTATTCTCCCTTGGTGCTTTAATCTTTGCGATGATTTGGGCACAAATTGCTTGGAGTCGTTTCTGGGGTTGGGATCCAAAAGAAGTATGGGCTCTTATTACATGGTTATTCTATGCAGCATTCCTGCATTTACGTCTATCAAAAGGCTGGGAAGGTCGAAAATCTGCTTGGTTAGCACTAATTGGTTTTGGGATTATTTTATTCAATCTAATTGCTGTTAACTTAATTCTTGCAGGTTTACACTCCTACGCATAACCTGTGAAGCAACAAGCCTTTTCGCTGTAGCGAAGAGGCTTTCTTTTCTTTTCAATATGTGTCACACCATGTACAATAGAAGTTAGAGAAAGATTGGAAGAGAGGGATCGTGAAAGTGTCAGAAAATATTTCAGTATTAGTAGTAGATGACGAGGATCGTATTCGCCGCTTATTAAAAATGTATCTTGAGCGAGAAGGATACCTTGTTGACGAGGCCGAAAATGGAGAACAAGCGATCGAGAAATCTTTAGAAAAAGAGTATCACTGTATTTTACTTGATATTATGATGCCTGAAAAAGATGGGCTAGAAGTGTGTGCAGAAATTCGAGAGCGCGCAGCAACGCCAATTATTTTATTAACTGCCAAAGGCGAAGAAGCAAACCGTGTACAAGGCTTTGAGCTTGGTGCAGATGACTATATCGTAAAACCATTTAGTCCTCGTGAGGTTGTGTTACGTGTGAAGGCTATTTTACGTCGTTCACAGGCTTTCTCACCAACCACTAATGCGTCTTCTTCAAAAGATTTAGTGGTGTTCCAACACTTAATGATTGATCATGATGCACACCGTGTGACTGCAGAGGGCATTGAGGTTAATTTAACACCGAAAGAGTATGAATTGCTGTACTTTTTAGCGAAATCACCAGACAAAGTATTTGACCGTGAACAACTACTAAAAGAGGTATGGCATTATGACTTCTTTGGTGATTTACGTACAGTGGACACACATGTAAAACGTTTACGTGAAAAACTCAACCGAGTTTCTGAAAACGCTGCTAAAATGATTGTGACGGTTTGGGGCGTTGGATACAAATTTGAGGTTGTCAATGAATAGAATATGGAATAGTGTTGTCGGGAAGCTATGGGTAACCATATTGCTTCTCGTTTCATTTGTATTATTTGTTTTCACGGTATTAATGCTTGAATTTCTTCAAAATTACCATATGCAGCAAGCGGAAATTTCATTGCGACAAACAGCTGCAACGGTAGCAAGTATAGTAGATGACAATGAAACAGCCGAATCTACCTCGGAATTATTAAAAGATATTTTACCTACAGGGACCAATGCATTGATCGCAATCAGTCATGTTGAAGTGTCTTTTGCGATGCAAGAGGGTGTCAACAAAAAAGAAATACAAGATACTATTTTAGCCAATAAATCTTTTCATGAAGTGTTTCAATCAGATGAACCAATTATTAAAGAAATGATGATGCCATCTTCAACTGATCAAGAAAAGATGGAATCTTATGTCGTACTTGGTTTTCCCTTAAATGTGGAAAATGCAGTACATGGAGCTGTCTTCATCTATCAAAGCCCAGATGCGCTACATAAAACGTCTAAGGAAACAACGAAAATTGTCTTTTTAGCAGCCTTCATAGCATTTGTGTTGACGACATTCTTCGCATTCTTCCTTTCTTCACGTATAACTTCGCCATTAAGAAAAATGCGTGAATTAGCTTTTGAAATTGCAAAAGGGAATTTTGAAGCAAAAATGCCTACTACCCAAAATGACGAAATTGGTCAGCTTGCCGTTGCCTTCAACCAAATGGGCCGTCAATTAAAGCATAATTTAGAGGTTATCAATCAAGAAAACGAACAGCTTTCTAATATTTTGACATCCATGACAGATGCAGTGATTACATTTAATCGGGATCGTACAATATTATTAAGTAATCCACCAGCTGAACGTCTAATGCAAAAGTGGTTTGTGAATAAAGGCTCACAAAGTGCAAAACCTATCCCGCCAGAGCTGTATCATATGCTTGATCATGTGCTGATGTTTGAGGATAAACTAGAAGAGGAAATTGAAATGGATGGCAGCTATTATACATTTACTATTAGTCCCCTTTATAGTGGTGAAATGATACGTGGCGCTGTGGCTGTAATTCGTGATATGACTGAACAGCATCGCTTAGAAAAACTAAGATCCGATTTTATTGCCAATGTCTCTCATGAGCTCCGAACACCGATTGCCATGCTTCAAGGTTACTCGGAAGCATTAATGGATGACGATTTTATTCAGGATCAGGAAGAGCGAAATGAGATTACCAAGATTATTTATGATGAATCGAAGCGAATGGGCCGCCTTGTGACAGATCTATTAGATTTGGCACGCATGGAATCAGGGCATATGACGCTTTATAAAGATGAATTACCAATTAATTCTACATTTGAACGTATTACACAAAAGTTTTCACAAGTAGCAAAAGAAAAGCACGTTCGTTTGTTGTTTGAAAGTGAATTTAATGACGAGGCCATGATTAATATAGATGAGGATCGCATTGAACAAGTGCTTACAAATTTAGTCGACAATGCCCTTAGACATACAGATGAAGGGTCTGTGTCTGTGAAAGTAGAGCAGGAGCCGACATTTGCTAAAATATCTGTTCAAGATACAGGACATGGCATTCCTCAAGAGGACTTACCCTATGTCTTTGAACGTTTTTATAAAGCCGATAAGGCACGTACTCGTTCCAAGGGTGGAACTGGTCTCGGCTTAGCCATCGCTAGAAATATTGTGAAGGCACACTCAGGTAATATTATGGTAGACAGTGTGTTGAAAGAGGGTACGACCTTCACGTTTTATTTACCGTTCGATTAATAACAAGTATTGCTATTAATTGGCTGTAACTTCTATGAATGTAAGACGACAAATATTATAGAACGGGGGTGGAGTGCTTTGAATGACTCCGTGTTCCATCGACTATACGATGCATATCACCAAGACGTGTTTCAGTTTTTAATCTATTTAGTAAAAAACCGTACACTTGCCGAAGATTTAGCACATGAAGTTTATGTACGAGTGTTGCGCTCATACGATCAATTTGCAGGGAATAGTAGTGAGAAAACTTGGCTATTTGCTATTGCTAAAAATGTAGCGATTGATCATTTTAGAAAGCAAGCTGTACGTCAAAAGCATTCACATGATTTCTTTGACTGGGAAACGGAACAGCTCCATTCAACCACGCCATCACCGGAAGATATGCTACAGGCCAGTGATGAATTTATGCAGGTAGATTCAGCACTTGAAAACTGCACAGGCGACCAAAAAATGGTCATTATAATGCGCTATTTTCAAGATTTATCGATTGCAGAAACAGCGCAAATACTAGATTGGACAGAAGCTAAGGTAAAAACGACCCAGCATCGAGCCATTAAATTTTTAAGGCAACAGCTACAGCCGATTAGAGAACAGGAGGCGAAACGGCAATGACACATAAGCCATTTGATGATGAACAGCTTGAACATGTCTTGAACAATGCCCCTAAGCTTTCTGACCGCCGTTCAAAAGAAGAAATATTAAATCGGTTAATGGCAGATGCTCGCTTGCAGGATAATAGTCACCTTCAAGAAGCAATACAACAACCTATAGAGAATGAAGAAGCACAACCAGAAAGTAAACCTTTAATTCAAGATGAACGACCATCACGCTTAAAGTTCCGAAAAATGCCGATTTTTACGAGTGTAGCAGCAGTTTTCGCGATAACGGTACTCGTTGGCTTCATGTTCATGAATAATGGCGCTAGCCAAAAAGATCTCGCTAGTACGCCAGAAAAGGCTAATTACGCTACGTTACAGGAAGATCGTTCTGCTAAAGAGGCAGCAACCCAGGATGAGGCACTTCAATCCAGTATTGTATCGGAGCATGAGCGTATGTTATCTTTACGGTCGTCTGTCTATGAGGAAGATGTGAAAGATGCTGTCGTTTTCCGTATTGGTTTGGCAGGACGCGATGCAGAAAGTGTTCCGATGACATATGTGATACCAAATGAGCGTGTAGCAACTGATTTTGGAACAGAAAAGCCTTCTACCTTACAGATGTATGAAAAATATGCTCCTCAAATAGATGAAGAAGCCAAAGGGTTTACGGAATATCATCCTTTTAAAGGTGAACTGAAGGAGAAGGAAGACAAGCTTGTCCACGTTTTACCAAAGGACAATGACTATGATGTTGCATCAGCTACCGTTAATGAATACAAAGGGACTTTAGAGGATACCTTCTCGGATTCTGAATATACGGAAGTTGAGATTCAAAATGAAGATGGCACACCTTATGAGTTTTCTCAAGAGGGTGAGCCAAGTCAAGCCATGTCATTAACAAACGCTAAGCATTTTAATTATTATTTATACCAAGATGGTAATGGGGCAGAATATCTGTCACCAGATTTCCGTCAAACATTTGCTAATGTTACAGAGGCACTTACACTAATGAAAAACAAAAATGATGATGTTTATGTAACAGTGGTTCCTGAAAACGTAACATATACCGTGAAAGAGGAAGCGGAAGGTGTAGTCGTAACATTCGATATTCCCTTAGATTTAGCATCGATGGAGCCGATTCGCGCTACCCAATTGATTGAAGCTATGATGTTAACTGCTGCTAGCTTTGACCAACAATTACGCTTAGATAATGTGGTCCAAGAAAGCTGGGAAGGATTCGATTTAAAAACGTATTTGCCAAAGCCTGTGGGGCCAAATAAACAATCTATGCCTTAGTCAGAATCAAAAATGGAGCATCCCTGTAACATGGAATGCTCCATTTTTATAATACATACAAATCTAATCGGATTTTTTTAAGCAGAACTATTTACTTTTTCTTAATAATTAATTATAGTAAGGTTGTAGTATAAAATAATATGATTCATCTTCGGGGCAGGGTGAAAATCCCGACCGGCGGTAATAGAGTGGTGAACCGTTAATGTTTCCATTAACTCGAATGGTTTATGCTTCGCTCTTCAGCCCGCGACCTGTGCAAATTTATTTGCATGGCTGACTTGGTGTGATTCCGAGGCCGACAGTTAAAGTCTGGATGGGAGAAGATGGAGGTACGATCGTCATTCATTGTTATGAAATAAACTATGACCGAGCGCTTTTTTTGTATGGCTTTTTAAACGGTGCTCAAAAATAGTTTAAATTGACGCTTATTCGTCATGCCTTTCTCCCTTGTGCTCTTCATGCATAAGGGTTTTTTCGTGCTAACAATTGAAAGATCGTCACCTTTCTTCTTGCGAGATTGAATCAGCAAAGAGGAGAGAGTTTTCTATGAAGAAAAATGTTAAACTCCAATCGTTTATTACGATTGGCATGCTGAGCAGTATTTCGTTTTTATTAATGCTTTTTAATTTCCCAATTCCACCATTCCCAGCATTTTTGGAAGTGGACTTTAGTGATATGCCTGCATTAATAGCAGCCATCACAATGGGGCCTGTAGCTGGTATTTTAGTAGAATTATTTAAAAATGTATTGGATTGGATTTTCTCTGGAACGCCAACAGGTGTGCCAGTAGGTCATATGGCCAACTTTGCAACGGGTATTTTATTTATTTTACCAGTAAGCCTTATTTTTAATCGCTTTAAAACAATTGCTGGTCTTGTTGGAGGTTTAGCGACTGGGACAGTTGTAATGGCAGTAGGCATGAGTATTTTAAATTACGCAGTATTTTTACCGATGTACACATACTTCTTAGGTATGGAGCCTGTTGTAGGTGATTCACTTTATAAAATGATTATCGCTGGGATTTTACCATTTAACATTGTGAAAGGTATTTTATTAACGGCTATTATGGCATTTTTATTTACAACAATGCGCAAATGGATCGACCGCCAGCGTTCTATCTATATAACAAAATAATTTTTACTAACCTCGGGTCAATATACCTGAGGTTTTTTTGTTGGAAGGAACGATGGATAGGAAAAGGTGTGAAGAATAGAAAGGCAAAACTAACGGATAAATATAGAAAAAAGTAATAGAGTAAAATAGCTAAATAGTACTTTATGATTATAACCTAGTCGAAAGCTACATTTTCATGTAAAATAGAGAAGAGTTTAGAATGTTTGAGGAGTTTGAAGAGATGAGTGGAAAAAAAGGACAATGGTCTAGTAAATTAGGTTTTATTTTAGCATCAGCTGGTGCGGCGATCGGACTAGGGGCAATTTGGAAACTTCCCTATGTAACAGGACAAAGTGGTGGGGGAGCATTTTTCCTTATCTTTGTGTTATTTACCTTGTTAATAGGGCTACCGATGTTATTATCCGAGTATGTTTTAGGACGTGGTACACAATCCGAGGCTGTAACAGCGTATAAAAAAATTGCTCCAACTAAGCCAGGCTGGGCTTGGATTGGTCGAATGGGCGTGCTAGGTTGTTTTTTATTATTAACTTTTTATAGCGTAGTTGGAGGTTGGATCTTTATTTATAGTGGGCTAGGTGTAGCTGGCGCGGTAATTGATCCGGCAGTAGATCCAACTGAATTATTTGGAAAAATTATAGGCACACCTTGGATTACGCTAGTTGGTCTAGTGTTGTTTACATTGGTCAACGTACTTGTGATTTCATTAGGTGTACAAAATGGGATTGAAAAGGCCAATAAATGGATGATGCCGTTACTTTTCATAATGTTCATTGTCCTTGTTGTGCGTGCTGTTACATTAGATGGGGCAATGGAAGGGGTAAAATTCTTCTTATGGCCAGATTTCTCGAATATTACGGGTAAGGCATTATTAGAAGCCCTAGGGCAATCGTTCTTTGGGTTAGCAGTAGGCTTTTCTTGTCTAGTTACATATAGCTCTTATCTAAAAAAAGATGTCAGTCTTCCGAATTCAGCAGGTTCTGTAGTGTTGTTAACCGTGCTTGTTTCATTTTTAGCAGGATTAGCAATTTTCCCTGTGGTGTTCGCCTTTGATTTAGAGCCAGCAGCAGGTCCAGGTTTGCTATTTATGGTGCTACCAACAGCTTTTAGTCAAATGCCATTCGGTGAAGTGTTTTTAGCTATGTTTTTATTGCTATTTTTATTTGCTACATTAACGTCATCATTTAGTTTATATGAGATTATTGTCGCAGCATTTATGGAGAATAGTCAGAAATCCCGTCCAATGTGGACACTTTTACTTGGTATAGTCGTGTTTATTGCAGCTATTCCAGCTGCACTTTCTTCGAGTGTTTTGTCGGATATAATGATTTTTGAGAAAAGTATTTTTGATGCAACCGATTTTTTAGTGTCAAATATCATGCTTCCACTAGGGAATTTATTCATTGCTATTTTTATTGCCTATGTAGTAGATAAAGAATTTGTGAAGAGAGAATTGCTAACGGGTAGTCAAATGGGACAAGGCTATTATTCGACATACCGTATGTTAATGTTAGTTGTTGTACCGATTATCATTCTAGTTGTGTTTGTTAATATGCTACTGCAGTATTAAAGAAAAGGTGTATTCCTATTAGACGGAATACACCTTTTTATTAGTATAACAAAAATTAATAGTCGTTAAGCGATAGCTCACCTAGCCAATCTTCTTTAATAATCTTCCTTGCTTGTTCTTCACTTTCGGCAATAGGGAATACTTTATCAACCTGTGAAATAGCGAATAAGTTGCGAATGAAATCATCGACGACAATAATGGCGATTTTCTTATCTTTTACAGACACCTTCTTAGCGAAATTAACGATCATACCGAATCCAGTACTATCAATATTTGTTACCCTTTGCATATCGATAATGTATCCGTGTTTTGTGTCTAAGCTAAGTGTTTGAAGCTCTGACTTTATTTCTTCAATCATCCCGTATTCTAAATCGCCTGTAAACGCAATCACAATATAATCAGCCTTTGTGTCAATATTCATTGCAATTTTCTTCTGATTCATCCTATAGCGCCTCCATTTTTCTTTTCTTGTTTGGGGATTTATTCAAACTTAAATTTATTCACTTCATTTTGTAATTTATCAGCAATTGATGATAACTCATCTGAGCTTTGTGTAATTTCTGCAACAGTCGCATATTGCTCTTCTGAGGTTGCGGCAATCTCTTCTGTAGCTGCTGCAGCATCCTCGATGATGCGAGAAATATCTTGGATAGCCTGTTGCACACCTAAGGAGTTGTCGTTAACATGTGTAAATGCCACTTTCATTTGTTCGACACCTTCTTCAGTTTCGACAACTTTCTCCACAATTTCTTTTAAGGCACTTCCGCCTTTATTGATGATTGTTACTTGCTCCTCGACAGCTAGTAAATTACTTTCCATTGTCCGTACAGTCACAGATGTTTCCGCTTGGATATCATTAATAAGATTAGTAATTTGTCCAGCTGCTAAACTTGACTGTTCAGCTAACTGACGAACCTCTGATGCAACGACAGCAAAACCTTTTCCTTGATCACCTGCTCGTGCTGCCTCGATGGCCGCATTGAGTGCTAACAGATTCGTTTGTTCTGCGATGCCAGTGATAACGGTAATAATACCACCAATTTCTTCAGAGCGCTTGCCTAATTTTTGGATAGAATCAGTTGCATAAGACACTGTTTTCGTAACATCACTTAGATGCATAATCGCTTCATTGATGGCTTCTTCTCCTTTACGCGCGATATGTGTGGATTCGATAGCGCTGTTTAAAGTGATTTCGGCCTTTTGTAAGCTGTTTGATACTTCTTCAATCGTTTTTTGCATCATTGAAACTATTCGCTCAGCCTGATCAGATTGAGTGGTAGTACCAACGGCGATTTCATTCATTGTTAGTGCGATCTGATTAGATGCTTCACTTGTTTGATGTGATGATTCTGCCAAAGTGTGTGACGACTTTGCAATTTGATGTGCACTACCAGCCACAATCTTTATCGTCTCTGTTAAATGATTTTTCATACTACTAAATGCGCGAGCTAATTCAGCGATTTCATCTTTGCCTTTAGGGTTTAACAGTTTAACATTTAAATTTAGTTCTGCTAGTTCCTTGGCATTGGTACTTAGAATGTTAATAGGATTAACAATTTGCTTTTGTAAGAACCAACTAATTCCTCCGATCATTACAATGGCGATTACTAAGGAAATAGCTACATTCTCCAGTGCTGATTTTGTGGCAATGCTTATATAAGGAGCGGTAGGGACAGCGGTTGCCCATACACCGATAACCTCGCCTTGACTATTTACAATTGGATCATAGGCTGCTTGATGCAAACTTCCTAAGACATTTGCAGAACCGATAAAGCGCTTTTTTTCTCCTAGCACAACAGTAGCAACCTCGTCGGAAACCTTGGTATTTAAAGCGCGTTGACCATTATCCACTATATTGGTACTTATACGCGTATCGTTTTGAAAGATGGAGACAGCATTCCCGTTTGTGAGTTCTCCAACTTTATCAGCTACCTCAAAGTTTTCTACCATATTGATATTGCCCTTATAGAGTTGGTTGTTTTTAATGGACCATTCTCCAGGATATTTAGCGTCTAAATATTCATAGCTTAACTGTATATCTGATAAAAGCTTTGTATCAGCACTTTCTAATAGATTGTTCTTGGCAACAAAAAAATTGACTCCTGCTAAAAGGGAAGTAAGTAAAATAATACACCCAAATATAAGCAGATTCATTTTCTTTCGTATAGATAACTTCATTAAAACGCCCCCAATTTTACGTTTACTTTATAGATGAATCTTTTTGGAAATACCAACTAAAAATTTTGTTTTAGAAATATTTTCGAACCAAATATGGTCGACCATATTTTTGACAAAAAATAAACCGCGTCCACGATCAGCATAATCAAGTTTGTCTAAATCGAATTGAAGAACTTTGTCCCAGTCCTTTTGGTCAATGCCTTTTGCTTCGTCAGTGACTGTTATTTTTATTTCTTCGTTTGATTGGGCTACATGTATTTGAATCTCCTTTTGAACGGGTGTATTAATTTTTCCCATAGCCTCTACGGCATTGATGACTAGTTCATGAACAACAAATCTTAATTCTCGTTTATAAGGTAGATTATATAAATCTGTATAATTCTCCATAACTTGATCAATAAAGGCTATAGCTTGTGTATCAGGATTTACATTGAGTGTGAATTCCATCTTCAATCACCTACCCTTTAATGTAATTGTTATTGAAACGACTGTGATGTCATCGCTGTAATCATTATCAAATAAATTGTACTTTTGAGAAAACTTTTGTAGTGCATAGCTGTTATCCTGTGAAGCATAAGCGTAGAAAAAGTCCATATCAATTGAGTTTTGCTCGTTCAATGTTAATAGTCCATCCGTATAAAGAATAATACGATGCCAGCCTGATAAAGGTATTGTTTTTTTATTTATTTGAATAGTAGGGAATAGTCCGAGGATAGGCGTATTCGCTGGGAGGAAGACTGTTTCTCCATATTTTCCAAATAAAAAACCAGAAGGATGAGCCGCATTCACATAGTGCAAAGTTCCGTTTTTTGTATCTAGAAGTATGTAGATTGCTGTCATTAAAAAACGGTCCATATCTTCATCAGAAAATAGCTCGTATATTTGGCGGTTAAGTTCTTGGATTACTGCTACTGGATCAATTAACTTAGTAATCATTCCTTTTAGTAATGATCTGATAGACATAGTAACGAGTGATGCAGCTATGCCATGCCCCATTGCATCGTACAGAAGAATGGCGGTTAAATGGTCATTAATCTTAAACCAACAGTACATGTCACCTCCTAGTGTATTGGATGTTACATAAAGACCATCAACCTGAAGTTGCTCAAGATTTAATGGAGGAGATAGTGCGTTCTTTTGGAATTTTTTTGCAACAAACAAATCTTTTTGAATCATACTTTCTTGCTGCTTTCGAAGCTTAGCTTCCCTCTGATATTTTAAGGCTACTTGAATTCGAGTCTTAAAATGAGTAAAATCAAACGGCTTTAAAATAAAGTCGAAAATTCCTGCTTCAAAAACCCTATCGAGTGTTATGTTTTTTTCGTAGGTAGTAGATAGTAGGATAGGGACATCTATCCAATTTTTAAGTACATGAATGTGCTGACAAATTTCCTCGCAATTGCTGAGTGTCATTTTAGTGTCAAGTACGATTAATTCCAGTTCATCTTTCAAAGATGAATCTACTAAATAGTTCATTGCTGCTTCCGTTGTTGAAAAGCAATGAATATTTGGGATGCTTATACGATGAAAATACTTTTGCAGACGTAGCACATCATTACTTACGCTGCCAATAATTAATACTGACATGCCTACTAAATTCACCGCCTTATGTATCTATAACTAAATATTTCCTGGAAGCCAACATAATGATTTCTAACCATAATTATATACTCCGTATTTACTTATAATATGAATAAAATAAAATTCTAATTTGCTATAAATTTACCAATAAATATCGCATTATACAAGGCTTTTGTGATATAAAGTAAAACTTAATCAATAGGATTTTTGACATCTTGGTTCTTGGATCGTGTTCACGCGTTATCTTTTTAACGATGTTCTTGATATATCTACATTTGATACATGTGGAAGAAATGAATCCCTCCTCTCTAGTCATGATACTAGACTGTTTGTTTTTAGAGGGACGGAGAATTTTGTAAGACTAAAGGCCTTTTGTAAAAAGTAGTAATTTTGCCCTTATTTAAAGATGAAAGATCGCTATTTGAGATGGAATGTGGTTAGAAAAATTAATCTAAAATAGGGATTAATATATTCGATAAAATGTATGTTATAAAACCTTACATAAATATTGCTTATTCTAAAAATTTAATGTATTTTAAGATCAGTTATAAAAATGCGTGTTAATTAAAATTACATTGGAGTGGTGAAGAATGAAACATTATACCAAAGAAGATATTATACGCCGAGTGAAGGAAGAAAATGTGAAATTTATTCGCCTACAATTTACGGATATTTTAGGGACAATCAAAAATGTGGAAGTTCCTGTCAGCCAATTAGAAAAAGCGCTAGATAATAAAGTTATGTTTGACGGCTCTTCAATCGAAGGCTTTGTGCGTATTGAAGAATCAGATATGTATTTAAAGCCTGATATCAATACCTTCGTGATTTTTCCTTGGACTGCTGAAAAGGGGAAGGTAGCTCGCTTTATATGTGATATTGCAAGACCAGATGGCACACCGTTTGAAGGAGATCCGCGCTCCAATTTAAAACGCGTATTGAAGGAAATGGAGGAGCTGGGCTTTACGTCGTTTAATTTAGGGCCAGAGCCTGAATTTTTCCTATTCAAGTTGGATGAAAAGGGGCATCCGACACTGGAATTAAATGATAGTGGGGGCTATTTTGATTTAGCGCCAACTGATTTGGGAGAGAACTGTCGTCGTGATATTGTTTTAGAGCTAGAGGGAATGGGCTTTGAAATTGAAGCGTCTCATCATGAGGTAGCACCAGGCCAACATGAAATCGACTTTAAGTATGCGAGTGCTATTGAGGCATGTGACAATATCCAAACATTTAAACTGGTAGTAAAAACGATTGCTGCACAGCATGGTCTCCACGCAACATTTATGCCAAAGCCACTATTTGGGGTCAATGGATCAGGAATGCATTTTAATCTCTCATTATTTGAAGGTGATAAAAATGCCTTTTACGATGAACATGCAGACTTGCAATTAAGTACAACCGCACGTAGCTTTATGGCAGGAGTTATGAAGCATGTGCATGGCTTTACGGCTATCACGAATCCACTTGTCAATTCCTATAAACGATTAGTACCTGGCTATGAAGCCCCTTGCTATGTAGCGTGGTCTGCTCAAAACCGCTCACCATTAATTCGCATTCCAGCAGCACGTGGACTATCTACACGAATTGAATTGCGTTCAGTTGATCCAGCAGCAAACCCCTATTTAGCAATGGCTGTTATTCTAGCATCTGGGCTGGATGGCATACGAAAAGATTTAACGCCACCAGCTGCGGTAGACCGTAATATTTATAAAATGACAGCAGCAGATCGGGAGTTGAACGGGATTGATAGTTTACCATCCTCATTAGAATTTGCGCTTATCGAATTAGAGATGGATGCCATTGTTCGTAATGCATTGGGTGACCATATTTATGATAAATTTACAGCTGCCAAAGAAATTGAATGGAATAAATATCGCACACGTGTCCATAACTGGGAGCGTGAGGAATATTTAACGATGTACTAAAGGTGTTGGGGCTTTTTTAGCTCCAACTTTTTTATGTGACATGTACTTCTTTTTGCTCTATCATAAGATTAAAGGAGTGTGGACAATGACACAGATAACTCAAGTTGTGACAATTCAAAACAATGATATTGTGCAATTTGAACTTGATATTAACCGAGCTTTAGTAGATTTAAAAAGCTTTTTCATACTTGATATCAAATACAATACGCTCTTTATTGGAGAGCAGACGGTCATCCATTCCGCTTTAATAATTTATCAGCAAAACAATTACACCATTTAACAAGAGGGGTCATGTCGATGAGACGTGACTTTTTTTAATAAAAAATATACTCGATTGTTTGGAAAGGTTAATGGCAATCGGGTTTCCTCCTCCCTTTGATTTCCATGCAATGTCATAAATTAATTCATCTGGATCTTGGATTATTATTTCCCCCCAACAAGGACAGTTTCAAAGTCATGAACATCCACAACTTCATAATTTCTTTAATAATCTTTATGAGATAGCCTGTTTCTTTATAAATCCTCCTGAATGTAGCGTGCCTCAAAGTGTCTACAGCCTCTTACCACCTGATGGATCAGCCCATGTTTTTTTTCCTCCAAAACAATTAATAATTGATTGTCTTTCGTTCAAGCAAATAGCAGCAGATCTTGCCATTTTACCAAGAAAAAACCTCCATTTCATTTCTGTTTATACTAAACTTAACTATAAAATATGCATTCTATAGCCTACAATATTTTTTATGTTGGTTAAGCAAAGGAGAGATACTAACAATACGGTTAGATCTTAACCTGTCCGAAGTTAGCATAAAAAGACAGGTTATATAGCAATATCTATTTTAATATGGAATCAAGGAGTGAGAGCAATGAGTTGGATTGAGTCGATACAAAAGGCCATTAATTATATGGAGGAACATTTATTAGAAGATATTACGATTGAACAGATTGCGCAGGAGGTTAATTCATCTGTCTTTCATTTTCAACGAACATTTGCCATTTTGACAGATATGTCTATTGCAGATTATCTGCGGCGAAGAAGATTAACATTAGCTGCACAAGAATTGCTGGGTACTGAACAAAAAATAATCGATCTCGCCTACAAATACGGCTATGAAACTCCTGAAGCCTTTACTAAAGCGTTTCGAAAACAGCACCATGTTACGCCTAGTGAAGCAAGAAAGAAGCAAGGACCATTACAATCATATAATCGCCTGGTCATACAGGTAAGCTTGAAGGGAGCAGAACCAATGAAATATAAAATTATTGAAAAAGACAAGTTTCAAATTGTGGGTGTAAAAAGAACATACAACTGTCAAAATGGGGAGAACACAACGGAAATACCTCTATTTTGGCAAGAGGTAAACCAAAGTGGCTTTGATCACCAGCTATACCAATTAAATAATGGCACGGTTAATGGCGTATTAGGTGTTTGTGTACCAAATACTGAACAGGGAAAAAAGGGCTTCATTGATTATTGGATTGCTACTGATCATGTAGGAGAAGTAGGAGAAGATCTCTTAACAATGGAAGTACCTGCATCCAAATGGGTTATCTTTGAAGTACATGGACCTATGCCTGATGCAATGCAAAATACGTGGAAACAAATTTATTCAGAGTGGTTTCCATCCAACCCATATGAACCAGCAGGAACAGCGGAGTTGGAGGTTTATCCTGAAGAGGATGCTTATAGCCCTGATTCGTATTCAGAAATTTGGATTCCAATTAAATAACAAGAAAGCCAAGGATGCTATACTAGTGCATCCTTGGCTTTTATTATTCTACTGAAAAATTTACCCTTTTTTTAGTTTTGTTAAAGATGTAAAATATATATATGTTTGGAATAAACGGTTTAACGACGTTTATTAATCGGTACATATTTTCATGAGGGGGTTAAGAAATGATGAGAGGTACGATTCAAAACAAACGTGTGGAAATTTCACAAGAGGACGCACAGCAATACTTAAAGTTGGGAAAAGTGGCGCATGTTGCAACAGTTGATGAGGAAGGTTTTCCTTATGTTATTCCGTTTGTCTATGTATATGAAGGGGAGGACAAACTATACTTGCATATTGGTAATCTTCGAGAAAGTCACTTTTGGTCAAATATCAAACATAATCCTAAAATTTGTATAGAAGTTTGCGAAATGGGTGATCTACATCCCGGCAAAAAATATGCCTGTCAATCCGCACTAGTTTATCAAAGTGTGGTGCTGTTTGGGCATATTGTAAGGGTTGAAGAGGAATCTAAAAAAGAATGGTTCTTTGATGCGTTACTGGAGAAGTATGGCAATCCTGAATGGACATTTGAAAGAGAAGGCTATCCGATTATGCCAAAAATTGAACTATTTGAAGTACAAATAGAAAAGCTGACAGGGAAAATTAATCACGGCATGTATCATTAATTAAAAAGGCTAAGTATTGGTTGAATTCTACCATGCTTAGCCTTTTCTTATTACGATTTTGTTAAAGTGTAAAGTTGTAGAGTATCTTCAGTATTGTGCTTCTCTTGGTAAATGAAGTTCAATTTTTTTAAAACCTTGATTGAATTGATATTGGCAGCCTCAACTTCTGCCACAATTGTTTCCATTTTTAAGTGCTTAAAGGCATAATCAATTAAAGCAGTTATAGCTTCTGTTGCATAGCCTTTTCCCCAATATTCCTTGCTCAAATCATAGCCAATCTCTGTTAGAGCATTGTCATAATCAAACATATTAAAGCCACATGAGCCAATGATATGTTCGGATGCCTTTTCAAAAATAGAGAAGCGGATTGCCTTGTGTTGCTTAGCTAATTGTTCCAGAAGTTCAATCATTTCCAAGGCCTGCTCTTCTTGTGTAAACTGGGCAATATTCATATACTTAGTTACATCAGGATCAGACCAAATGGGAAATAAGCTTTTAGCATCAGCTTTCTCCATTTTTCGTAACTGCAATCTTTCCGTGTCGATATTTTCAATCAATACTTTTACCTCCAAAATTATGTTGATGTTGGATGAAAAATATTGCTATCTGTGCATAATTCAGTCCCTTCATATAATTTAAGTTTATTATAATAGAAATGATACATACTGCAAAATACTGGAGGAAATAGCATGATAAAAGTCTCGGAAGAGCAATATCCTATTATTAAACAATTTATTTCAAGAGCCCCGACATTTGTTTATAGTATACTAGATCGAATGATAGAAGGAGCTGTCTATTCCGATACAGCTGCTTTTCGAACATTATTATTCCACACGAAATCAGGTATATACTATGTATATGGCGATGAAAGTAAGACTTCGATTGATCATCAGCTTGCCTATGGCTTTCAACAGGCTATAGAACAACAGAAACGGTTTACCTTATTTTCTTATTCTGAACAGTGGAATACTAAAATCGAACAATTGTTAAATAATCAGCTGAGAAAGCTAGAACGCTATACATTTACATTTGATGAGAATATTTATAATCATCGTGAGAAGCGTGGGGCACGTGATTACGAAGTTAAATCCATTACTGAACCCTTGATTAAAAATTCACAGGAATTTGATCAGATATATTATGAGGAATATTGGGATTCTACCTCTAATTTCCTCAAAAATGGCTTTGGCTTTTGTTTCGTACATAAAGAACAAATCATTAGCGAAGCCGTCTCTATATTTAAATCAAATGAGTATGCAGAAATTGATATTATGACAGATTCAAATTTTAGAGGACAAGGATTAGCAAGTAACATTGCAGAAACATTTATAGACCATTGTCTTGTCAACCAGCTAAAGCCTTGTTGGGATTGTGATATTTCGAATACAGGATCCATTCACCTAGGCACAAAACTTGGTTTTAAGAGTCCACAAAAATATGCTATCTATATGAAAAGCTAGCCCACGCGGTTATTAAAAACATCGTGAGCTTTATCTGCTTTTAAAAGAAACGATTGCGTAATTCAAAAACTCGATAGAACAGTCTAGCTTCTCTAGCCATTTTATTTGGAGCGTTCATATGGGGACGGAGGCATTGTTGAAACAATTCATCACAGTATTTTGTGCTACCGTGGCGTTCATAGCATTCATCATGCAGTTTACAGCAAGCATCCACTGCATTTGTAGGGGTGCCTGATCCTGAGCAGCCAGGGCCACAGTATCGGTAGCCAGGATAACAAAAACCGAGCTTGCGATTTCTATTCATCTCCTAAACCTCTCTTTTCGATGTTTTTACTATAAAATATGTAATATTTCATCGTAGAAGAGGATAAAAAACTATAAGACTATTCTTTTTGATTTGTAAGGTTCCTGTAAGCTTAAAAATAATTAGTTGTAAGGATGGGGAGTTATGCTAGCTATAGCATAAAAGATAAGGAGTTTTTCAGCATGAAGCCATCCGTTACACAAAAAGAACGAATCATTTCCTTAGATATTATACGAGGATTAGCGTTATTTGGTATTTTATTTATTAATGTAGGTGCCTATCAGCTCATAATAGAGGGTGCACCAATGCCTGATATGAGTGGAATCAATGGGGTTATTGATTCACTTATTAATATTTTTATAGAAAAGAAATTTTTCTCAATCTTTTCATTCCTATTTGGGGTTGGTTTTTATATTTTTGCTACACGTGCAGAAGCGCGAGGCGATAGACCGAGAATGCGCTTTGCAAGACGCTTATTGGCTTTATTGGTTATAGGTATTATTCATATTTTTATTTTTTGGGGCTCTATCCTAGCCATTTACGCAGTGATTGGTTTTTTATTGCTACCATTTTACTCTGCGAAGGTTTCAACCATTTCTAAATGGTTGTTTACGATTATCACACTGCATATTCTGGCATTATTAGGACAAATGTATATGCCGTCTAATGCGGTTTCGTCAGCTATATTTGGCTTTTTAGGCAATGATGCCGTAGCCATCTTTATTATGTTTTTAAGTGGATTTTTAGTAGCAAAAGCTGATTGGATTGGGCACATTGGAGCGCATAGTCAAAAAATAAAACGGCTGCTTTACAGTACTTTCCCATTCTTTATTGGATTTTCATTATGGATTTGGTTTGCCTCACAAGCAGATGATCAACAGCTTCAATCTATCATTGGCTTAGGGGTTGTTCCAACAACCTATTTTTATCTAAGTTGTTTGTTTATTCTATTAGAACATAAAACAATAGCAAAGCTACTTCAGCCAATTGGACGTGTAGGGCAAATGGCCTTTACAAATTACTTAGCGCAAAGCTTTATTGGAACAGCCATCATTTCATTAATGGGGCTAGAAGTAGTTTCACCATCAGAAATTGTAGTGATAGCGAGTATTACGTTTATCATTCAAATAATTTTTAGCGTGATTTGGTTTAAGTTCTTTACAATAGGGCCATTTGAAAAATTATGGCGATATATGACTTATGGAAAAAAAGTCGTGTCAAAACAATCATAAAACACTGTAAATCCCAAACAATCCTACTGTTTGGGATTTTTTCTGCTAAAATAAATTGTATGTTTTTGTAAAAAATGAAACCTAAAATGGTAGATATTCGTAAACTAGGTACAAGAAATAAAGGAGCGTTTATAATATGGCAAAGCAAATAAAAAAATATATGGCTGTGACAACGGCATCTTTGATGGCTGTACAGCTAGCAGCATGTGGAAATAGTGAAACTCAGACAGCAGAAGAATACCCTTTAACTACTTCTAATCAGGTAACTGAAGATCAAAACCAAGCAATTACAGGTGATGAAATAGAAAGTGTTTACAATAGTGAAATGGCTGATGCCTGTGATGAATGGCAAGAGGGTGATGATGGTTCCTTTGAATGTATCGATGAAAATTCACCTTACTATGCACAGCATTTCTTTAATGGTTTGATGTATGCAACGGCTGGAGCCATGATAGGAAGTGCGATATATAAAAGTCGTAATTTAAAAAATGGTACAGATCGAGATGAGCAAAGCAATGGTGGCGGCTCAGCAGTGCCACGATCGTCATCAAACGCTAAGGATGAAAGTAAACCAACAAATGGTATAACAAACAGTACGCAAAATAAGGCTAGCTCAACTTCAAGTGGATCAAATTCTTATTCGAGTGGACAACGCTCCTATTCGACGGATAGTTCATCAAAGAGTTCCAATTCCTACTCCAATAGCTCTTCCTCAAGCACAGGGAAATCGGGCTTTGGTTCTGGTGGGGCATCTCGTGGCGGCTCGTCCTCCTCGTAAGGTTTGGATAGGGAGTGAAGAACATGATGAATCACACACAGCAACGACAAGCATTTTACTCAAAATTCCCTGACTTCTTTCCTGACTTTGAGGATTTAGAGTATGCATTATATGATGTTTTAGAATTGCCAAAGCAACAAATTGATCAACTTCATTATGCAACACAAATACTTTGGCGCATCTTTTTAAAAGTCGGGAAACAATTTAAACATTTATCGGTCGATCAGCTCTTAGCCTTAGGTATTCGACCGGAAATGATCCCATATATTCAGTTAGATTATTTACAGCAGCAATCAATTCTGGCACGCTTTGATTTTATTTGTACAGAGGAGGGCTACATTAAATGTTTAGAGCTAAATGGAGAAACACCTTTTCTTGTACAAGAAACCTTCAAGATGAATGACGCATTATGTCAGCATTTTGGCTATAAAAATCCTAATGATGTAACAGCCTTACAAAAAGCATTGTCGGGCGCCCTTTTTGCTGCCATCCAATACTTACATAATGTCAAAAAGCCAAAGATTGTCATCACAGGAAAAACAGCGAAAGAGGACTACGAAGAGTATTGCCAGGTACAGTTTATCAAGTCCTGTATTCCTTTTGCCATTGAGTATGTGCCCATTCAAGAACTTATCATCTTTTCTAGTGACACGTCTGAGGTAGCACAAGGTCTTTATACACCTACAATGGAGAAAATTGATATTTTATTTAGACCCGCACACCCTGTAGAGTTTTTAATAGATGATGTGGCAGCGGATGGTGATCGCATTGGATTGCATCTTTTAGAGCTTGTCAAAAAACGACAGCTGGCAATTATTAATCCACCTGCTGCCTATGTATTACAATCGAAAATCTTATTATGGTTAATATGGGAGCGGAGAAATGATCCATTGCTCTTTACTTCAGAGGAACGAGCAGCTATTTTGCAATATATGCTTCCTACATACCTTACAGCAGAACCATTTATTCGAGATGATGTACCTTATGTCAAGAAGCCTGTTTATTCACGTGAGGGAAATACAGTAGAAATTTACGCAGGAAGTGGGCGGAGAGTAAATGCTTCCACATCCAAGCACTATGTTGATAATTTGTTTATTTATCAACAATATGTGGAGATGCCTAGCATAACAGTGCAGTTAAAAGAAGGATATCACGCTAAGAAGTGGCTAATTGGCTCATTTGTTGCTGATAATCGAGCATGTGGTTTAAGTTGTCGGGTAGGCAATCAAATTACAGAATGGGATTCACATTGGTTAGCCGTTGGTTACAAGGAATAGCAAATCTATCGTGCTGAAAAACAAAACCACCCATAAAATTTTTTTAGAAGGTGAAAATGGATTGCCGTTGCAGGCTACTTGCTTTCCTGTGGGCGAGCGCCGAACCGCTTCCTTCGCTCCGCTCCGTGCAGGGTTTCGCCTGACTCGCTATCCCACGGGAGTCAAGTAGCCTTCCACTCCAACCTACAAAAATGTTATCTTTTTAGCAAAGGTTTTCAAATAAAGTGAAGGTGTTCACTTCTTGTCACTCATCACTTCTCCACATTGAAAATAAGAGCTTATCCCCTCTCTATGAATACAGATAATGGGCGATTTTATTACTATGCTACTATTAAAAAAGTAAAGACACTTTGCAGAATGGTTGATTGGAGAGGAGCCAGCGTCACTCCTAGGAGATTTAGCGTCACTGATGAGTCCCTGGAGCAAACGTAAGTGAGAGAAGCGGCTCATTGGAACGCCCCCTGGAAAGGACGCTGGCAGAACGGAAATCAACCCTTACCTTGCCAAAAGGTATTATTTCTCCTAGCGATATTATCTTTTTTCAACAACATGAATTGGCGAGACTTTTAAAAGTCTCGCCAATCGTTTGGTCCTTATTCATTCCAGCCTTTACAGACATTAATCCATTCTTTATAGGGAGCATATGTTTCAAGTTCTGAAATGGTTACCTCAATGGCTGAATTACTACTACCGCACGCTGGAAATACTGTAGTAAAACGTTTTAAAGATTCGTCTAAATAAATGGCTACGCCCTCGTTCACACCAAAAGGACATACACCTCCGACATCATGACCAATCATCGTCTCTACATCATCTTTGGATAACATCTTTGCCTTCGTACCAAATACGGCTTTATATTTTGCATTATCGATCTTAGCATCACCCGCAGCCACAATTAAGATCGCTCCATCGTTTACAAGAAAAGATAAAGATTTTGCTATGCGCTCTGGCTCGCAGCCAAGCGCCTGTGCTGCTAATTCAACTGTTGCGGAGCTTTCTTCTAATTCTTGTATTTTGTGTTCTACATGCCATTGTGCTAAATGGCGACGTACTTTTTCAATTGCCATATGTACATCCTCCTACTTATATCAATTATGCCTTAGCATAGTTGTCGAGATTTTTTGAGATTATTCGAAAAGCTTCCTTTTCTATAAAGAGCGTTTTCTATATTTGATATACCACATTCGTACAAAAAGCATTCATTAAAATCAAGACAAAATTAATTTTACCATAATTTTCAGAATATATAGTTGTGAATGCTTTAGCTTTCGGGTACCATTGGTGTAAGGAGTGTAAAATTACACTATGGAGGTTTTGTATGCTTAAGTTTATACAAATAGTATCGATACTATTTGGTTTATCCGTTGTGACATTAATGGTTGCATTCATTATCACATTAAGTGGTGGGCTACATTTAATTAATTTGGTCTTTACTATACCCGTTTGTTTATTTGTCTGGATTGTTTGTAGCATGTTTAAATGGACCAACACAAAAAAACGAAGGGGCTTGCTATTTGGTGTCATGGGAATCGCCCTGTTGATTGCAGCCATTAAACCGATTCAACATTATTATAAAATGAGTATTCCCACTGTTGATACGGAAATTGATGTAACAGTCTATCAGCCATTTGTCCCTGGCAATGAAATAGTGAAAAATAAAGCTTCCTTACAATTGACAGAGTCATTACCACGACTAGATGGTGCAACAGCCATGTACCCTTTATATGCGGCTTTTGTGGAGGCTACTTATCCCAAAGGTGAATATCCTCCATATAATAGTAGAGTTCAAGTAAGTCGTACACCAGAGGCCTATCAAAATTTAATAGCTGGAGATGTTGATTTGATCTTTGTGGCAGCCCCGTCCACCTCACAAGAATGGCAAGCAGAAAAGGAAGGACTTACATTTGATATGACGCCAATTGGTCGAGAGGCATTTGTCTTTTTTGTGCATCGTAAAAATAAAATCGATAATTTAACACTTGAGCAGGTCAAAAAAATATATGCTGGAGAAATAACTAATTGGCGTGAAGTAGGTGGGGAGGATGAGTCCATTCGTGCTTTCCAACGCCCAGCGGATAGTGGAAGCCAAACGACACTAGAAAAACTGATGGGCAATACGCCTATCATGGAGGCACCCACTGAAGATGTTGCATCAGGAATGGGCGGAATCATTCGTGAAGTGTCGCAATATCGAAATTATAAAAATGCCTTGGGCTTTACGTTTCGATATTATTCTACAGAGATGGTTGGTAACAAAAAGATCAAATTACTATCTATTGATGGAGTAGCACCAACAAAAGAAAATATTCAAAATGGTACATATCCTTTAATGTCTGAATTTTATGCCATCACAGCAGGAACAGAAAATCAAAATGTACAGAAACTGATTGATTGGATACTTTCTGAGGAAGGGCAGGCAATGGTAGAAAAGGTCGGCTATGTACCAGTGGAAAATCATTGAATAGTTTGCTATACTAAGAGTAATAATCGAATAAAAGTTTTCTAGGGTTCCGTAGCGCTTGCTAGTCTGGTCCGAGAGAAAACCACAAATTGATTTTGTGACACGGAAGGATAAAAGCCTGGGAGATACTGTTTAAAGACAGTTTCTTCAGGCTTTTTTTGTTTGGCTAAAATCAAGTCATTTGGCGAATGCTGAAAAAGTAGTTGGACCATCCAATTAGTCGGCCGTGTCTTATAAAATGGAGGGATTTATGATGAATAAACAATGGATCAGCGTCATTATAGCGGCTTGCTTTGAAGTTGGCTGGGTCATTGGGTTAAAGCATGCAACAAGTGTACTAGAATGGATTGGTACAGCAATTGCCATTTTTATTAGTTTTTATTTGCTTATTAAAGCAGGTGAGCATCTACCAGTTGGGACCGTCTATGCAATCTTTGTCGGATTAGGGACAGCTGGTACTGTATGTGCGGATAGCTTGCTATTTGGAGAGCCGTGGAAATTAGCAAAAATCCTATGTATTGTTGTGTTACTTGCAGGAGTTGTAGGCTTAAAGCTAGTAACAGGAGAGCCTAAGGAACAAGAGGTGAGTGAATAATGGCATGGATGGCATTAGTTGTTGCAGGGTTATGTGAGATGTTGGGCGTATATATGATTAGTAAATATAATAAGACGAAGAGTATGAAAAATTTAGGACTGTTGATTGGTGCATTCACCTTAAGTTTTGCAGGCCTTGCCTATGCGATGGGAACATTACCAATGGGTACTGCCTATGCGATCTGGACAGGGATTGGTGCAGCTGGAGGAGCACTGCTAGGTATGCTGTTTTTTAATGAATCTAAGGATTGGCGACGCATCGTTTGTATTGTCCTTGTATTAGGAGCAGCAATAATGTTGAAATTGCTATCATAATTAAACAGGCACTCCTGCATAAAAGGAGTGCCTGTTTTTATATTATTTTTTTACATCTTTTGTCCATTCGGCCACTTTATCTGGATTAGCATCAACCCATTCTTTTGCAGCGTCTTTTGGATCTTTACCATCCATTACTTCTAACATAACACTTTCTAAATCTTCTGCTGTCCAGTGGAAGTTATCGAGTACCGAATATACATCTGGTAAATCTTCTTTTAAGCCTTTACGTACGAATGTATTTATCGTTTCTTCTCCACCATAAACACCTTTTGGATCTTCTAAGTATTTAAGATCATATTTGGCAAATTTCCAGTGTGGTGACCAGCCTGTGACAATAATCTCTTCCTTATCTTTCAGCGCTTTGGATAATGCAGTTGTCATCGCACCAGAAGAAGAAGTAATAAAGTTCCAGTCTGCTAAATTATCATATTCTTCTAATGCTTTTTCGGTAGCAGCAGTAATGCCCGCACCTGGCTCAATACCAGTGATTGTATGATCTGCTTCATTAGATAAATCTTCAATAGAATTGACATCCATATAGCTTGGTACAACTAAACCGATTTTTGCACCAGCAAGGTTTTCACCTAGCTCATCTAAATCAGCTTTATATTTTTCATATTGTGAAGCATGTGTATGTGGTAGCCAAGCAGCAACCATTCCATCAGCCTCTCCTTTGGAGACAGCCTCCCACATGATCGCATTATCCAAAGGAGTTAATGTTACATCATAACCTAAATCTTCGAGTACCTGCCCAACAACATTCGTTGAGGCAATTTCTGTATCCCACTCAACATAGGCTAGGTTTACCTCCTTAGAATCACTGTTTTTTCCAGAACTTGAGCCTGAGTCGCCTCCACTACATGCAGCAAGCATGAAGCCTAGACCTAGAGCCATTCCTAACTTTGATAGTGTTTTCAGTTTCATCGAATCTCCCTTTCTCTTCATCATTTTGTATCAAACTGCCGACATCCATCGGAGGATGGATGGTAGCAAGAAAGATGACATTTCTATAATGCTTTCTTTTTATTGAAGCTTTGTGTTAAACGGTCAATAATGATCGCGAAAATAACTAAACCTAAACCTGCAACGAAGCCATTCCCAACTTGGGTACGTTGTAGGGCTGTTAATACTTCACGTCCTAGACCAGGAGCTCCGATCATAGAGGCAATAACTACCATAGAAAGTGACAGCATAACGGTTTGGTTAATCCCTGCCATAATGGTTGATTTAGCAAGTGGGATTTCTACTTTAAATAATTTTTGGCTAGCTGTACTACCATAGGAGTCTGCAGCTTCCACTAATTCTTTTGGT
Source organism: Lysinibacillus sp. BSL11 (assembly GCF_052928325.1). Classification (NCBI taxonomy): domain Bacteria; kingdom Bacillati; phylum Bacillota; class Bacilli; order Caryophanales; family Bacillaceae; genus Lysinibacillus; species Lysinibacillus sp. BSL11. The sequence goes on along the minus strand of NZ_JAVGCX010000002.1, from coordinate 217,587 downwards.
ACTTGACGAATACCGAGGTTTGTCATACGTACAGTAGGGGGTAAAGCAAAGATAACGGATGCAAAGACTCCAGGTACGATACCAATGCCAAAAAAGGCGACAGCCGGAATTAAATAGACAAAGCCAGGCATTGTTTGCATGAAATCTAGTATTGGTTTAATAATGTTTTCAGCTACCGTTGATTTTGACATTAAGATACCTAGTGGAATACCGATGATGATGGATATAATACTGGAAAAGATCACAAGCGTGGTTGTTTCCATAAGATGAGTCCATAATCCTTGGTTATAAATAAACAACAAGCCTATTAATGAGAATGCAGCAAGCCCTAACTTTTTGCCTGAAACGAAGAAGGCAAATATCACGACAAGAAGTATAAGAATAATGGCTGGGATACTAATTAATAAATCAGTGACCTGATTCATGAGTAGTTTTCCGAATTGCTGAATAGAGTTAAAGAACGCTGAAAAATTACTCGTCAACCAGTCCATAGCTGATTCTACCCACGGAGCTAGTGGTAATGTTGGAATATTATCTAAAAAGTTATTCATGTGCTTCGGCCTCCTCATCGCTAGTTGACAGTGCTTGGATGACAACGCCCCTAATTAGTACACCAAGCAAGCGACCATCTTTCACAACGGCAATAGGAGTAGGAGAATTATAAATCATCCCTAAAATATCCTGTAGTAGCATATCTGGTGGAACGGTTAACACTTCTGATTGCACAATAGAATGGACGGTTTGCTCTTGTTTCTTTGCTGCAGCCAGTGCATCGTCAGCAGTAATATAGCCTTTTAGATGTCTATTTTTATCAACAGCCATTAATAAACTAACAGCCTCTTGACGCATCCGCTTTAGTGCCACTTTAGGGCCATCTAGGTCTGTATTGACATAAACGGGCCGTACCATGACATTTTCAGCTGTCAATACTTTAGAACGATCCACATCTTCCACGAATGTTTTAACATAATCATTTGCTGGGTTGGTTAATATTTCTTCTCCCGTACCAATCTGAATGATAGAGCCATCCTTCATAATGGCAATGCGATCCCCGATGCGTAATGCTTCATTTAAATCATGTGTGATAAATAAAATTGTTTTTTTCAATGTTTGTTGTAGATCGAGTAGCTCATCTTGCATTTCCTTGCGAATCAATGGATCAAGGGCTGAAAATGCTTCATCCATTAGTAATATTTCAGGATCATTAGCAAGGGCTCGTGCTAAACCAACACGCTGTTGCATACCACCTGATAACTGATTTGGATACTGGTCTTTATAAGCGAGTAATCCGGCATTTTCTAAAGCCTGTTCAGCTTTTGCTTGCCGTTCTTCTTTTGGAATACCTCGAATTTCAAGGCCATATTCGGTATTTTGAAGTAATGTACGATGGGGGAATAAACCGAAGTTTTGGAAAACCATGCTCATTTTGTTTCTTCTTACAGACCGTAGACTTTCTTTTCCCATGGTAGAAATATTTTCTCCATCGATATATATATTTCCGCTCGTTGGTTCAATTAGGCGGTTTAAAAGCCGTATAAGCGTGGATTTGCCACTTCCTGACAATCCCATAATAACGAAGATTTCTCCTTCGTTGACAGTAAAGCTTGCATCGTATACACCAACAGTTGCACCTGTTTCTTTTAAGATATCAGTCTTACTTTTTTGTTGCTTAACGAGTTCTAGTGCTTGGGGAATATGTTTGCCAAACACTTTTGATACGTGTTCTATTTTAATTTTTTCCATAGAAGCACTCCTTTCGTAGATTATTACTATGTGAGGATAATGATACCCAAAAATAAACAAGTAACAACCTTACTGTAGCAAAGGGTTGTTACTTTTGTCAAATCGACAAATAAGAAAAAATCCGCTTAAACGCTGTTATATCAGCGCTTAAACGGATTTTAATTTGGGTATAAAAAGCTTTGAACTCTAGCGAAACTTTCATCATTTCCAACAAAATAAATAATGTCCCCTTCTTCAAATGAGACATAAGGACCGGGGGATAGTAATAATTCATTGCCACGTCGAATACCTACGATCGTACTAGAAGTATTTTGCCAAAAATTTAAAGCTTGTACAGTTTGATGAATGCATGGACTATCAGCTGTCATTTCTAATTGATAAGGAATGAACGGATTGACTGATCGGTAATGCTCTGTGCGGCTAATTAGTTGCTTTGCCTTGTCTTGTAAATTAATCAATTCATGATGTTGCTTTTGAATACTTGTCAAAAGCTCATTTTGTATTTCATGAATCGATTGTACATCATGAAACTGTCTGACGAAATGAGCCGCTTTTTCATACGATTTTATAATTACACCACTACCTTTTGAAGCTTCAACAATTTCTAAGTCTTGCAAAACGGCAATAGCTCTTCTTGCAGTCTCAGCGGAAACATTATATTGACTGGCAAGAGAGGATCTTGCATATATTTTATCGCCAATGCTGTATTTTCTTTCAACAATCTTGGAGGCGAGATCAATGGCTATTTGTTGATATTTTGGTTGCTTTAGTTGAACATTTTTTTCTAAGTTCATGTTAAACTTCCTTTCGTCATTACATTACCACAGCTTATTATAGACTAGCCTGCACAGAAAAAATAGCATCTCCATAAGCTAGTAGTATATGATGAAAAAGTAATAATAAAATTCTCATCTCTAATAATTATAATGAAAGAGTAATAGCTGTTGATTGACACTTTTTAGTTATTATTATAAACTAAGTTACGTTATGTAAGTGATGTGAAAATACATGTGCTCAGTTGGTGAATTTAGCCAACTGTTTCTATAGAAGGTTGGAGATTAATATGACAATTACGACTAAAGTGATGGACTTAGTGAAAGATAAAATGACATTAGTAAAGCATACAAATACAGAGAATATTTGCCTAGTTGGGCCAGTGAAATTACCTGTAAAACAAGGTGATTTTTCTGCAACTTTTCAATGGTATAACTGGCTTAAAATTGATGCGGATTTAACTAAAGAAGAAATCATTGATGGATTAGCCGCTGCCAATTTAGCATTTTTACAACAATCCTCTGTGCTTGTATATGGTGATTTTACCCATTCAGAAGGTGCTTTAATCCGAATGCATAGTATTTGTCACACAGGCGACATATTTGGCAGCCAGCGTTGTGATTGTGGATACCAGTTGCATGAATCTATGAAAATGATAGTTGAGCATGGCTGTGGAGCTATATTTTATTTAGCTGATCATGAAGGTCGTGGTATTGGACTATTCTCTAAATCTCTGGCTTATTTATTGCAAGAGGAAGGGCTCGATACAGTTGAAGCAAACCATGCACTTGGCTTTCCAGATGATACACGATCCTATGACGAAGCACTTGCGGTATTAGCTACACTGCGTACCAAACCAGTAACACTCATTACAAATAATCCGAAGAAATTGGCTGCATTACAGGCTCGTGGCATGGCTGCGGAAGGGCATGTTCCTTTATGGGGCGGTTTGACAGAGACGAATCGTTTTTATTTAGAAACGAAAGTTGAAAAATCTGGACATATGCGTGAAAAGCAATAGGTGGAGGTTGCGATGATGATGAATGTAGATGAAAAGTATATGCAACTGGCTTTGGATTTAGCAGCTAGTGCTAAAGGAAATACGAACCCTAATCCACTTGTTGGAGCTGTAATCGTGAAGAACGGTGTGATTGTAGGCACAGGTTTACACAGAAAAGCAGGGGAACCACATGCTGAAGTGCATGCTTTTCGAATGGCTGGAGAGCATGCAATGGGTGCTACATTATATGTAACATTAGAGCCTTGTTCACATTATGGTAAGACACCACCTTGTGCCAATTTAGTGAAGGAATCTGGTGTCAGTCGAGTGGTAGTTGCTATGCAAGATCCAAATCCAGCTGTAGCAGGTCGTGGTATTCAATTGCTACAAGATGCAGGAATAGTGGTCGAAGTAGGGGTTTTAGAGCAACAAGCGCGCCGTTTAAATGAGCGTTTTATTCACAATATGCTTAAGCACCGTCCTTTTGTTATTTCAAAATTTGCTATGACTTTAGATGGGAAAATTGCTACGCATACAGGACATTCAAAATGGGTAACTGGAGAGGCTGCACGTGAGGATGTTCACAATATTCGTCATGAAGTAGATGGAATTTTAGTTGGCGTGGGTACAGTCGTTGCTGATAATCCTTCTTTAACAACAAGACTAAAAGAAGGATATGGAAAAAATCCAACACGTATTATTATGGATAGTTCTCTACGTACACCTGACAATGCAAATGTCTTAAATACAGAGGATGCACCAACGATTCTTGTTTGTAGTGACGACGTAAGCCAAGAAAAGATTCATTTATTTACAGAAAAAGGTGTTACAGTTTTACCTGTACAAAAAAATGAATATGGACTACAGATTGATGAGATGCTTGAAAAACTTTATATTCACGGTATAACAGATATTTTGCTAGAAGGTGGAAGTAAAATAAATGCTTCCTTTTTACAGCAGGGTGCAATCGATAAATATGTAGTATATATAGCACCTAAAGTTTTGGGTGGAAATCTATCGTTAACGCCGTTTGCTGGCTATAATCCCTCTCTCATGGATGAGGCATGGAATGTTGAGTTTGCTTCATTTGATAAAATAGGCGAGGATTTGCGTATTATTGCTTATCCAGAGCAGGGTGAAGAAAAGTGAACTATCAAGCAGATGTCTGTATAGTAGGGGCAGGGCCTGCTGGTGCATTGTTATCCTACCTACTTGCTAAAAAAGGGCTGTCAGTGATTTTATTAGAGCAAAATGTAGCACTTGGTCAGGCATTTCGTGGCGAGCATTTAAATGAGGAGGGGGAGGCTGTTTTAAAAAGCCACCATCTTTTCGAAGCAGTCGAGGCACTCGGTATATTACGAATGGAGAAGCTCGAGTATTATGCTGGTGGCAGAGCATTTAAAACAATTCTTCCAGATGAAGCAATAGGACATTTAGGCATTCATGTACCACAGGCAAATTTATTAAAAGGAATTTTACAAAAAGCACAGCTGTTCCCTAACTTTACATGCCTGCTACATACAAAGGTTACAAAGCTGATTGCGGATGCTACAGGTCATTATAGAGGCGTTATGGCGATAAAAAGCGGAGACCCTATAAAAATCGATAGTCAGTTAATTATCGGTGCGGATGGTCGTTATTCTACTATTCGTAAGCAAGCACATATTGATGTTCAGAAACAGAAGCATGGCTTTGATTTACTGTGGGCTAAAATCCCTGCACCAGCTGATTGGGAACCATCTATAAAAATGGCACTCATCGATGATAAGCAGCTGTCATTGTTTACACAAGTTGGTGGTTATCTTCAAATAGGCTGGAATATTGAGCAAGGTAGTTTCCCTCAGCTTCGAAAACTAGCATTTACACCCTTTATCCAGCAGCTTGTGGAGGCATTTCCAGCATTAACGAAGACAGTACAGGAACAGATAACTTCCTGGCAGGATTTTGTTTTGCTTGATGTCTTTAGTAGCCATTGTAATAGTTGGGGGACAAAGGGCCTTGTCTTGCTAGGGGACGCCGTTCACACAATGACACCAACAGGCGCTTTTGGGCTGAATAGTGCACTAAAAGATGCAGATTGTCTTGCATCCTTGCTAAATAAAGATACACTAGCACAATTTAACGTACAATATTTTCAACAAATGCGTGAGCAAGCCATTGAGGAAGTATTAGCAAAACAAATTGAAAAAGAGCAGACATTTGCTTCTAACTTTATAAACAAGGCTTCGTGAAAGGACGAACAACTAGATGAAGTTTGGCTTTGATATAGATGACACATTAATTGATTTACGAGCACATGCCTTTTCGCTTTATAATAAAAAGCTTGGCAAAAATGTTTCCTTTGAAACCTTTCAAGCGATACAACGAGTAGAAATTCATGAACCATTTGGATTAACGGATGAGGAAGGTTCAGCCATGTGGAATAGCGCATTGGAAGAAATCTATTTTACGGACTGTCCATCTTTTGATGGTGCATTAAAAGCCCTCCAAGCTTTAGCAGAGCAGGGACATGACATTTACTATATTACATCTCGTCCACAACAATATTGTGCGCAAACAAAAGCTTGGATGGAAGCACAGGGCTTTCCAATAACAGACGGTCATTTTTTCTGTGGCATGCAAGATGCAGAAAAAGTAGCCATTATAAAAGAGCTTGCTTTAGATATTTATGTAGATGATAAACCAGCAGTACTTGAGACACTTCATGATGTGACAACTAAGGTAATCTTAAAGAATCAATCTTACAACCAGCATGTAAATCTTCCACGTTTATATGATTGGCAACAGTTTCAAACAATGTTAACAAAATAAAGGATTGGTGCAACGTCTAACCGTTGTACCAATCCTTTTTTGCTAAAATCGACTAAGTTTAAAGGGAGATAAATCTTGTTTACTTTTGCCTTCTACAATTAAATCTGCAAGAGCTTCCCCAACGGCACTACTAAATTTAAAACCATGACCAGAAAAACCTGCAGCAATCACAATATTCTGATGTTCAGGTAAAAAGTCGATAATGAAATCTTCATCTGGTGTCATCGAATACTTACATGTTTTTCCGTATTTAAGCGTTCCATGCTGAGGCATAAACTGATCAATGAAGTTTTGTAAGTCAACAGTATCAGACGCATCAAACGGACATAGAGGGTCGTTTGGATTAACCACATCACCACCATCGTGTCGTCCAAGTTTTAACCCCGCTCCTTCAATACTTGGAAAACCGTAGTAGGTTGAATCGGCAAATTCAAAGCAATAGGCTGGAAAAACTTCATCACGATACAGCTGCTCATCTGCCTCAAACCATGCAAAGGTTTTCCGCGTTGGTGTAACGGGTATGCTCACGTCCACTGTTTGTAGTAGCTCTGTTGCCCATGCACCCGCCGTTACTATTAATTGCTTTGCTTTATAGCTATTATGTACTGTTTGTACCTGTACAATATCACTAGCTTGGATAGCCAATACTTTTTCATTTGTTCGGAGGCTTGCACCCGCCTCTAAGGCTAATTTTTTATAGGCTTGGATACATGCTTCAACACGAAGGACACCAGCAGTTGGTTCAAAGCAAGCAACTAAATTTTTTGGTAAGAATAACCCTGGCCATTTGTTCATCGCCTCAGCAGGTGAATAGTGTTCAAGTGCTAAATTATAGAGCGCAGCACTAGCCTTCACATTTTGAATAAAGGCACATGTTGGCGCTCCAATATTAACTACACCAGTTTGTAAAAATAAGCTTTCATTTGCTAATGACTCTAGCTCTTGCCAAAGCTCGCCAGCTCTTTTTACAAAAGGTACATAGCTAGCTCCTTCACCATAAGCAAAGCGAATGATTCTTGTATCCCCATGATGACTACCTTCTTCATGTGGTGGAGTAAAGGCATCTAGCATAAGTACATTTTTCCCTTCCTTTGCTAAATAGTAACCAGCCGCCATCCCCATGGAGCCAGCACCAACTATTATGACATCATAGTCCATTCTAATCCCTACTTTTTTGCTCTAGTATAACAGATTTTTAGAAAAGGAAACAGAAATTTTAGAAAATAAATAGACACAGCACCTGCAATCCGAATGGACTAAAGATGCTGTGTGTTGTAGATAGCTACTATTTTGAACTTGGTAAAATTTTATTAAGGAAAATCGCTACGAGCGCAGCGGTTGCAATAGGCGAACCAAATAAATACTGCACAGTTGTAGGTAAGGAATACAGGAAATCATCAGGCAATAATGTCAATGCTAACGTTAAAATAACAGGAATCGCGATGACATACATTTCCTTTTCACCAATATGTTCATTTTTCATGACCTGTAAACCACTAATGGCAATGATGCCGCAGACGATCACAAATACACCACCGATAACAGCTGAAGGAATTGCTGAGATGAGTGCTGCTAGTTTACCAGAGAAGCCGAAAACGATAAACCAAATACCTGCAGCTATAAAGACACGACGGCTCGCAATCCCAGTAATAGAGATAACACCCGCATTTGTTGAGTAACCAGTAACAGGAGTGGAACCAAATAAAGAAGCAATAAAGCAGCCAATTCCTTCACCAATAACACCACGATTAATTTGTTTATTTGTCAAAGGTTGGTCGATGACATTGCTAATAGCAAACCATGTTCCTGTTGTTTCTGCCATTAAGACAATATATATAATGACCATTGTGATAATAGCAGAAAAATTAAAGCTAAAACTAAAATCTGCAAATGGAATTTGTGGCATGCTAAACCATTTGGCTTGCGATACAGGAGATAAATCTAAAACACCCATGATATTTGCTGCAATACTACCAGCAATTAAGGCAATGATGACAGAAGCAATTCGGAATAGACGTCCTTTTTGATGGAAGACTGTGCCTAACATGACACAAATAATTAACACGAATGCTGTGATCAGCGCTAAATAAATGTTTTGATTTATGGATGCACCTGCTCCATTAAAAATATTATCACTTAAACCAACAGGCATTAAGGACAGTCCTACTACAAAGATAATCGTTCCACCAACAATTGGTGGAATAAATGTTTGGACAATTTTATTGAAGATTCCTGTATAACCTAAAATAATAACCAAAATGGCTCCAATTAAACTAGCACCTAGCACAGTACTCCAGCCTAAATCACCACTACCACTTGCTGCATAGATCCCAACAATGGCTCCAAGTGGAACATAAGATGGACCTTGTGCCATCGGTAATTTCATACAAAAATGTGTTTGCACAATTGTCGCGATCCCAGCAGCAATAAAGGTTGATTGAATCAATGCGCTTGCCTGACCAGTTTGTAGACCGATTAGCATGGCAATTAAAAAAGGCACCACATAAACATCCATCGCCATAACATGCTGTAAACCGAGAAGAGCAGACTGACCGAGCGAAATTTTTTCATCTGGTAATACGGTTAATTGTGTTTGTTTTGTTTGATTAGTTAGTTTTCTATGTTGTGTTTCCACGATGTTGTACACCTCAAAATGATAGATTTTTATTATAGATTAAGAGAATGATTAGCCTCTCGTATGAACTTTATTTCCTTGCACCCATACCTCGCGGATATTTTCTGGGCGTACAAGATACATGATTTTTTGGAATATATCGTGTAAATCTTCATTTTGATCAAAAATCGGAAGCCTAGCAGTAGGAATTTTTGTATCGATAATTTGTACATCCCATGTATAGTTTTCCTGTAAACGGCCAATTGGAAGACTTAAGCTTTCTCCACCACCAGCTGTCGCAAGATAGAAGGCCTCATTTATTGTAATGCGTGAATTTGGGACACCACGCTTTTCGGCGGAAATGGATGTATCTACACCATCCTCTAGCATTCTCGATGACATAACAGCTTGTCTTGCATTATCAAAAAGACTTGGTGAAAATCCGCCTGAAACATCTGAACCTAGTCCAATATCAACGCCCATTGCATGAAAGCGGGCGATTGGAATCACGCTGTTAGCAAAATAGGCATTAGAGATTGGACAATGGCCTATGGCAGTGCCAGTTTCAGCAAATAATCTGGCATCTTCATCGCTTAAGAAATTACAATGAGCCATGACAGATTTATCACCTAACAAACCAAAGTCATGTAAGGCAACGGCATCATTTTTGTTGAGTCGTTCTTTGACGTAGCTGTGCTCCCAGTCACTTTCACTACAGTGTGATTGAATATGTGTATCGTATTTCGCAGCTAATTCACCCAAACCCTTTAAGGCACCGTCTGTACAGCTTGGAATAAAGCGAGGAGTGACAACAGGATAAACACCCTGTTTAGTCGTTTTGGCTAAATTTTTTACAGCTAAAATAAATTCCTCCGTATCCTCTAATGCGGTTTTTGTGTTTTCATCTCGATAAAAATCTGGATTCTGTTCAGGATCGTCCATGACTACTTTTCCGACTAATCCTCGCTGACCCTTTTCAGCACAGATTTTCGCTAAAAGTACACTGGCCTCCTTATGAACTGTCGCGAAATATAATGATGTAGTTGTACCATTGGCAAGTAGTGTGCTTACTAAATCCTCATAAACTTCTTGAGCAAATGCTAAATCGGAGAATTTTGATTCGATAGGGAAAGTATATGTGTTTAACCAATCGTAAAGGGGAATGTCTAAAGCTGTCCCAGATTGTGCCCATTGAGGTGCATGTACATGCAAATCGACAAATCCTGGTAGGAAATATTGCCCTTCAGCTAATGCGTGGAAGTTATTTTGATCTTGATATGTAATTAATAGTTGTTGGTAATCAGCTTGTTCAGGAGCGACAGTTTTAACAATCATGCCGTCAGCATTAATGAAAAATAAATAATCCTTTAAAATGTGAACGTCAGTAGCAGATTTACTAGTAAAAGCTGTTCCTTTGAAAATATGCGTATATTCAGACATAAAAACCACCTTAATGTTCGTTTATTGATAATAACACGGATTATTATAGGCTATAAAAACTATTAAGTCTACAAAAAAAACGAATATTAGCATGGTGGCTAAAGAAATAAACGCACCTTTTTAACTACATTTTTACAGCTTTGACAAGTGTTGATAGATAACAAAAGAAGGCACCTTTTTGAGAGTGCCTTCTTACTACATGATGGATTCATTGATGATGTGAAGAAAGTTATTAAAGGATGTGGAGTGATGCAATTCATTTTTTCTTGTACAAAGGTAGATCGGTCGTTGGATATCAATGTCCTTAATAAAAACGCGGGCAACTTGCTGCTGTAATATAAAGCTAGAAGCTGCTATGGATGGTGCTAGCATCGTACCAAAACCTGCTGCAATGGCATGTATGGATTCATTAATCCCGTCTAGCTGTAAACCTACTTTCGGTGGAGGAATTTTATGCACTTTACATAGGGCATTTAAGTATTCTTTTGTGGAACTACCATCCTCCCTTGTGACGAAGGGCTGCTGCATAAGTTCTGCAAGGGATACTGTTTGACCTGCCAGATGATGATTGTACGGCACAATAAACCAATAATCCAAATTCATTAGAAATTGATAATTAATATCAGCATGATGTCCATCTTCTTTGACGATAAAAGCTAAATCAGCTTTATAATGAAGTAAATCCTCAATCACTTGCTGGGAATTGGCGGTCTTTAAATGAATATGTGTGGCTGGATAAACTTGTTTAAATTGAGCTAACCACTTAGGTAGTAAAAAATGGGAGGGAACATGTGTCGAGGCAATTTGCAATTCTTCATTGCCTGTATTTTTAAGCTGTTCAACTTTATTTTCAATATCAGTTTCTAGATCAAATAAGCGCTGTGCTTGTTTGTATAAAAAAGTACCATTTTGTGTTAGCGAAATGCCCCTACCTTTGGCTTCTAACAATGTCAAACCTAGTTCTTTCTCTAAATTTCGAATTTGAATGGTTACAGCAGGCTGACTAATCATAAGTGTCTGTGCCGCTTTGGAAACACTATTGTGTTCAGCCACCTTTGTAAATAAACGTAGAGCATGTAAATTCATGTCGTTACACCTTTCATAAATTTTTTTTATGCTTTTATATACATTATATATTAGATTTATTAATTTGCGCTCTGTATCCTTTTAATTACAGTAGAATAATATGGGAGGGGGTTCATCATGAATCGACAACATATAGGGATTGTCTTTGGAGGAATTTTATTATTGGTTGTTGCAATGGGGATTAGTCGATTTGCCTTCACACCGATTCTACCCTTTATGCGTCATGATGTAGGATTTTCATTGGAAGTGGCTGGGTTTTTAGCTTCAAGCAATTATATTGGTTATTTCATTGGCGCATTATGGGCAGGGTTCATTTATCGTCAACGTAAAAATGTTTTAATGGCAAGTGTTGTTACCAATGTCCTATCTGTTATATTAATGGGCTTAATAGAAGTGTATAGTGTCTGGCTAGTTCTGCGTTTAATTGCTGGCATTACAGGGGGCCTTATTTTTGTGTTAACATCGAGTATTATTATGGATTACTTGGCGAAGCATTCATTATCACGATGGTCTGGCTATGTATTTAGTGGCATAGGCTTAGGGATTGCTATTTCAGGTTTATGTGTACCTGCTATAGAAGCAAAATTTGCTTGGCAGGGTGCATGGTCGGGCTTAGGAATTTTATCAGCGATTTTTTTATTTATCACCTCTTATTTATGGAGAAGTTTAGTGGTGCAGGACAGCACAAAAGTTACGAAATCTCTTGATACAAAAATGACAAAGGGTTTTATGCCATGGCTGATTTTATCCTATGGCTTAGAGGGGTTAGGCTATATTATTACAGGTACTTTTTTAGTCGATATTATTCATAATATTCCTTCTCTTCAAGCTTACTCTTCCTATAGCTGGGTCATTGTGGGGCTAGCGGCTATTCCATCTGCTCCTGTTTGGACGGTCTTATTAGAGAAGTTTTCAGCTATAAAAATTTTGTTTGTGGCGTACATACTGCAGGTGGTTGGTATCCTGCTACCTGTTTTTGCGCAAACGGTATGGAGCGTTTTACTAGCATCGTTTTTATTCGGTCTAACCTTTGTAGGAATTGTCACGCTAACTACTTCCTATGCAAGACAGCTTTTCCCGACAAAGAGCGGATTGGTTGTTTCCTTATTAACAACCTTTTATGCTTTTGGACAAATTATTGGACCGATCATCGCAGGAAAACTGGTTGAAGTTTATAGTAGCTATAAAGCAGCACTTGTATTTGCTGGTGTCATTGTGTTTCTTGCATTGCTCGTTATGGTAATTGGTAGATGGCTAACTGTAAAAAAAGAAGCTGTTGCTGAACATACAATTTCTATATAACGCATAAAAGCCAGAAATCCTATTTGGATTTCTGGCTTTATCATTTACTTAAAGAAGCCGTGCCTCTATCTACATGATATTAAAAAATAAAATAAAAGTCTATATATTTTTTTCTTTATATGGAAAAATAGACAAGTGCACAAAGAACGTAACGTTACGATTTTACTTTGAAATGGGGACTTTATATGAACACAGAACAAGCCATTCAACGCTGGAATCGATATGCGGAAAGGTATACAGCTAACTACGATGAGCAGGGTGACATACATCGTGTCGTACTGTTAAATCCCACTATCTTTTCTTTGCTAGGAGAGGTAGATGGAAAGCATCTATTAGATGCAGGATGTGGAGAAGGCTATTTAAGCAGATTGCTGGGAAAGAAGGGTGCAAGAGTAACAGCTGTTGATTTTTCACAAAAAATGCTAGATATTGCTATGCGAAGAACACCACAGCAGGAAGCTATTCAATTTTTACACGGGAATTGTGAAAATCTATCATTTTTAGCAGATGAACAATTTGATGGTATTGTTTCAAATATGGTTCTCCAAGATTTAGAGGATTATCAGGGTGCTCTATGTGAGATGTATCGATTATTAAAACCTAATTGCACTTTTATTTTTTCAATTTTACACCCATGCTTTGTGACACCAAATAGTGGATGGATAAGACATGAGCAGCTAGATCAACAGTATTGGAAAGTCCAACGTTATTTTTATGAAGGGGAGTATCACCAGCTAGATGCTGACCCACCGATCGTTCTATACCATCGAACATTAACAAGCTATGTGCAAGCAATTAGGCAAGCTGGATTTACTATTGAGGCTATTGTAGAGCCCAAGCCATCACAAGACATGCTAGAGAAGTATCCTCAATTTGTGGAAGATTTGCATTGTGCAGATTTTATTGTTTTTAAATTAAGGAAATAAAGGAGAAATAGCCATGCGTTTATTTCACGTCAGTGAAGACCCTACTATTATGATTTTTCATCCTCGACTGCCTGAGCGACCAGATTTAGATGCCACAAAATGGCTAGTATGGGCAATCAACGAAAGATGCTTGCCAAACTATTTAACGCCAAGAGATTGTCCGCGTGTCTGCTTTCATGCAGGAGACCAAACAACAGAGCAGGACAGGCAGCACTATCTACCTCAAGCTTCACATGTAGTAGTTATAGAAAACAAGTGGTTGGAAGTATTGAAGACTACAAGTCTTTACCTATATGAGTTTGATAGTAATGGATTCACTTTACAGGATGATATTGCAGGCTATTATACGAGTGAAATAACACAAATGCCCTTCAATGTCTCTGAGATCAACGATATAACGAAAGCATTAAGAGAACGGAATGTTGAATTGCGAATCGTAGATAGCTTATGGGAAATACATGATGAAATCCAAAATACAAGCTTAAATTGGTCGATGTGCAGAATGCGCTTTGCACAACCGAGATTCTAAAATCAAGCCTCGTTATGCACCTATTGCATGGACGAGGCTTATTTTTTATTAGACAGTAGATGTTTGTTCAATTGGTGCTGAAGAGATATTGACTAATTTCTTGTCTTGATAGGTAAAAATATAATCATAGTTAGTTGTTTCATTGAGCATCGTAGGTAAATAATATTTTAAGTCCGCAATCCCTACATTTTCAGGGTGGAAAATCCAAGTAAGCTCCTTCCAATCAAGAATGCCCTCAGCAACCTTTATCGGTGTTACATATGGAAAAGATTCAGGTAGTTCCGCTATAAATGCATACATACAGCCATAATTAACAACGCCATCTGTCCAGGTTATTTTACCCTTATAGGTAATATCCTCAACCGTAATGCCTGTTTCTTCTTTAATTTCTCGTAAGGCACCAGCTAATGGTGTTTCATTCTGTTCAATTTTGCCACCTACACCATTCCATGCTCCCATCCATTGTGGCTTGTCTCTATTTAGTAAAAGGATATCATCACCCTTCTTCAGAAAACAAATTGTAAATTCAGCCAAGTTTGTTCCTCCTTTTTTAGTTATCTGAATTGGCAGGAGACCAGCCAGTCTGCTGACTCCAATGATTTGCTTGTTTTAAAATTTCCCATATAATCGATTCTTTAGATTTTGTATAGTGTTGACGATTAAGTTTGTATTTCTTAGCCAATTCATATTTTACCTGCTCATAGCGATGACAGTAATCTGGATGACAGCGCAAAAAATCTCGAAATAATAAGGCTAGCTGCTCTGCCCAACTCCCAGCTTGTCGAACATGAATATGTACTCGTTTATCTCCTGAAGCCTCTCGAAAATAGCGTTTAGACTTGTCTGGATTTTCTACTCGATAGCTAAAACCTAGAGATTCTAATGGAGCTTTAAATGCTGCCAATGGTGTAAACGATGCGACGGATATTTGTATATCAATTACAGGTTTTGCTGCTAAGCCGGTTACAGCGGTTGAGCCAATATGATCAATTCTCAGCGCTATGTTTCCTAAGGCCTCCCGCAATTGACAGCCTATGCTCTGAAATTCCTTAGCCCATTCATCTGTATAAGGTAAAATCAAAATAGGATCAGGCATTTTATCTCCTCCCTTAGTCCTCATAAAATTATTGTAGCACGCGTGTTATAGTGGAATAAAGATAGTAGAGGGAGTGAGAAAACGATGATTTTAATAAGTGCTTGCTTAGCAGGTTTAAATGTTCGTTATAATGGCACAAACAGTCTAGATGAAAAAATACAAAAGCTTGTGTTAGAAAATAAAGCTGTCACGGTTTGTCCAGAGCTGATGGGAGGTTTTTCAACGCCCCGTGAGCCCGCTGAAATTGTGGGAGGCAATGGACAAGATGTACTTGATGGCAACGCAACAGTGGTTGAAAGTTCTGGACAAGATGTCACAGATTTATATCTGAAGGGAGCCTATGCAACCTTACAAAAAGCGCTTGAGGTGGGAGCAACTCATGTCATTTTAAAGGAATATAGCCCATCCTGTGGCAGTGCAAAGATTTATAATGGTAAGTTTAATGGAACAAAACGAGCTGGTGAAGGAGTAACTACGGCTTTGCTGCGAAGAAACAATATTATCGTGCTATCTGAAGAGAATTTTTTGGAATGATTAAAGATGAGGCCCCTAAACTAGTAGGGGCCAAAATATTTATTCAACAATTAATATGCGAGGCGACGTTTTAGCAATTACTTTGGTCGAAATCCAGCCGCCCAAAATGGCAGCTATCACACTTACAAAGCTTATACCGATACTTGTTGGCCAGTTGATAACAAGCGGTAGTTCGAGTAAGCCATAATCTAAAATAATCGACTGAAGTGCAAGAGGAATTAATTTTATCCCGATAAAGATTCCTACTAATGCACCTATTATGGATAGAATTAAAATACCTATTGTAATCGACCATCTAATATTTGTAGAGCTCATTCCAATGGATTTATAAATGCCATACGTGCTACTTTCTTTTCTAACATTAATTCGCGATACACTAAAAATAATAATGCAGGTTACGATGATAAATAAAATACCAACGATTGAAAGGGGAATGACTAAAACGGCCACGACTTCTTTAAAGACGGCATCTAATAATAGCTGTTGTGTGACAGCTGATACAGAACTTTTAAAGTGCGTATTTAAATCCTCAACGAATGGCGTAGCGACTGTTTCATCTAAAAGATTAATCATACTTACCTCTGAAGTAGTATAGGTAGTGTTATAAACTTTAATAACCTCTGCTGTAATTCTTGCTGAATTCGACATGTTCGCTATAGATTGATAGATTCCGGTCACAATAAGAAAATGCGGTTTCCCCTCAAGATAAACTTCTACAATATCGCCTATATTTTTATTTAAAGCGCGAGCGACATTGAGTCCAATCGCGATTTCGTTCTTACTGATTGGATTACGGCCAGACATTGTTTTATAGCCAGCAGCATCAAAACTACCCTCGATTACATTGACATTAATATTTAATGGAGGATGGCTGTCATTAGGAAGTACGCCTGTGAATTGATCAAGCCATGCATGATCCTTAACCAGTTCATCAGCCTTTAAAAAATCTTCAAAATGTCGTTTTGAGAAGGTTTCTTTATTAGATACTGTTACTACTACATGTGAGTCATCATATCCCCATGAAGGAGATGTTTCCTTGATGGAAATAAAACTATTTAATATGACTACACTAAAGACTAGTATGGCAGATGTAATGGAAGTAAGTGCAATGACAAGGATAGAACTTTTTATGTTTTTTGTGATACTTTTAAGACCAATTTGAAGTTGAATCGGTAGACTACTTAATCGAAATAATCTATTCGAGCTGTTTCTGCGCCGATTCATTTTACTATTTGCACTTTCTGACATCCCATATTTGATGGCTTGAACAGGCTCTACATTTCGAGCCTTGTGTGAGTAGAAATAGGCAGTGAGTAGCACAATGCCAAATAAGATGAGAGCAATCACCATATTGAGTAGAGTATCTTGATGTATGGTTAAATGATTTCCTGCCTTCATATAGGATAAGGAGCTTTCTATAATTATTCTGGAAAGGAATTTACTAATGATGATGCCAGGAATAATCGCGACAGCAGATAACAATCCGAATTGCAATACATAAGTGATACTTATCTCTCGAGAAGAAAGACCCAAAGATTTTATAATACCTATTGTTCTGTAATTCGTTAAAATGGCATCGGAAATGCTAAAGCCAATAACAAACAAGGAAACCAAAAGCATAGCTATACCAAAGGCGATCATAATAAAGCCAATGAATTTATTAATAATCAAATAAAAAGAAGCCATTTCTTCATATTCCATTTTAGATTCAAGATAAGGTCCCTGCAGATATTTTTCAAAATCAGCCCAATAATTGGTGTTTTGCTGATAGTCATTAAAGCGTAATGCCATCATGTACTGATCAGAACCTGTTATGGTTGCTAAATGCTGTTGATAGTCAGTATTGTTCATCCAGATACGGGCATTTGTTGTAAAAGGGCCTCCATATGGCATATCAACCACAATACCTGACACTGTTAAATTAAACGTGCTCTCACCTGTATGAAATTCAATTGCATCACCGAGCGAAATGGTAGCGCTTGATGCCAATGATGTGGGAATCCAAATCGTACCCTCAGGAGGAGAGAGTTGCTTTTCACCCTCAGAAAATAGTAATTGATCAATTATAAACGGTGTATTTGGCGTATTCATCATAAATAAATAGATATTGGATATTTCTTTCCCATTGAGGGTAAATCTAGATAAATTTCTATAGGGTATGAGACTGGAGGTAGTCACGCCTGGTTGCCCCTGCCACCAATCGTTTACAGCGATCGGGTTATGAATATTGTTACCCATTGTTAAAATTTGATGGGCACCATTTGAATCATGATGAGCCTTTTCAAAAATATTGTTTGTATTGGTCAGTATAGTGACAGAAGTCGCCAGTAAAAGTGTTGATAGAAAAATAAGGACAACCATTAGTCCATTTTGTATTTTCCGTTTTCTTATATAGGAAGAGCAAAGGGTAATAATCGCGTACATTTTTTACTCCTTCCCGGCAACATAAGAAAAGATAATGTGTTCCCGTTCTTGTATGTTGGTATGATCATATTTTTCAAAGTTTAAGATCCCATCTATCTTTCCATCCTGAATGATGATTAGGCGATTCGCACGACAAGCTGCCTTCATATCATGTGTAATCATGACAATGGATTGCCCATTTCTATTTAAATTCGTTAAGGTATCTAATACTGCTACACCTTGATCAAAATTTAAACTGCCAGTAGGTTCATCTGCAAATAACACTTCAGGATTGTTGACCAATGCTCTAGCAATGGCAGCTCTTTGTTGCTGTCCACCTGATGTTTGAGAGGGTAATCGATTTCTTTGCTTTTCAAGTCCCATTAAACTTAGTAGTTGCTCCGCTTTTTGTATGACTTCCTTTTTATTTTTTTTCGCGATGTATCCAGGAAGAGCAATATTTTCTAGTAGCGTCATATCTGGAATGAGATTGCTACTTTGATAGATATAGCCAACCTTCTGTGAACGAAAGGTAGCTAACTTTCGTTCAGAAAAGGTATCAAGTTTTTCTCCTTGAAAATAAACTTCACCTGCTGTAAGGGCATCAAGCCCACTTAAAAGATAAAGAAGCGTTGATTTACCAGAACCAGAATTCCCCATAATAACGGTGAAATCCCCTTTATAAATGTCCACATTCATATTCTTAATAGCATGGAATTGTTCGCTGCCTGTTGAATAGGTTTTACATAAATTTTGGGCTCGAATCAGTATCTCTTTTTCCAAGATAAGGCCTCCTTGACTCATTTTCTTTAGTGTAATATGTAATTATTAGTAAGCCCTTATGAAATTATTAATAAATTCTTACAGAAGAGTAACCTTTCTTAATAGTAAACGTTATAATATGCGATTTAATAGATGTAATAAATAAGGAGGTTAGAGATATGCCCTTAACATTTGCTCATCCAGCGGCAGTCTTACCTTTTTCTCGAAAAAGTAAATATATCCGTTTTTCTGCATTGGTTTTAGGAAGTATGGCTCCAGATTTTGAATATTTTTTAAGAGGTCGGCCGATAGGGGAGATTGGTCATACCTTTGCAGGGTTCTTTTTATTCAATCTTCCGCTCGTTCTTTTAATCTACTTGATTTATCAAAGGTTTATCCAACAGCCAATCATGAGCCATTTACCACAGTTTTTACAAGATACAGAAAGCCATCAAATTGCAGGAAATAACATATGGAAAATCTTTGTTTTTGGCTATTCTGCATTGCTGGGCATGTTAACACATGTCATATGGGATTCATTTACACATCAAAATGGGCTTATGGTGACAAAACTCCGAGTTCTTACTCAAACATATACTTTCTTTGGCTATCAAATACCGATTTATAAATTTCTACAACACGGGAGTACATTGCTAGGAATTGTGCTAATCTTTGGATATGTATATTACAGAGCAACTTTAAGCAAAGATAAAAAAACACCAGCTATATCTTCACGGAAAAAAATCATCTTTTGGAGTTTACTAGCTGTTTTAACGCTCGGATATGTATGTCTATGGCAGCTTATTAACGGCATTTCTTTAAGAAATTATGGAGTATGGGTTGTCCGTATTATCGATTCATTCTTTGGTAGTATACTTACCCTTTCTTTCTTTTTAGCATATAAGAAAAGAACGTTGAAAGAAAAAAAGACTTCCTAAAACGGGAGTCTTTTTACGAGATTGGAAGTATAAGTGTAAAGGTAGTGCCTTCATCAGGTTTACTATGAAATGAAATGGACCCATGGTGCGCTTCCATAATATGCTGACAAATGGATAGGCCAAGTCCTGCTCCTTCATTTTTAATGACTGATTCACTTCCAGGTTGCCGACCTCTAAAGTAACGTTCAAAAATAAAAGGCATATCTTCGGGAAGCATCCCATTTCCAGTATCTATTACTTGGATATAGAGTGATTGATTTTTGATATAGGTAGTAATGGTGATGGTATCTTCATGAGAAGAATGCTTTAACGCATTGGTAATAAGATTGGAGATCACCTGCTCTAGTCGATCCGCATCTACTAGAATAAGGACATTAGGAATCCTAGTAGGTCTTATAAAATGAATATTGGTTGTTTGGACATAATATTGAATTGGTTTCAAAATGTTTGTAAGAACGTCTTGGCTATATTGTTCTTTTAAATGGATCGGGATATGACCAAGCTCCTTTAAGGTATGAATAAATAAATCATCAACTAGCCTCGACATCTTATCCGTATTAGACTGCATGATTTGAATATAGGCCATAAGCGAATCTTCATCTCGACAAATCCCCTCTGAAATAGCGTCTAAATATGCTTTGATGGTGGTTAAGGGAGTTCTCACTTCATGAGATATATTAGATATGAGTTTCTTTTGAGTTTGCTCTTGTTCATTGTGCTGGATGGCTAACTGTTTAATCTCTAATCGCATTTGATCAAATACTGCATACAATTCACCAATCTCATCAATTTTCGAGTGGATGGTAATTTGTTCGTAATTTCCTTTTACAATTTCCTCTGTGTTGTCCTTCAGCTCATGTAAAGGCTTTAAAATATCTTGATGAACTTTCCTTACTATGAATAGGGCAAGGCAAATAATCAAAAGACTCAAGAAGCTAATAAAGACTAATAAAAGAATTGAGCTGGAATTCGTCTGTTTTAAAGGAAAGAGAATGTCTTTGTTCAGGGAAAAAATAGCATTACCTATTTGTTCATTGTTTTCTCCATTCATAATCGGAAAGGCTATATTAATCTTTCCAAGCTCTTGTTGTGAGGTAAATAAATCATAATGTATATCATGTTTAATATGAATAGTTGAAACATCATTTTTAATTGAAGTGTAACTTACTGTTCCATCTAGTTGAACTACTGTAATATCAATATTCTTGTCATCACTCATTTGTTGTAGCGTGCTACGTATAGCCGAATCTAATGCTAAATTTGGAAAATGATCTTCTATGTACAATAATAATGGATTTACTGATAAACGAATTTGATTAATAACATATCTATCTTGTGATTCTTTTTGAGAAGGCTCTGTTGCAAAGAATAGTGAAAGGACAACGATAAACAATAGTACAACACAGATTAATAGGGCCCATATCCACTTACTCATCCAATTTTTTAGGTACATTTGATTCTCCTATGAGTGATTGGCTGTACTGAATTTATATCCGACTCCCCAAACTGTTTGAAGATAAACAGGATGAGAAGGGCTGACTTCAATTTTTTCTCTAAGCCTTCTAATATAAACCGTAATTGTATTTTCATCTCCATAGGTCTCATAACCCCAAACGGCATCAAGTAACTGACCTTTAGAGAAAACTTGATTTCTATTTTTAGCTAGGAAAAATAGCAGTTCAAACTCTTTTGCTGACAGTGGTATTGGCTTGCTATCACGTAAAAAAATATATTCCTGTTTATTTATGACCATATTATCTATGTGAATGACATCTACTCCCATTTGACCACCATTATGCTGAAGCCATCTATCCTGTCTTCGTAAATGAGCGTTTATTCTCGCGACAAGTTCACTTAAAGAGAATGGTTTTGTCATATAATCATCTGCTCCAAAACCTAAACCCAGTACTTTATCTGTCTCACTTCCTCTAGCACTTAAAATAAGAATGGCAACATTGCTATTTTCACGGATTTTACGACATATTTCAATGCCATCACAATCTGGTAGAGAAAGATCAAGGATAATGAAATCAGGTTTAGATTCTTGCAAATAATGGATTGCTTCATGACCTGTTCGAACAATATGAGAATCGAACTGATGAACACTTAAGTAGTCCCTTATAATATTAGCTATATCATTTTCGTCTTCAACAATTAGTACTGTGATGTTCCTGTTGCTCATACATACTATCTCTCCTTAGTAAGATGTCTAAATCATTTTCTTCGGTTGACTAGGAAAAAAAACAAAACAATGATAAGGAATGCATAAATTATAATCCATGTGTATTGCCAATAAAAAACATTGGGTATCACTTCAATTTGATCGCCCACACTCATCATTTCTAATGAAAAATGAAGAGGAGGCAGTAACCAAAGAAGTCCAGTTAGAATAGAATCTTTTAAAGTAGCGATAACGACAGAAATAATAAGGATGCCTATTACACCCCACCATGTATTTCTTCTATTTTTCACGAGTTCCCTAGTAAATAAAGCAGTGAGTGCAATGGCAAGTAACGATAAACTAAAATGAGACAAGAAACCAAGTAAAATATGTAATAGTTTAGGCTTCTCAAAAAATGCCTCTATTAGGATTGGATAGATGACAGAAACACAGCTTAGGCTAAAGGCAAGCAGCCCACAAATTATGAATATCCCTAAATTGTAGTCTAATGTTTTTTTCGTATGAAGGGTAGTAATCATTTTTTGTCCTTCATCTTCAGCATGAAATAATGTAACAGTAAACCAGCCCATTAAAAAAAAGAGCACAAGAGATGTAAATGAATAACTATCTAATATTGGATTAGGGACAAAAGTATAATTAACGATAAGACATAGAATGAAGATTGTAAAAGGTGGAACGTATTGATAGGTTCTTAAATAATTTATCAATTGATAACGTACTAAACTGCTCATCTTTTTCGATTCCTCCTTTCAAAAATGAGAAGAGAATTGTTCTTTTTTGTAGTGGACAGTAGCTAAATATTTAATTGAAGCATTTTGTTGTAATAATTTCAGTAAAATTTGATCTGAATCCTTTGCTGGAACAATCGTCACTATTTCATAATGTCCATTCACTAAAAGTTGTTGTTGTTGAATCTCTATCGAAGGTATGATTTCATCGAGTAATGATAGGCTAGCAATCTCAAAAATTAATCGATGCGTTGGATTGCGATCGAAATCCTCTATCTGAAAGATCGTATTCTCTTGAATAAGTAAAACGGAGTCTACAAGGTTTTCGAGTAATTTGGTTTCATGACAGGTTAAGAGGATACTGAGTCCTTTGCTTCTTACTCTAGCTAAGATTTGTTCGAAATCATTTTGTGCCTTGACATCAAGTCCTGACAATGGTTCATCCATTATCAGTAGATCAGTTTCTTCTAGCATCGCCTGCATAATCATCACCTTTTGCTTCATCCCTTTAGAGAAATGGACAATCCTTGTATCTTTTTCCTCTTTTAGTTGAAACATCTCAAGTAATTCTTCTATCTTCTGCAAAAGCTGCTTTTTAGCCATACCTCGTATACAGCCCATGTGATAAAGATATTCTTGAGGCGTAAATAAAATATGAGTAGGAGTTATTTCTGGTACATAGCCAACTTTTAATGATGTTTTAAGCTTCACAATAGAACCACTGTCTGGTTTAATGAATGCTGCAATAATTTTGAGTAAAGTGCTTTTTCCAGAACCATTTTTCCCTACTAGAGCAATGATTTGATTGGACGCAATTGAAAACGATACATTCTCTAAAATTTTTTTCCCATTGTATTGTTTACAGATGTTTTGTACTTCCAAAATAGTAGTCATCTTCACACACCTTTATTTTTGGATAATTCTTCTCCATAAAATAATTATAATGAAAATCGACCATTCACTTCAATTAAATTGGTTATATTTCCTGTTTTTAGTTATTTCAATTACATAAAAAAGCTCTGCCTTTCAAATAGCAGAACTTTTAAGGATTGATTACAACGAACGATATTTTTTTAAACTGATAATATTTAATGTAATGAAAACAATGGCAAAACAAGTAAGAATGCTGAGATTCACTATAATATCAGGAAGTGAATAACCTTTATACATCACACCATTCAATGCGTCCGCAGCATAGTATAGAGGCATGATACGCCCAATATTTTGAAGCCATTCCGCCATACTATCCAGCGGGAAAATACCCGAAAAGAACACTTGAGGAACAATAACAAGCGGAATAAATTGCATCATTTGAAATTCTGAAGCGGCAAAGCTAGATAGCAACGCACCTAAGGATAACGATACAAGAGCGACCATCATATTGATGAGTAGGACAAGCCAGATGGAGCCTACATGAACAATATCGAGCACATAAATACCAAACAGGACGATAATAATTGTTTGCAGGAACGCAAATAAACCATAGCCAACCATATAGCCTGCTACAATTTCTGAGCGTTTAATCGGTGTCGCTAGTAAACGCTCCAATGTTCCAGAAGTACGCTCCTTTAATAAGGCAATGCCAGTAATTAAAAAAACAAAGAAAAAAACAAAGAAGCCAATGAGCATAGGACTAAATATATCAAAAATAGCCGTATCCTGATCTCCATAAACATAGTCCGTTTTCATACTACCTATAGAGGCTTGTGTAGGCTGTAAGATTTGAGCAAGTTGCATCGTTAAAGCCTTTGCACGAGAAGGATCATCATTTAATAAAGTTAACTTACTAGTATTTTGCTCTACAGCTAGCCAACCACTATACTCTTTATCTTGTAGCTGTTTTTTTGAAAAACCATTGTCCACGATAATGGTAAGATCAGCCTCTTTTAATTTGTCGATTAATGGGGCGGGCGCATTAGAGACAACAAGTGTGACGGAAACCTCGTTACTATTAAAAATAAAATACATTAAGGACAAGACAAGAAGTGGAGCTAAAAATAATAGAGCAAGTGTCCGTCTATCTCTTTTCATTTGTTGGATGATTCTTGTGATGATAGCACCTATTCTCATTGAACGTCACCTCCAGCTTTTACAAACACCTCATCAAAGTCTTTTGCTTGATAATGATCTTTTAACTCCTGTGGGGTACCCTGTGCAATAATATGCCCACTTCTCAGCATGGCCAATTGATCACATCTTTCCGCTTCATCCATCGCATGTGTCGTCACTAAAATGGTTTTTTGTTCTTGATCTTTTAAACGAATAAGTTCTTGCCAAATTTCCTTTTTTAAGACAGGATCTATCCCCACCGTTGGTTCATCCAAAATGAGTAATTTAGGATTTTGAATAAGGGCAATAGCAAGAGATAATCGACGTTTCATTCCTCCCGAATAATTTTCCACTTTTAGTCGTAAGTCATCTGTTAAACGAACGAGGCTTGCCGCATAGGCTACTCTTTCTATTCGTTCCGCCTTTGCTAAGGAATAAAGCTTTGCAAAAAAATGTAGATTTTCTTCCCCAGTTAAATCTGTATAAAGTGCATCTGATTGTGCCATATAGCCAATGTCATTTAATAATTGTCTATGAGGAACATTCAAATCTAACACTTGAATAGTACCACCATCAGGTTTCAGCATTCCCATAATCATTTTGATTAGTGTTGTTTTCCCACAGCCTGACGGACCGAGTAAGCCCATTAACTGTCCTCTAGGAACATCCAAAGATAGGGGAGCAATAACTTGCTTATGTTGAAATCGTTTTTCGAGAGATTGAATAGAGATTGCCTGGTTGCCCATATAGTCCTCACTCCTTCACTGAACACAATGTTGATTTGATAAAAATTTTACGGTAGCATGTGAGCAAATACAATCAACAGTTTGCCAGCAAGTGTTAAGTAAATGGAGGGAATTATGTGTCTGTACATGAAAAAATGAATTTTGAAACGAAGCAAGCCATTAAAAATGCTTTTATACAACAAGTAGAGGAGGTAGGCTTTGAGCGTGTGACTGTAAAGAATTTAGCGTTAGTAGCTGAAATTAATCGTGGCACGTTTTACTTACATTATTCAGATAAATATGATGTGATGGAGGACTTGCAGCAAGAGCTATTAATGGAGTTGGAGCGCTATGTCAAACATGTTCAGCCGTTGGATGCTTTTCAAACGCTAAAAATGGGGCAACTCTATCAGCCATTTATCAAGGTGATAACGTGTATAAAAGAGCATGCACCAGCTTTTCGTATGTTATTAGGAGAGCAGGGGAGTCCTAGCTTTACACAAAAGGTGAAAATGATCTTTGGGAGTCATATTTTGGACAGATTATCGCTTATACGCAAGGAAGCACAAGATCCCGAGTTTCAGCAATATATACAAGCCTTTATAGCATCCGCCATTTTAGGGGTCATTCAGCAGTGGTTGGACAAGGGGAACGAGAACTTAACGGTAGAAGAAATGGTCGCTCTACATTTTCGATTAATACGTTTTTTAGGAAATGTAGTAGGTACTATTTAATAGAAAACCGCTACAGTATTGGAACTGTAGCGATTAGAAATTAGAGATGTAAATCTCGCTTTACAAAAAAACGAATGGCTAGACTATAGCAAAGCAAACCAATAAGTAAAAGTGTACCTAGCATCCACCAGCAAGAGCTATTTTGTTGGATTAATTGAACGGAATCGAACAATGAATAGATTGTAATGTATTGTAATTTGTCTAGTGAACCACCCATATTGCTCAGTGCCTCAATCAGATAAAAGACAATGGGAATGCCAGCACTATAGGCATAAGATGTTCTTAAATCTTTGCTGCTGCAAGACATAAGAAAGCAGAATCCACTAATGGCAAAGTGCAATAAAAATAGCCCGAAATTTAACAGCAGTAGAGCCGTTATGTCCAGCTCATTAGGGAATAATATTTCCGCAAAGACAATCATGACCAACGTAGTAACAGCAAGAAGTGTAAAAAGACTAATGATCAAAAATAGTGCTTGTGTAAAGACAATTTTAAAACGTGTATTCGGTGTAGCGATTAAATATGCCATCGAACCATTATCAATATAGCCCATGATGAGCTTATTGGCTAACATGATAGAAAATACCATAGGAAGAATCATTAATAAAAATCCATATAAATAGGTGGAGAGAAATTCTATCAAGGTATCGCCAATACTGGTCATACCAAAGGCTGCCATCATCTCAGGCATTGTTTCTGTTAATTTTTTTAGCGTATCCGTCATTTCTGGGTTATACATATAAATCACACTGACAATATATAGCATTAGTACACCTATAATAATGGTGAATAGTTTAAGAGAGGCTAATAACTCATGCTTGAATAAGGTAAAATTCATGATTGAGCACCTCCACTTTCGTAATAATGCATAAAAATATCTTCAAGTGATTGGGAAATAACGTCTAAGTCTATAATTTTATAATTAGATAGCGTATGGAGAAATTCTTGAAGGTCTCCCATTATAGTAATCATCACTTTTGTAGAAGAGATTCGTTCAAGTACATATTCCTCATCAAGGAAGCGAGTGAGCTCTTGCTCATCTTGAAACTCAAGCATGTATTTTTTAGATTTACGTTTCTTTAAATCTGTAATGGTTTCAGTCGCCACGATTTTACCTGCATTAATAATCGCTACACGATCACAAGTTTTCTCTACTTCTTCAATCATATGGGAGGACATAAAAATGGTTGTTCCTTTGTTCTTTTCAGCTAAAATGAATTCAATAAATTTTGTTTGCATGAGCGGGTCTAAACCACTAGTAGGTTCATCTAGAATGACAATTTCGGGATGATGCATGAAGGCACAAACTAAGCCAACCTTCTGCTTCATACCTTTCGACATTTTTTTATGAGCCCAGAAGCATCTAATTCAAAGAAATGCATTAATTCCTCGGCATGCGTGTAATCATTCATACCTCTTAACTTAGCAATAAAGTGAATAAATTGCTTACCCGTCATTTTATCAATAAACGCAATTTCTCCAGGTAAATAGCCAACAAATTGTTGAATGGTTGCAGATGCTTCCCGACAATTTAAACCGTTAATGAAACAAGAGCCCTCAGTTGGCTGTAAAAAACCCATTAAATGGCGAATGGTTGTGGATTTTCCTGCCCCATTTGGTCCTAAAAAACCGAACACTTCACCCTTTGGGATTTGTAGATGAACATTTTGTATACTATAAAAATCGCCAAACTTTTTAGTTAAATGGTTTACTTCAATCATGGACACGACACACACCCCATTTTATTGATACAATAATGTTTTCAAAAATAGAAAATATTCACTAGCCTCCTCCATGCATTGCTCAATTAATTCGTTAAAGAGCTCTTGATTATCTGCATGCGCTTTTAATCTTTCCTCATAACGATGACTGATGCCATCTGTTACCCATTGAATGGTATCAATTGCCTTTTTTATTTCCAAATTTTCTCGGAATAAACTCGTATCAATTCCTTCAAATGCAGTTGCATAAGCATTTTTTTGAAAAGCGGCATTGTAATGATTTAGTTCATCTCGTACCTCAGAGCTTGTTTCAGCATAGGCCTTTTTCAAAAAATCAAACAGCGCATGATATTGCTTCATAAGATCAATTTTAATTTTCATGATCTGTTCATAACGCTTAAAAATATCAGGCTCTGCTAAATCAATTTGGCGATTAAGTGCCTCGGAGAATATAGTAGTTGTATAGTCATATAAGAAAAGATATAAATTTTTTTTACTACCAAAATAGTGATATAAAATGCCCTTTGAAATATTAGCATTGCTCACAATTTTGTTTGTTGAAGCGGTAGCATAGTTATTGAGTGAAAATTCCCTTAAGGCAGCATTAATAATTGCTTGGCGCTTTTCTTCGGTTAAATTCATAAAAGCTTGATACAATTTTTTACTCCTTTCCATGCTATTTTATGCCATTATATAGAAATTGACTACTATGGTCAATGTGATTTGGAAAAATAAAAAAGAACATGATTGTGACCATTTCCAATAGTCTCACTCATGCTCTCCATTGCTCTAGTTTACTTATCATAATAATCGTTCAATGCAATTTCTAAACGTTCTTCTAAATGCTTTGAAATATAGCTTAGAACGAATTGCTCTTTGTCCATTTCAATTTGTGCGGACTTAAAAAATTTGGTGAAAAAACCGACTTTATTATTTTGGGAATATTGCTGTAATGCTTCTGTTCGTAATGTAGAAACGATTTCATTTTCTATATGACGCTCTCTAATCTTTTGTACAATGTCTTTCACGCTATTTTCTTGCAGCTCGGTAATTTGCTTTTGAAGATGTTCATTTTCCTGCTTTAGTTCCAACGTTTCTTTTTGAATTTCTTCCACTTGAAGGGCAGAATCGGTCGAAAAACGTTGAATGTTTTTGTCAAGAAAGTCCTGATTAATGTTAACTTGTAACGTCCCTTGCTCTTCATTCGGCAAAATCTGAAAAAGACCTGTTTGAATCATCTGCTGTAGGACGTTTCCAAGCAAATCAATTTTATGTGATAAATCCTCAGAATCCATGGTTGTTGCGGTAATTTGGTGTTTCAGCAGCTGTCCGTTATCATCAATACCTAGCAATAATTTAATCCCCCTGACACGATACTCATCCTTCAATAATAAAATCATGCGCAATCTCAATATAGCAGGTAGGTTTAAACGAATATTACTATTTGTATTGGGCGAAGCATTGTCAAAAATATACTGTTCAAACGGCTTTAAATAGTAGCGAAGCATGGCGTCTGTAATATCAAACCAGCCCGCGACTTCTGCAATTGTATAGTGTTTCGATTCATCGATCTCTGCTAAATACCCATCATTATAGAGGTTTTCCTCTAAAGGTGTATGTTGCAGTGCAACATACAATGGGTCATCTTGCACAATTTCAAGTACCATTTCTTTTGCATCATTTACCTTAAGCATCCTTACACACCCCACTTTATTTTTCCCATGACTAATGGTCTCTATATAGGTTTCTATTCGATTGGCAGCAATTGTATGCCTATTTTATGTAGGAAATTGTCATTAGAACGAAGTACCTTTTAATCTTTTATGAACCTTAAGGGAAATTGTACTGATGTTCAGGAGGAAGTTAATGCAGAAGAATTACCGTCCTATACATTTTATTTTTTATAGATAAAAGATTATTTTTAGGGTAAAATTACACTTTAATAATCATATTATATTTTTATCAAGGTGTAGCTGAAATGAAAAGATTTATTCAACGTATTTTGTCGCTATTTCCATTTCCGTTTTTATTTCATTTTTATGAGTATAATAGCCACCTCTCAAATCAAGAGGCTAGCTTCTTATTTCCATTATTTCTTTTTTTCATCATTGGAGTTGGCATAGTATCTAGAAATGATCATCTACCTTTGTTCATTGTCCTAAATTTTTTAATGACTGCTTTGTCTTTAATGTTAGGCCATTTTTTTATAGATGATGATGGAAGTTGGTTTAAGCCTTTTGGAAGAGATGTAGCCATTATCTTTGTTTCATTCTTTTATGTTTTAGGGCAATTAATTATAAGAGGGATTAATAACGGAATCATGGGAAATAAAGTAAATGATGAAAATAACAATTAGTTATATAAGAAAGGATCATGTCTTTATACTGCTGTTAAGAAAAGAGGATACACCTAAAAATGAAGATTATATTGTGTTTAATCATCTTGTGAGCAGAAGAGCACGAAGAACAAGCTATGAAAGGGCCAACAGTTTTTAAAAATGTTGAATCTGTGATCCAGATGTTTCATTATAGGCTTTGCTGTCGTTGGTATTGAATGTGCACCTTCATTCCATTCTTTAATAGAGCGTCAATATGCGTATATTCATGATTTTGGTGTGAGTTCAATACTAATGAAATGGAATTTTATGAGCGAAAAATGAAGATGAATATAGAAATTAAGCAATTAAGTCACTCATGAATAAAAGTGAGCGACTTTTTTTGTTTTCACCATAGGGTATCGTGTTAATCTACTAACTAAATAATGTCAATTATTAAGAAAAAGTTAAGAATTCTCCTTGCAAATCTTTAAGAAAGTCTCTTTATAGTTAAAACCATCAATAAAGAACGCAAAGCGAGGAGACAACGAAATGCAGCTTATCACCTTCCTTACTGAATTTATAAAGCATCCAAAAACAATAGGCGCCATATCACCTAGTTCTAAGAAATTAGCGCATAAAATGGTGCAACCTATTTGCTTTGAAACGGCTCAATGCATTATAGAGCTTGGCCCAGGGATGGGGGCCTTTACAAAGGAGCTTGTGAAAAGAAAAAAGCCAGCTACATGGCTTGTTCTCATTGAACATAATGCGATTTTTTGTGAGAAACTGCGTAGGCAATTTGCTCATGTAGCTAATGTTGTAGTGATCCATGGTTCAGCAGAAAATTTGAAGCAATATTTGACGGACTTAAATATCGAAAATATAGATTATGTTATTTCTGGACTGCCATTTACATCGTTAAAGGCGGAAGTATCGTGTTGCATTTTAAGAAATGTGAGGGATTGTTTGTATAATGGAAAATTCATTACTTTCCAATATTCACTTGTGAAAAAATCATTTTTTCAAACCTATTTTCAGGATATTTCACATGAGAAAGTATGGATCAATATGCCACCAGCGTATGTATTGAGCTGTAGGTTAGGAAATACGAGGGTCAGCTAATGGAGCTACAGGATCTTTTATTATTTATAGAACAATATGGCTATTTTGCTTTGTTTTTTAGTTTATGGCTAGGGATCATAGGCATGCCGCTACCAGATGAAATGATTGTCATGAGTGGTGGTTTTCTATCTTCGCTAGGAAAATTGGTCATATGGAAATCTTTTTTACTTACTTATTTAGGCGTTGTTTCAGGGCTTTCTCTAGGATTTATACTTGGAAAACTGTTTGGTCATCGTGTACTCGATAAACTTGTGAAAAAGAAAAAGGCAAAGTACTTATCTAAATCAAAAGAATTGTTAGATCAATATGGACGTTTTGCATTAGTCCTGAGTTACTTTATTCCAATTGTTCGACATATTCTCCCTTACTTGGTGGGAATGAATAATATGCCTTTTAAAACATATGCCTTATTTTCCTATACAACAGGCTTTGTTTGGACATTGATTTATTTTACACTAGGTTTATTGTTCGGCAGTCAAATTGAATATATTTCTGTTATTGCTACGAAATATGGTATTTACTTTGGGTTATTCATCGTGACTGTTAGCTGTATTTATTATTTTTATATACGGAAATTTAAAAAATAGCTAAAATGGAGGAACATTATGAATGGAAAATATTTGATTAATGGTGGGATTAGATGAGTAATGAAACAATTTTAATTGTAGATGATGAAAAAGAGATAAGAAATCTGATTTCAATTTATTTGAAAAATGAGGGGTTTCAGGTGTTAGAGGCATGTGATGGAGAAGAGGGTTTACAGTTAGTAAAGAAGCATAAAGTACATTTAATTGTATTGGATTTAATGATGCCTAAAGTAGATGGCATTAAAATGTGTATGAAGGTAAGAGAAGTAGCAGAAATGCCTATTATTATGCTAACTGCCAAATCTCAAGATATGGATAAGATTGGTGGTTTAACAATAGGTGCTGATGATTATGTGACGAAGCCCTTTAATCCGTTAGAGCTGATTGCCCGCATTAAATCACAGCTTCGTCGCTATCTGAAAATGAGTGGCTTACATAGCAGCTATAAAGAGGAGCTGGAAGTTGGTGATTTACGTATCAATACGGCGACACATGAAGTTTTTGTTAACAATGAAAGAGTAAAGCTGACACCTAGGGAATTTGCTATTTTGGAATTGCTTGTTAGTAATCCTGGCATTGTCATGAGTGCAGAGCAAATCTATGAAAAAGTTTGGAAAGAGGAAGCATTTCAATCGGAAAATACTGTAATGGTACATATTCGAAAAATTCGAGAGCGAATTGAGACAAATCCAAGGAATCCACAATATATTAAAACCGTATGGGGAGTAGGGTATAAAGTTGAAAAAGTTCTTTAGGCTTTTAAAGATCCCAAGGTTTCTGAAGCATATTGGTGCGAAAATAAAAAATAATATTCAACGTAGCATTCGTATTCAACTATTTACAACGTTTTTATTATGTGCACTCGGCAGTTTTTTAGTGGCACGTGCAATAGTGCCATTTTTTGAGAATATCAATGAGACAGTGATTGTGGATTATAGTGGTAGTATGAAGTTGATGTATTATCATGCGCAGGATACAGCAGCAATGGCAACTCAAGAAAATAGTGTTAAAGCATTAAGAGAATTGATCGATCAAGAAAATGGAAAAATAGAAAATGAGGATAATGCATTAAAAATAGTCGTCACAGATGAGACAGGGAAGATCTTATATAAAACAAAGCAGGTGAAGGAGCAACAAATCGATTTGCACGAAGAGATAAGGCATGTCATGGACTTTACAATGAATCAACCTTTTGAAAATGCCTATCATGTGATCGAAACGTCTCGTGAGGAGTTTACAACATTAGTGCCACTAACTTTACAAGATAAAAATTATTATTTCTTTGTTAGTGGGCTTCCACAAGGAGAAGCCATCACAAGTACGAATGAAGGCCCCATACCTTTTTTCATTGGTGTTATGTTGTTTATCGTATCATTTTTCTCTATAACAAAACGCAAAATGAATCAAATTGAGGCATTAGCGGAGGGGGTTATGGAAATCGCAAAAGGAAATTTAGCCTTTCGTATTGAGAAAAAAGGCCAGGATGAAATTGCTTTACTCACGGATAATGTTAATCAAATGGCAGAAGAAATTATGACAAGTATCGAGATGGAGAGGAAAATTGAACAACAAAAAAACGAGCTCATTACAAATGTTTCACATGACCTTAGAACACCTCTTACCTCAATCATGGGTTATTTGCGTTTATTAAGAGAGGAGAAGTATGAGACGAAAGAGCAATATGACGAATATTTGAAAATAGCCTTTTCTAAATCCGAGCAATTAAAAAATTTAATAGACGATTTATTTGAGTATACTAAGCTCACGAATGATAAAAATACTTTAATGCGACAACAGGTTTGTATAAATGAGCTACTCGAACAACTAATGGAGGAATTAGTACCAATAGCAGAGGAGAAACAACGTATTTTTATAAAAAATTTTCCAGAGAAACGAATTTTTGCTGCCCTGGATTCGGAAAAAATTGTACGAGTATTTGATAATCTACTCATCAATGCCATCAATTATAGTACAGCTGAAGGGAAAATTATGGTTTCCCTTGATGGACAAGCAAACCATGTGCGTATTTGTGTAGCGAACCAAAGTGATGCCTTTACATCTGTGGAGCTTGCTAGTTTATTTGAGAGATTTTATAAAAAAGATCAATCGAGAACAAATGTAACCGAGGGCTCAGGGCTTGGATTAGCGATTGCGAAGAGCATAGTGGAGCTTCACGGAGGAACGATTCACGCAAAATACAAAAACGAGACACTGTACTTTATTATCACATTGCCATTAGCAGCTTCATAACTGACTACAATGGAAGAATAGTAATGGCATGTTGTATTTGTTTATGTTGTGAAAGCATATCTTGTAGGGTTGCTAGGGTAGCTGTGTTTCTGATTAATAATTGGATTTCTGTCTGCTTGTATTGTCGTTGAAAGTCCAGAATATAATCTGCAATAATATGTAAATTATATTGATTTTTAATCTCTACCTCGACGAAAAATGGCAGTGTTAAATCTGGTAGCTTAATACTACCGCCACGTCGAATCCAAATTGCTTCCTGCACATAGTAGCGGATAGGTAATTGGCGGTTACTAGCGATAAAAATATCCATAAAAAACTCCCTTCAGTGTCTAATTACAGCCTAATGGAAATGCATACAGTCGTCAAAAGAAAACATGTGAAAATCTGATTGAAGATTTTTTCATGTTTTTTTTGTTTGTTTTTTTGTTGAATTTGATTTGAATATGTCCGTTTTTTGGACTAATTGTAAAGGGAGTGTAAATATTAATTTAATCCATTGTAAATGATATGTACAGCTAGCTTAAAACTATTAATAATAAAGTCTGACAACAAGGAAAGGGTTGAATAGATTGGCTATCAATGTACAGGAGATGATTTTCCAATTTCTTGGAGGGTTAGGCTTATTTCTTTTCGCTATTAAATTTATGGGAGATGGCTTGCAGAAGGCTGCAGGTGATCGACTAAGAGATATTTTAGATAAATTTACAACAAACCCATTAATGGGTGTACTAGTTGGTATTGTAGTTACAGTTCTCATACAATCAAGTTCAGGTACGACTGTTATTACCGTTGGACTAGTGAGCGCAGGACTTATGAAACTGCGCCAAGCAATTGGCGTGATTATGGGTGCTAATATTGGGACAACCATTACAGCATTTATTATAGGAATAGATGTAGGTGCTTACGCATATCCAATTATGGCAGTGGGCGCAATATGTTTATTTTTCTTTAAGAAAAGTTTCATTCAAAATATGGGGCAAGTATTATTTGGCTTTGCAGGTTTATTTATTGGTTTAGAGCTGATGAGTGGTGGAATGAAGCCGCTTAGAGATTGGCAACCATTTTTAGATTTAACTGTACAAATGTCTGATGTGCCGATTTTAGGCGTATTAGTAGGAACGATATTCACTCTGGTTGTTCAATCTTCCTCGGCTACAGTAGGGATTTTACAAGGGCTTTATGCTGAAGATTTGATAACATTACATGGGGCATTACCTGTCTTGTTTGGAGATAATATTGGCACAACGATCACAGCCATCCTAGCAGCTTTAGGTGCTTCCATTGCAGCAAAACGAGCAGCTGCCACACATTTACTATTTAATGTAGTGGGTACAATTATCTTTATGCTCATATTAGGATTATTTACGAACTATGTGGAATGGATTGCAGGGGTGCTCAATTTAGAGCCGAAAATGCAAATAGCCTTTGCACATGGAACGTTTAATGTCCTCAATACAATCATTCAATTACCATTCATAGGTGTTTGGGCTTATGTCGTAACGAAACTAATTCCGGGCGAAGATTCAATCATTGAATACAAACCAAAATTTTTGGATAAAAATTTAATTATCAAATCACCGTCAGTGGCATTAGGTCAAGCAAAAATGGAAGTAGTACGCATGGGCGAGTATAGTATTCAAGGTCTAGAAGAAACATTAAAGATTTTGAAAACGGATGATGCTAAGTTAATAGGTAAGGTCAACCAATTGGAGGAAGCCATTAATAATTTAGATCGCAAATCAACGGAATATTTAGTGGAGTTATCAAAACAATCTTTATCAACCCATGATTCCCAAGTGCACCATGCATTATTTGAAAATATTCGTGATATCGAACGAATTGGTGATCATGTAGAAAATATAATTGAGCTTCTACAATACAAGGATAGTAATCGCGTTCGTTTAAGTGAACAAGCGATGCAGGAGTTAGAGGATATGTTTGTTTTTACATTAGAAACTGTGAAAATGTCTATTGAATCACTTGATAAGCGTGATCTTTCCTTAGCACAGCAAGTGATAGAAAAAGAAAATGAAATTGATAATATGGAGAGACGTTTACGTAAATTGCATATTAAGCGATTAAATGAAGGAGTTTGCTCAGGTTCAGCAGGTATTGTATTTGCGGATATTGTGAGTAATTTAGAAAGAATCGGTGATCATGCTTCTAACATAGCGGAAACCGTTATTGCTTAATATAAAGCTGTTCAGAGGAGATAATCTGCTGAACAGCTTTTTTTTTCGGGGAAGGATAGAATTATTAAACTGACGGATAGAATTTCAAAACTAACGGATAGAACCCTCAAACTGTCGGATAGTTATAAGCTTCTATGGCTTCTAAAAAATACATTAGGATGGGGGATTGTACTTCGTCTTTACGATAAATAAACCATGTAGGAATATGTGCTTGCTTGTTCTTTATCTTGTGCAAAGTTAATGCTTGTGTTGCCATGTGTTTTTCTGCAATGGCACGTGGTAGTAAGGTAATACCTAACCCAGCAGTAACACAGCCAATAATACCGTCAAGCGTACCAAGCTCCATTCGATTTTGTGGTCGAACTCCTTCTTCATGTAACCAATGTTCCAAGATGGCTCGATAGGAACAGCCATGGCGGAATGTAATCACGGAGCTTCCCTCTAAATCCTGTAGATGTTTAATAAGCTTATGCTTGTTAGAAGTGAGAATAACAAGCTCTTCACAGACAAACTCTTTCATCATTATATTTTCTTTATAAACAGGCCCGGTAACAAATGCGCCATCTAGTTCATAGTTTTCAACCCGTTCAATATTGTGCTGAGAAGGGCTTGTTAATATGGTGATATCCACTTGTTCATGTGCTTGATGAAATGTGCTTAACAGAGTTGGTAAATGTAATGCAGCAGTTGTTTCCATCGAACCAATTCGTAAAACGCCTCGTTGTTCCTCCGTATCATGTATGATCTCAAAGGTTTTTTCATAGAGATGAAGCATTTTTAGGACTAACTCGTAGAATTGTTCTCCTTTTGGTGTTAGCCGTATCCCTCGATGTCCACGATAAAAAAAGGTTGTTTCGTAGAGTGCCTCAAGACTTTGTATTTTCATAGAGATGTTGGATTGCGTGTAATTAAGTGCCGTGGCAGCTTTAGAAAAGCTACCTGTTTGGACGACTGTTCGAAAAATCGTTAAATCATTAATATTCATATGCCCTCCAGCTATCAATTTTATTGATACTTATTATAAAGAATTGGATCTATTTTTGATACCTAGATATTCGATATAGTGAAATAGAAGGAGTGATGATATGCACAAGCAAACAGTACGATATTTAATCGGGGGCATTTTTGCTTTAGTAATCGCTATGGGGATCGGCCGTTTTTCGTATACGGTTATTTTACCTTATATGCAAGAAGCTTTTGAATTTAGCCGAGCAACAGCAGGTTACTTAGCAACGAGTAATTACTTAGGCTATTTGGTTGGAGCCTGGGTGGCAGGCCGTTTACCAATAGGGAATAAACGAATCCTCTTTTTGCAAATTACCCTTGTTATCAGCGTTTTAACAACAGCCTTCATGGGCTTTACAAATGCAATCATCATTTGGTATTTATTACGATTTATCTCGGGGGTTGTGAGTGCTTTTATTTTTGTTGTTATAACAAGCCTAATACTAGACCAGTTAGCTAGCAGTAGTCATATGCATCTATCGGGGCTGTTCTATAGTGGGGTGGGAGTAGGGATTGCATTAAGTGCGGTGATTGTTTCACCAATCCAAGCAGTTTTCCATTGGAATGGAACTTGGATCGTATTAGCTTTATTTAGTATTGTATTGTTTGTCTTGATTGTGCTATTCATCAAGCCTATTACACCAAGTAAACAACTAGTGGAAAGCCAGATAATTTCACAGAAAACGCCTCCTCAGTCTTGGATGAAATGGTTAATCATCGCTTATAGCTTAGAGGGACTTGGCTATATTGTCACAGGTACATTTATTGTATCAATTGCACAGGAGTCGACAAGCTTTCATGGAGATGCAGCCTTTGTATGGTTTGTTGTGGGTGTTGCAGCAATTCCCTCATGTATCGTCTGGTCTAAGCTAGCACAGCGTTATGGCTATGTGAAAATTTTGCTCATCTCTATGCTACTGCAAGCGATAGGTATTATTTTACCTGCGTTAGCTACAAATTCGATGACCCTTTATGCTAGTGCCTTTATTTTCGGGGCAACCTTTATGGGAATTACAACTGTTTGTACAACATTAGCGAGGAAACTTGCACCAGTTAATAGTCATCAAATGATAGGCTATTTAACCGCTGGCTATGCGCTCGGACAAATGATTGGTCCATCCATTGCAGGAACACTTGCAAGCTACACAAATAGCTATCAGTACGCCTTAGTTGGGGCTTCCTTAGTTGTAATGCTGGGAGGATTATGTTTAATAGGTGGCATAAAATATGATAGAAGCACCTAAAAAAAGTAAGTAAGGTATGTTGCGCCTTACTTACTTTGAAATTAATGGATATCTCGTTTCTTAAAGTTACCACCACGAACTTCTGATACATCAGAAATGACAACAAAAGCGCCTTCGTCGATGTCTTTAATAATCGAAACTAATTTATTTTCTTCCATACGGTTAATGACACAGTTTAAGATTTCTGTTGGTTCATTGGAGAAACCACCACGTCCATGTGTATAGGTAACACCACGGCCTAAGCGGGCTTGAATAGCGTCTCCAATCTCCTCGGATTTTCCACTAACCACACGAACTTCTTTTGATTTTTCTAAACCAACTTGGATTATATCGATAACATTTTTGGCAATATAGTAAGTTAACGCTGAGTAAAGAGCACTCTCTAAGCCAAAGATAAAGCTTGCCCCTATGAAAATAAAGGCATTGATAAATAATATAATATCGCCGACTGAAAATGGAATCTTACGTGACAATAGTACAGCTAAAACCTCTGAGCCATCTAAAGCGCCACCATTTCGTAGGACAATCCCAATCCCCACACCAAGAAGCATACCACCAGATAAAACAATTAGGAGGGGATCATTTGGGCCTAAAATGGTTTTGACGTCATGTAAAAGCACTGTAGAAATCGATAAAGCTGCAATACCAGCACTACTCATTAAGGCAAAGGTTTTTCCGACTTGCTTGTAGCCAATATAAATGAACGGAATATTTAAGACAAAGAGCAGTACGCCTAATGGGATACCAAAGAGGTGCGCGCCCATAATACTAAGACCTGTTACACCGCCATCAATGACAGCATTCGGAATTAACACGGCCTCTAGTCCGTAAGCGGCTATAACTGCCCCAATAATGATCATAATTAATTTTCGTATATTTTCTAGTGACTTTCCTTTTTTCATAAATCTTCTCCATTTCTTTACGTCAATAGTACCTAAGGTTTTGGAATAATATTTAAAGCAATTGTTTTAGTTTCAAAACCTTTATTTGACTCGGTCATATTATAGTATTTAGTTAATAAATCGTTTAATTCAATTTCAAAGTTTTTGAATTGATCGTCCGTTAACGTTAGGTCGATTAAAGAAAAAGTTGCTAAATCTATTGTGCTTTCTTTTTCATCAAGTGAATGTAAATAATTTTGATATTGAGATAGTAAAGCCAATTGATAGTAGGAAATATAATTTAATTTTTGCTTGGTTGTGAGTTGCGTCCAATCCTCCTTACTAAGTTTTGCTGCTCCTTCATTTAATGCATAAAACTTCTCTGTAACAGAACGAACTTTTCGCTCTTTCACAATTTTTATAATATTTTCATCGACTAAAATTTGGATGTGACGATATAGAGTGGCTTGTGGTACATCTTTAATGACAGAAATCATCTCCAATGTGCTTAAACCCTCTTCTTTATTGTGCATCAGAGTTTGTAAAATTTTCATTCTCACAGGGTGCATTAATACCTCTGCTTTATTTCGCATAAACCGATCCTCCTACCAGAAAATGAGATAGTATCAAGGGAAGCATTCAAATGTTATCAATTTGAGAACATTATCAAAAAATATACTATAGCGTTTTTTTAAAGATGTACAGTAAAAAGGTAATGAAATTTTTTCATTCTTTTGTTATCATTATTGATAATGATAATGAAAGGGGTTATAAAAATGAAATTACACTATGGTTTTGAAGACTTAAATCAAATTGATTGGGCAAGCATACTACCAATCCTTTTACCATTTGTACTCGTAGGTTTTTTACTTATCACTGTTGCACTCATAGATTTATATAAACATAGAGATAGCAGAGAAAACATACTTATGTGGGCAATTATTATTTTGTTCTTTAATACAATTGGTTCTGTTCTATATTTCGTGATAGGTAGAAAGGATGTCAATAAACGTGCGCTTAGAAATTAATAATATAACGAAAAAATTTAAACAGAAAACGGCAGTAAGTAGTTTTTCAATGGTTATTGATTCGAATGAATGTGTAGGGCTTATTGGACCAAACGGGGCAGGGAAATCCACATTAATTCAGATCATTGCTGATATTCTTTATGCAGATGAAGGGGACATTGTACTTGATGGACAAAAAATTTCAAAGATGAAAAATCATATTGGTTATTTACCACAGTATCCTAATTTCTTCTCGTGGATGACAGCATCAGAAACTTTAGCCTTTATGGGGACACTTTCGGGTATTTCGAAAAATCAATTACAAAAAGATATCCCAATTCTTCTGGAAAAGGTAGGCTTAGGGAAAGAAGCACATGCTCATGTTGGAACATTTTCAGGAGGTATGAAACAGCGTCTTGGTATCGCACAAGCTTTATTACACAAGCCAGCTTTCATCATTATGGATGAACCCGTATCAGCCCTAGATCCAATCGGTAGACGTGAAGTGCTGAATCTATTAAAAGATATAAAAAAAGAAACGACCATACTACTTTCAACACATATTTTAGGCGATGCGGAAGAAGTTTGTGAGCGCTTTGTGGTCATTAAAAATGGTTACAAAATAGAAGATGCAACAAAATTGGAGTTACTTAATCGCTATCAAGATTTAGCTATCTTTTTAGCGGTTCAAAATAAAGATGTAAAATGGCTAACAACGATTGAAAATTTACCTTATGTAAAGAAAGTCGAAAATTGTGGGGATGGTTTTAAAGTATATGTCAATCACTTTGAAGCAGACGCCCATCGATTGCTACAGTACGGATTGGATTCAAATGTACTATTTACAAAGTTTGATCTTGATCTTCAAGAAAGCTTAGAAGAAATATTTTTAGAATTGGTGGTGTAATTTAAAGTGAATACGTTTATCGCACTAAGTAAAAAAGAAATGAATCAAATGACAAAGGAATTTAAAGTCGTTTGGCTACCAATCGTTTATATTCTCCTAGGTTTAACTCAGCCGATCATGATGTATTTCTTGCCTGCTATTTTACAATCAATGGGTGGTATAGAAGGGATTATAATTGATCCATCAATGGCAAAGCCAGGGGGAGAAGAAGTGCTTGCTTCAACCCTTAATTCGCAATTTGATCAATTAGGTATAATCATACTTGTTATTGCAACGATGGGAATTATTCAAGGAGAAAAAGCCAATGGGATGATGGCATTCATTTTAACAAGGCCAGTATCTATCACATCCTACTTAAACAGTAAACTGCTTACTCATTATGTTTTAGCTGTTCTATGTATTACGCTTGGCTATGCAATGTCCCTTGGCTATACATCTTATTTATTTACCTCTGTACCTATAACGCGCGCATTGATAGCTTTAGCATTTTATTGTATTTGGCTG
The DNA here is from genome assembly GCF_052928325.1 of Lysinibacillus sp. BSL11. Lineage (NCBI taxonomy): Bacteria > Bacillati > Bacillota > Bacilli > Caryophanales > Bacillaceae > Lysinibacillus > Lysinibacillus sp. BSL11. The sequence goes on along the minus strand of NZ_JAVGCX010000002.1, from coordinate 175,474 downwards.
TTGTTTGTCATTACATTTGTTGCCATGATGAGTACATTTTTTAATAGTACTCCATTTATTGCTTTAATCAGTATTGGGGTCTTATTTATTTGTCGTTTTTGTGCTGGCTTACATCCATTCTTAGATGTCATAAATCCAGCTAGTAATAGTTTGTATGCTACAACGATAATAATGACAGGTGACATAGAAATATGGTATAGCTTTCATATTGTTGTCACACTATTACTTGTCCTATTCATGATGGCTATCATGCATCATTTTATTGCCAAAAAGAAATTTTAATATGGAGGAAATCCTCGACAAATGAATGTAAAAGTAAATCGAAGAAGCAAAATTCCATATTATCAACAGCTCGCACAGCAGCTGCTTTTATCTATAGCGACTGGAAATTTAAAAAAGGGGGACCATTTGCCTTCTATTCGCCAGCTAGCGGCACAAACAAACCTCAATCTGCATACAGTTCATAAAAGCTACAAAGAGCTTCAAAAAAAGGGAATCATCACCATTAAACCTCATTCTAGAGCATTTGTTATCGTAGATCCTAATAAAGCAACGACTATTTCATTTCACCAAATAGCTATGAATGTGGAGCAATTATTGTTAGAGGCTTATATTTTAGGCATGAAAAAATCTCAACTAAAAGAAATGTTTTATGACATTTTACAAAAGTATTATACGGAGAGTGAAAGAGATGGCTACTGATAATCTAGTGACCATCTCTTTTACAATTTTATCAAATTAAATCAAAAACACAGCAACTATCGTTGTCACAATCAGACCAATGACTACAGGAATTAAATTTCGTCTTGCTAGCTCAAATGGGCTGACATTACAAATAGCAGCTGCTGGGATTAATGCCCAAGGAATCAATGCACCGCCGCCTACCCATATAGCTGTGATTTGTCCTAAAGCAGTTAAAGTGGCTGTTCCCCCACCAATGGCATTCCCGAATAGACTACCAACCGAACCTGCTAAAGAAATTCCTGAAAAGCCAGAACCATCTAATCCAGTAATAGCGCCAACAACTGCTAGCGTGACAACAGCAATTTCCTTTGTTAACGGAACTATTGCTGCAAGACCGACACCAAGATCATTGACAATACCGTGTGAAGTTGCGGGGAGGTGGTCGCCGAGAATTTGTGTAAAGCCAGCATCTCCAAGATAGAAGAAAGCAGCAATTGGTATTACGGGTCCGAAGACTTTAAAGCCGAATTGAAATCCTTGAATCAAATAACTTGTTGTCTTTTCTAATCCCGCTGATTTATGAGCAACCATACTAAGCAACAATAAAATAAAAACAGAGGTTCCCCCGATTAAAGCCGTTGCATCGCCGCCCGTTAAATTGAATACTGACATAGCGATAACGTCTAAGATAAAAGCAATAGGAATAAGGACGGCGAAGAATCGCTTTTGCCCAATTGACAGTAAGTTTTCCGCAGTCTCTTGTTCACCATTCTCCTCTTCATTGTTGCCAGTATTTAAAAGTAGCGTTCCTCGTTTCATATCACGTCGTAAAAAAATATAAGCAACAATTGTCGTTACAACGCCCATTGTGATCACAAGCGGAATACTGGCTGAAACAACATCTCCAACAGGGATACCAGCAGCATCAGCCGTTAATTTTGGAGCCCCTTGAATGACAAAATCACTCGATAACGCAATACCATGACCAAATAAGTTCATCGCCATGGCAACCCCCAGTGCTGGGAGACCCGCCCGAATGGCAACAGGCAAGAGCACTGCTCCTAATAGCGCTACGGCAGGTGATGGCCAGAAAAACCAAGAAATAAACATCATTAATAGTCCAATCGTCCAATAAGCGAGTGCGGGTGTTTTAATGATCTTTGTGAAAGGGGCCACCATAACCTCATTAATACCTGAAGACATCATGACCCGGCTCATCGCCACAATAATCGAAATAATAAGAATCGTTGATAGCAGCTCAGTTATGGCATAAATAAAGCTGTTAAACACACCACTTATGGACGAGGTAAAATCACCAGTCGCAACAATCGCTAGCATAAAGATGCCTACTACACAAATGAGGGTGGTATCACGACGTTTAACCATAAATCCGATGATGAGCACAATAAAGACCACGTAAATCCAATGGAGAGCTGTGAATTCAATCCCCATACGTTTCCCCCTCAATATTCTGATTCTATAGAATATGAAGAGAAAAAAAGATGGTGATGATTTTAAAAAATTTAACTTGGGCGAAAGCGAAACAACAACCAAAAAGGTATTTTAAGTTACACCCAAAACAAGATATTTGAAAGAAATGAAGTTATAGATTAAAATACTTTTATAGATTATCGATAATCTATAATCCATAATATATAACGCTTTTAGCTAATCACCCTATACACTGAACTATGTTAAAATAAAAAGATATAAATTTATTGGAGTGGTTTAATGGGGTTTGATGAAAATTCAATTTCAAAAAAAACAATTTCTGAGCAAATAGCTGAACGATTATTATTCCGCATATTTTCTGGTTACTATGAACAAGGTCAGCGCTTAATAGAGGCAGAAATTGCAAAGGAGTTACAAGTAAGTCATGCACCTGTCCGTGAGGCCCTTTATCTTTTACAAAAAGATGGTGTAGTTGAAAAAGTACAACATAAAGGTGTAAGAGTGAAGATTATAACGGATCAGGAATTAAAGGATTATTTGGAAGCGCTTTATCATCTATTGGATATAGCACTAACCAAATGTGAATCTAAATGGACTGCCGATTTGCAAAATGAACTATTATTTCGATTTGAAGCTATGAAACAAAGAAAGTCCGCTGAAAATATTTATGAATATGTTGTTTCGTTTGCCCACTTGTTACAATTGTTTTTTGATGTTACAGGAAATATTGCTATGCTACGATTCTTTAAAGAAACAATATTTGTTACAAATGTAGCTGCACAAACAAAATGGAAGATGAATCTAGTTGAATCCTATCATATGTCCATCAATACTTTTATCAAGTGTATAGAAGTGTCGGATTTTGATCATGCACGAGTAGCTATTAAGGATGTTATTTTATGGTACCAATTTAAATAATTTTATGGGGGTAACATAAATGAAAGCTGCAGTTTGGCATGGTGTGAAAGATATTAGAGTTGAAGAGGTTGAATTACGCGCTTTAAGAGAAGAAGAAGTGAAAGTAAAAGTAGCGTGGGCTGGTATTTGTGGAAGTGATTTACATGAATACGAAGAAGGTCCGGTTTTCGTACCAGTTGATGAAAAAGCTGAATTAACAGGTGAAGTTGCCCCACTTACAATGGGACATGAATTTGCTGGTATCATCGAAGAAGTTGGCTCTAAGGTTACTGACTTTAAGGCTGGGGACCGAGTTGTCATCAATCCTACATTAACATATAGAAATAAACATGAAGAAGTCGATCGTTATGATGGATTTAACTTCATCGGTTTACATGGAAATGGTGGATTTGCAGAATATGTTAATGTCCCTGTAACGAATATACATCGTTTAGCAGATAACTTAACATTACAAGATGGTGCATTGGTAGAACCAATGGCTGTTGCAGTACAAGCTGTCAAGGATGCTGGGGTTACATTAGGTGATTCTGTTGCTGTATTTGGGGCTGGACCAATTGGATTATTAACAGTAATCGCTGCAAAAGCATCAGGTGCTAGCAAAGTTATCGTATTAGATTTATCCGATGATCGATTAGAAAAGGCAAAAGAATTGGGTGCAACACATGCTATTAATTCAGGTAAAGAAAATCCTGTACAAGCAGTTCGTGCGATTGTTGCAGATGGGGTGGATGTATCCTTTGAGGTGGCAGGAGTTGCTCCTACGTTTAAACAAGCAATTGATGTAACAAAACCCCGTGGTAACATGATGATTGTGTCGATTTTTGCAAGACCAATCGAATGGAATCCAATGCAACTTACAAACACAGGTGTTAATGTATTATCTTCCATTGTTTATACACCATCAATTTTCCAAAGAACAATTGATGCAATGAGCGCTGGTCAACTTAATCCACAAGGGATCATCACAAGCCAAATTGAACTAGATGAGATTGTTGAAAAAGGATTCAAAACGTTAACGAATGACAAAACACAATCTAAAATTTTAGTCGAAATTAGCGGAGAAAATTAATAAAATTGAGAGGAGTATGGCTGATGACAGCCATGCTCTTTTTTATAGTTTGGAGGAGCATGGAGCTTAAGAAAAAATAACAAAAGGAATCGAGAATGAACTTCTCGACTCTTTCAGTAACTTAATCTCTTTCTCTTGCTCTCTGTGTGTCTCTAATATTCTTTTGAACCGTGATGGATGCAAATAAACTTAGAACAAATGACATACCATAGAACCCTTTTTCGCTTAAAACAATACTCCCAGCATTATATAATCCAATGCCCATTAATGATATAGATACACTAAGTGCAACCCAACTAATACCATAATAAATATTAGTAACGGGTATTCCCTCTTCTTTATCTCTTACTGCTTTTTGTAAGGATATTGCTGAATAGAGTCCAAATACTAAAACAGCTATGTAATATCCTTTTTCGTTTAGTTGCATCGTTGCATTAAACAAGCCTATAAAATATGCCGTAACACCTACTAACAATGCTGCCCAGGAAGCCCCCTTGAAAGCAGCAGTTGGTTCTCCCTCTTTTCTTTCTACTTTAATTTTCGGATCAGGCTGTTTTTCCTTATCTAATGAAGAATCATTTTGATTAGACAATATCTTTCTCCTCCTTCTATCACTGTATAAAAACATTCTATCATTCTACAGGGAGGTTATGAGAATAGAAATTTCTCTAATTCTCGTTCTTCAATATTCTCCTTAAAGGAGGCTGCTTTAATTTGGCTTTTATTTTGCTGGAATAAAGAGTCAATATGGCTTCATCAAATCTGAAGGCTCTCTTATCATTCCTTGGTAAAATTGTGTCCTACACGGAGAACCTTTTTGCTGCAATTATTTTGTACAAATAAGAGCTACGTGTCTAACTTTTTTTATATTATTCAAATAGACAGCTAAATATGTTAGATGTATATGTCTGCCTGTTGTTGCTGTGTCCACCGCTTATTACGATTTGTGCCACTGATGAACAAAATAATTGAAATGGTTGATAAAGCTGTGAATACCACCGTTTTTAGATGAAAATAAATCGCTAGTCCGCTCACATAGAAAGCGATTGCGCCACTGTAACCAACTTTTTTACTCCTTCTCTTAGTTGTTTTTCATTTGCATAGGAATAGCTTAAACGTATCCAGGAGGATAGTTGTTTTAATGGATCACATACTTGACCAGGCACAAAGGATATCGATTGTTCGATACATTTAGATAATAATAATTCAGTTGGAAGATCATCTGGGAGCTGTACCCATAAATTTAGACCGCCTTTTGGACTGTTCCATCGCCAGCCTGTTACAGCTAGCTCCTCTTCCATAATTTCCTTTCGAATCTGTAGGGCAATCCGAATTTTCTCCAAATGTTGTTGCAATCTTAGTGAGGTGAAGTAATGGAGAAAAATTTTTTGATTGAGAAGTGGTGAGCCATTATCAGCTAGCGATTTTTCTGTTAATAGTGATTTCATTAATGATGATGGACAAATAACAGTTGCAATTCTCAAACCAGGAGAGATGTATTTGCAAAAGCTTCGGATGTAAATGACCGTCCCAGCACTATCAAATGTGTAAATTGGAGGTGGTGGGGCTTGGTCAAAATAAATGTCGTGATAGGCATCATCTTCTATTAATAGAAAGCGATAGTGCTCAGCTAATTCCACTAATCTTTTACGCTGCTCGACAGAAACCGTATAACCAGTTGGATTATGGAAAGTGGGGTTAAGATAAAATAGGCGGGGCTTGTATTTTTTAATATAGTATTCGACCTGTTCTAAATCGTAGCCCTCAGGATGGATATCAACCGTAACAATCTGTGCGCCTTGTGCTTTAAAGATATCAATCGCAGCACTATAACTTGGGCGTTCAAATAAAACGACGTCTCGTGGCTTAATAAAAGCTTGAGCAATTAAGTGAATGGCTTGCTGTGAGCCAGATGTTATTAACAGTTCTTCTGGACTCAAATGTGTTTTATAGTGGTTGATAAAATATTGGGTCAGTGTCTCACGTAGCTCTAAATCACCTTGCACCGTTGAGTAGGTTGCCAGTACTTTCGGATAAAGGTCAAACACTTCCTTCACGTAATTTGAAAAATAGTGATTAGGCAAAAGATTGGGATCAATCAATGCCTGAGAAAAATGATAGGAAACAGATGGTTGATGGATTTCGGATAAATGATTTTTTTTTACATATGCTGAAACAATGGGATTGTCCTGATCTAGATATTCAATATATTTTGTTACTGTTGATTGGACAAAATAGCCTGATTTATCTTTTACATAAACTTTGTCATGCTGTTTTAATAATTGATAAGCTTTTAATACCGTTAGCCGATGGACATTCATTTCAGATGCTAATTGCCGGACGGAGGGAAGCTTTTCATGTTCTTTCCATTCTTTTCGCTCTATTCGGTGCAGTACATCATCATAGACTTTCTTAAAAAGATAATCTTCATTTTGAATTGCTTTGCCCACATCGATTCCTCCTATTCACACCGATTGTACCACGAACCAAACTGATCTGTTCTATCCTTTTTAATCTGTTCTATCCAACTTCTTTTATGATAGAAAAAGAGGGGGAGTTTGATATGGTAATGATTAATTATTTCTTTATGTGTTTGATTTTTGGGACAACATTTTTAGCAATTAAAGTTGGTGTTGATGCAGGAGTTCCTCCGTTTTTATCAGCTGGTCTTCGTTTTCTCATTGCCGGTTTACTACTATTTAGTTTTATGGTTTGGCGCAAAAAAACGACAATTCGGTTATTATTTCGGAAAGAAATGTTTTTTACAGGAATGGGCTTAACCTTTGGAACATTTGCCACATTATACTGGGCTGAACAGTATGTAACATCTGGAATCGCAGCTGTCTTATCTGCTACAGGTCCAATGATGATAATTGTTATTCAGACATTTATATTGAAGCAAAAAGGAGACCGAAAATCATTTATTGGATGTGTTGTCGGAGTCATTGGTGTTATGTTCTTAATCTTACCAAGTTTTGCAATAGAGATTAGTCCCTTCTGGATGGTTGGTTGTTTCGCTATTATTTTAGGTGAAGTTTTTTACGCATCTGGAACAATTTATACGAAGCATGTCATCCAAAAATTTGGAACAACATCTCCAATTGCTTTAAATGCAGCACAAATGATGTATGGAGGGATTTTATTAATCATTTTGTCACTTTTAACTGAGAACATTCAGCTACAGCATCTTTTAAGTCCAGCTTCAATTGGTTCTCTTTTTTATTTGATTATTTTTGGCTCAATGATCGGTCACAGCATTTATTATTGGCTTGTGTCACGAACAAATCCTGTTTTTCCGTCCACATGGCTGTATATTTCACCAGTAATTGCCGTTATATTAGGTGTTACCTTCTATCATGAATATCTTTCGTGGCTAACAGGAATAGGTACTCTGACGATTATTGTTGGAACGATTCTAGTCAATTTTGAAACATTGAGAGAGTTGCTTTGGCGGAAGAGGACTGTTCTTCAGGATGTAAAAGAATAATAAAATCTAATGATAAAGGGGATGAAATGATGAAAATTTCTAGAGGAGTAGAGATTCTGGAGCTTGAATTTAATGGAGCTTTCATTTATTCAACGCTTTTATGGGATCAGGAGATGGCTGTTTTAATTGATACTGGATGTTCAGGTCAAATGGAAGATTTACGTATAGCAATGGAAAAGGTAGGCGTGTCGTTCAACCAACTCAAAGTTGTGATTTTGACACATCAGGATATCGATCATATAGGCAGTCTTCCTGAAATATTGCAAAATTGCGGTAGTCATATAAAAGTTTATGCACACGAGCTAGATAAGCCTTATATTCAGGGGGATTTACCACTTTTGAAAGACGGGCACATAGAGAATCCACCCAAGGGGAAAGTGGATGAGACCTTGAAAGACGGTCAAGAACTACCATATTGTGGGGGAATACAAGTTATCCATACGCCAGGACATACGCCTGGCCATATTAGTTTATATTTGAAGCAAAGTAAAACGCTTGTTGCAGGCGATTCGATGTATAGTGTAAATGGTGTATTGGGAGGGATTCATGTTCCAACCACTTTGGATATAGAGGTTGCTCAACAATCTTTAAAGAAATATGCAGACCTAGACATTGAATCTGTGATTTGTTATCACGGAGGAATATGCAAGATGGATATTAAAGAGCAGATTCAAAAGCTTTGAATCTTAAAAATATTGATTAAAGATGAAGGTTCCATAGAATGCCAAGTGCTAGGAGGCTAGCTCGAATCGTAACATGCAAGAGTATCACCCCCAGTACTAGTCAAAGGCTTGTCAAACATCTATTTTAATGTGAGTCAGGTCATGTTATAATGAGGCACTTAAGATACTTAAGCACTTTTTTATAACGGATGCCAAGAAAAGCCTCCGCAGAACGATCAAATATGGAGGTGTAAGGAAATGAATAAACGTTGGACGATTGGTGAAATTCAGAAATTTGTTGCGAGCAATTCAGAAAGTAAGTTGCTAACGACTGAATACCATGGCTTTTCTCAAAAGCTACTATTTAAATGTGCATGTGGTAATAACTTTGAAAAAACATTTACGAAATTTAAAAATAAAAACCAACGAAAATGTGATGTATGCCAACCGCCAAAAGAGTCACGCTAAACGCTTTGCGGCCGTTCAATAATAATATTAGTGAACATTAAAAATATCTCACTTCTATAATCTTTATAGAGGGGGATGTTTTTTTGATTGGATTATCAGAATAAGATTGATCATGCTGAAGAAAATTGAGAAAAAATATTCAAATTAACATTCTTTATTAATGAAATATAAAGATAAAAGCCAAGCCCTTGATACATGCGGGTTTTGGCTTCTTTATCATTTTTAAAATTAGACTTTCCTCTACGGGAGGATTCATTATTAACGAAAAAAAGATTGTAAAATAACAATCAGTGATATATATTGGAGATTATGATTTTTTTCGACATCTCAAAATCATAAACAAAATTTCATCAAGACAAGTTTTGAGAGGGAAGTGAATAATCAAGATGTATCTTTATCCCCTATTAGTAGTGATTGCAGCTAGTAGTTTTGGTATCGTTTCAACTATTATAAAACTGGCAATGCGTAGTGGCTTTTCTGTATCTGAGGCAGTTACAAGTCAGTTTTTTATCGGCTTTTGTATAGCAGTATGTATTTCCTTAGTTACAAATCGATCAAATTTTAGCTTTAAAGGTGTTAAAATCCTTCTATTTGCAGGTATGTTAACAGGGTTAACAAATATTTTATATGGTCATTCTTTAAACTTTTTGTCTGCTTCCTTGGCAGTAGTATTACTGTTCCAATTTACATGGATTGGTATGCTGATTTCTTGTATTATAAAACGGCAAGTTCCAAGTAGAATTGAATTCATCTCTTTAATTATATTAGTAGCTGGAACGATACCAGCTGCAGGCATAATTGATGTTGATTTGTCTCAAATACCTTTTCAAGGGTGGTTATGGGGTTTAGCAGCTGCTCTTTGTTACTCCTTATTTTTATATGTAAACGGAAAGACAACAGCAAGTATGACAACCTCTAATCGCTTAGTATTGGTTTCTTTCTTTGCTTTCATGACGACTGCGGCTTTTCAGTCTCCAGAAATTATTTGGAATGGCACTTTGTTTAACGAAGGACTGTGGATTTATGGTTTAGCATTAGGGTTATTTGGCATGATTATACCGGTTTTCTTATTCACAATTGCAGTGCCTAAAGTCGGATTAGGTATGTCATCCATATTGAGTGCTGTTGAATTGCCAATAGCGGTGATGGTATCAGTTATCCTCTTAAGCGAAACGGTTACAACTTTGCAGATAGCAGGTATTGTCACAATCGTTATCGGTATCAGTTTACCAACTTTGCTTGATAAAGATGGATTGTTAAAAAATGTAAAATATAAATACAGAAAATCTGACAAAGTAGCAAAAGGATCTTCGATTTGAAGATCCTTTTTCATGTCAATTAAGCAATGTCATAGCAAAAGAATCATTGGGTCCTTTCTTTATTTATTTAATGACATACTATTTTTTTGTTCATACGCTGTTCATATTGTTGTCATAGGCAGTACACCTTCATTGTATAAGCTATCCTTAACGGTTTATGAAAGTAGCCGAGATAGATTGATAGAGAGAAGAGAGTATGAAAGGGAGGTGCGGTACGAGAAGAAAGGAAAACACGGTTATCGCTTGCCGTTCTACACTCTCGTGCCAATATAATGAAAAAAACGATAACCTTTATAAGTAAAATAGTAGTAGGTTTAATTATAGCCATATTACTTTTTTTAGCGGTTGTTTTCCTTGTTCATATTGTTTGTAGCAAAATGGAGCAAGGAAAACTAGAAACTTATGGTCAGTCTGTAACCGTAGATGGGAAAAAAATGAATGTCTTCATTCAGGGAAAAGGAGAAGAAACCGTCGTACTCTTACCTGGCTATGGAACAGCAGCACCAGCACTTGATTTTCAACTACTAGTAGATGAATTATCTCCATTTTACAAAGTTGTGGTCATTGAGCCTTTTGGTTATGGATTAAGTGCTCTTACCGAAAATGAAAGAAGCACTGAGAATATTGTTAGTGAAATCCATGAAGCATTACAGCGCCTTCATATTGAGCGTTATATTCTAATGGGTCATTCCATTTCAGGCCTTTACGGATTGGATTATGTGAACAAATATCCAAACGAAGTAAGTGCATTTGTCGGGCTTGATAGTAGTGTTCCAACGATAAGTGAAAGAAAGATTGAACCTTCAGTAATAACTACTTTAAAACTACTAAAAAAATCAGGTTTAGCTAGATTGCAGGTGAAGCTTAGTGATGACCCATATACCGAACTACCCTATGATGAGAAAACAAAAGAACAAATGAAAATTCTTAAGCACAAAAATATGTATAATCTCAGCCAGTTAAATGAAGCTGAAATGATGTATGCTAACTTTAAAGCGGCTGAAAGTTTAACATTTCCTAAAAATCTCCCAGTTATTTTCTTTATACAAGAGAACCATCCAGTAACGGACAGATGGACACCAGAGCATAAAAGACAAATAGTCAATTCTATCCATGGGAAAGTGATGACATTGGAAGGGGATCATTACTTATATCGTACAAAAGCAAAAGACATCGTTGAAAACTTTAGAGAATTTATGAAAGAGATAAAGTGACTGTTCTAAGAAAGATTTTACATTTATAAATGGAAAAAAACAGATTTAACTATTGTATTGTATGTGCAGCAAGCATATTATTCTGCACCTAATTATAGGAAGTTTTAACAAATAACCAGGCGCTCAAATGAGAACCTGGTCTTTTTTGTGAACCATATGTTTTAAGCCCCATGTTTAGCTCTCAGAACGGAAGTTATTACCAAGGTTGCTACCCAAACCAAAGTAATGACGAAAATTATAAATGAGTGGACTCCATTTATTTGGATCAATATGATTTTCATCCATAATTATTTCTTCGTGGGCATGTACTTGTATCATTTGGGTCTCGACGATAGCAAAATTAGGAGAATAATCTGGAATACGTATATGTTTTATCTTTGCTTCGATTTGAATAGGACACTCCATAATTCGAGTAGGAATAACCGTTGTGGACCCAATAGGTGTTAAGCAACTAATATCACATTTCTCTTTTCTAAATGTAAAACCGATCTGTTTCTTAAAATCTGGAACTGGATTTTTTCCTGTGTAAGGAGCTAACTGTTCCACGTTTTCCCATAGAGAGGGGTCTGGGATATTTATGACACATTCAGGATGATGTTCTAAGTTTTCAATTGCCTTTCCTCCAAGACCAATCCCTAAGATAATACAGTCTCCTAATACCCAAGAAGAAGATAAAGGGCTAATATTTACTGTTCCATCCTCATTTAACGTACTTAGTAAAATTACAGGAAATCCATAATATAAAATTTTAGGATTTATTATTTTTGTATTTGGCATTTGTTTCATTATTTTCATTTTTAGTTCCTCCCATAAATGTTTTCACTGTCAGACTTATTGTAAAATATAAACATTTCGACGTTCATCGAAGTGTTGATTACAAAATTGATACTTCAAACTAATAATATTGAGCAAAGAAATTTAAAGTCTCCATATTGCAAAAGTCCTGAGTCCGACGCTTGATCATTTTGTACAAACTTATGAAGTAAAATTGTTATAAATAGTAGCTTTATCTGGGAATCAAAGGTTTACAGAAGCCTTCCACATAAAATCTTTTTCACAAGAAATAGAGATGATTTGCAAGGAATTACTTTTAGGAAGAGGACAAAAGATAGAGAAATGACATGAGTGAGATTGATGGATCGTTCAGGTATAAAAGGGAGGCTCTAATTTAATTGACAATGATAATCGTTATCGATAAGGTGGGGATAGGTGAGAGTCGTCATTCTTACCTTTTCATATTTTTAGTAATGAATATGTTGAAAACTATAATTGAACCCAACTACAGAGGACTACACCTTGAAAAAGCAGTAACTTATTATGTTATTTGCTGTTTGCCGTATGACAAATCATGGTTTTTCAAGCAAACTATTATTGAAATGAGGTATATAAGTATGGAAATCGACGTAAATCAGCTTGCCGAGCATTTAGCAAACACACCTTTCCAAGTAAAAGGAATCTATCGATATTCTAGAAATACAGGTGTACCTTACGCTGATTATACAGATTCTTTTCCAGGATTTGTTTTCCCTCTTTCTGGAAAAATAGAATTTCACTTTAATGGCACCCCTTATATCTTTTCGCCAGGAAAAGTTGTGCACGGGGGAGCGAAGATGAAACTCAATCAAAAAAATTTTGATGATACAAATTGGGAATATATTCTGGTTTTATACAGGATATGTACGGAGAAATTGGCAGAGACAAGCTTTTCACATCAGCATTTTGAATTACCGATAGGACAATCTCCTCGACTAATGGAGTTAATTATGCGTCTATGGCATGTATATAATCAGCGAGGCGGTATATCAATGTTTCAGACCGAAATGCTATTTCGTGATGTACTGAATGAAGCATTATTATGTGTAGCTAATCGACAAAATAGCTGTGAATCATACACTCTATTCGAACGAATAACTACATATATTCATGCAAACTATTATCAAAGCCTTTCCATTACCTCTCTTGCCGAACAATATAACGTCAATCGAAATCGACTAACTTATATATTTAGAAAGCATGCAGGGATGGGTCCAGCAGAATATTTATTAAACTATCGTATAAACATGGCTCAAAAAATGCTATTTACAAGTGATGTGCCTGTACAACAAATTGCGGAAACGGTGGGAATTACTGACCCCTTTTATTTTAGTAGAGTATTCAAGAAGCAATTTGGTATCTCTCCTACTGAATATCGAGATAAGTTCATCAATAATCCATGTTAAGTTCAGCAAGCATCCATTCTCCGCCAAACATGACTTTACTATACTAAGTGTATATCAGAGATTTTATGTTGGAGGAATTTCAATGCAAAAGATTAAAGGACTGTTATTTTTATTGCTATTACTAGCAGGTATATTGGGAGGTTGCCATAAATCACCTGCAGAAAATAAGGCGTTAACTACAGAAGACATATCTTCATCAGCAGTGGATGTAGAAGCAACTGATTGGCCTAGAACAATTAAAGATGCCCTAGATAAAGAATTTGTCATCGAGAAAAAACCAGAAAAAATTGTTTCATTATGGTATTTTTACCCTGAAATTTTAGTTGCATTAGGTGAGCCACCTACAGCTTCTACTGATAAAGAATATTTATCCACTTTGTCTTATTTAAAAGGTAAGCTAGATTCAACAGAGGAATTAGGTGATAAATTGTCTCCTAGTATTGAAAAAACGCTATCGATTGGTCCTGATTATATATTAGCAACAGAACATCATGAAAAATTGTATGAATCACTAGAAAAAATTGCCCCAGTCATTACGTTGCAATCTCAGGACATCTACGAAGACTGGCAATATGGACTTCGTACAGTAGCCGAGATTATCGGAAAAGACGATGAGGCGGAAAAAGTAATTGATAAAATGATGAAAGCTATCTCAACAGGACGTGAAGCATTAAAGTCAATTCAAGGAGAGTCAGTAGCACTTATTTTGTCTTGGGATGGAAAAACGTTTAATGTTCTTGGTGAAGATAACCCTGTTTATACACTTGCTTTTGATAAAGAAAAGGGCTTGGGTCTAACACCAGATCAGACATTTAAGGGGAAGAATAACCAATTCGCTGCATTTGAAGGAATCTCAACTATTCAAGCAGACCATATTTTCCTTATTGGTGATATTACAAAAAAGGAAGCATTAATGAATGAGTTAAATCAAAGCAATGTCTGGAATAATATGAATGCCGTAAAAAAAGGGAATATTCATTTAATGGATACTTCCGCTATTACTGGAGGTCCATTAGCTATCGAATATGCTTTGCAAAATATAACAGAAGCCTTACAAAAGGACGAATAATAGGAAAAACCTTTTCCAAAAGTAAATAAGGAGAGATGAATATGCAACATCAAGTTATCAATATAAATGAGAAATTATCGGAATTAAAGGAGCTTTGGTCACCGAAAATTATTGGCGAAATACACGATTTTCAATTCAAAGTGGTGAAGATTGCTGGGGATTTTATATGGCATGAACATCAAGGAGCTGATAAGGTATTTATTGTGCTCGAAGGGGAGATGTTCATTGCTTTTCGAGATGGCCAGGTGAAAATATCCAAAGGTGAGATGTTTATTGTTCCTGGAGGAGCGGAACACATGCCCTTTGCTGAAAAGGAATGCCATATTATGCTTGTGGAGCCTAAGGTCAAGTAGGCATTACCAGACTAACAAAAAGAGATAGATAATTTTTTATCATACCCCTTTCGATTAATCTAAAGGGGTATTTACCTTGGGAATTTAGTTCGTTATTAAGCTAAACCACCATTTACGAAGATTACTTGTCCATTTACCCAACGTGCTGGACCAGCTAAAAAAGAAACAACTTCTGAAATATCCCTAGGTTCTCCTAGTCTTTCTAATGGTACAGCATTTGCTAAATGATGAATTTGTTTTTCATCTTTTCCATGGAAGAACAAAGGTGTTGCCGTTGGTCCCGGAGCTATTGCATTAACAGTTATATCTTTTCCTCTTAATTCACGAGCTAGAATCATTGAAATAGATTCAACAGCTGCTTTACTTGCTACATAAGCACCATAGTTTGGAAATTGGCTACGAGTAACAGAGGTAGAGAAATTAATTATGGAGCCACCTCTCCTTACTCGTTGTGCTGCTAATTGTGAGATAACAAATGTACCTCGGATGTTTGTGCGATGCATTTTATCTAAATCACTTAAATTCAAATCTGCTATTGGACTAAGTAACATGATTCCCGCTGTATTTATCACGACATCTATACCACCAAAAGCGTTTTCCACTTGGTCAAAAGCCATACTCATTTCTATTTCATTTGCCACATCACCTCCCACACTTATAGCATGTCCTTTATCAGCTAATATTTCTTCCACTAATTCATTAGCCTTTGATTCACTTGAAGAAAAGTGAACGCCAACTGCATAACCTTCTTCTGCTAATTTTGTTACAACAGTACGTCCTATTCCTCCAGATCCGCCTAATACCAAAGCAACACGTTTATACATTTCTTTCACCATAAAATTCATCCTCCACAATCCAGTATTGAAAGTTACAATTATTATTTTTTGTAACTTTGTTATTGTATATTACACATGTTATAGTTACATTGTCAACAAAATGTAACTACGAGAAGTGAAAGGAGTATATTTAATGGCTATTCTTTCAGAAGAGAAGATTTTTTCTACGGCTGAAGCAATAATTTTAAGCAAAGGTATAAATAAAACAACATTATCAGATATTGCAAAGATGCTAGGCGTTACACATGCTGCGCTTTATAAACACTATAAGAATAAAGAAGATTTGCTCCAAAAGCTTGCCCTTAAGTGGTTGGATAATACTTCTAAAGATTTGTTTGAATGGAGTCCTAAAAAAGGCGTTGATGCGGAAATCGCTTTACATGATTGGCTATGGCTTCTTCACGTAACTAAAAGAAATCTGTATGAAAATCATCAAAAAATGTTTCTGCTGTATACAAATTATATAGAAACAAATAAAGATTTAATTAAAGATCACCTCCAGCATCTTGCCAAAAAAGTTGAAGAAATTAGTGGTTGGGAAAATAAGGGGATGGCAGTTATTATCGCTTTTACTTACTTCCATAATCCGTATTTTGCTGAGCGGTGGAATCAGGGGGACCATCTACATTTGTTTGAACAAGTTTGGTCTGTTGTTAGTAGATCTCATTAAGACTGGATCTTTCAAAGTAAGTACTGCTTGTTGCGCTTTTATGCTCAAAATTATAAAACGGATTGGGAAATAGCATTTTCCCAATCCGTTTCTTTTTATTAATAGATTCAGCTAAGGCAATCTATTCTTTATGGAAGATAGGATAATGTGTTAAATGAAGAATTTGCAATCAAAGCAAATAGTTTATTTTCAGATACTCAATTGAATAGAAGCTTAAAATCGTAGATGTAACTTCAGGAGGATAGTAATTTATGATACGGTACATCGTTATATCAAAATAATAACGAAATCGGATTAGACTGAAAAAGGAGTTATTTGTAAATTTGATTGAAACAGATACTTTTGTCGTTAAAGGATATAACATTTCTAAATTATAGAAATTTTTTATGAAAAGATTCCCTATATAACCAATGCAGTATTAAAATTACCTTATTTTTAGCGTTTATTTATTGGTAATGAAGTTATATTATTGTCTTGTAAAGCAAATTACAGTTTGATTGGGATATTTAATCATGAAAAATTTAGAAGATTGCTTTACATATAATTGGTTGAATTATTATTTGTGGGAACGATTTATACATATTTTTATAATCTTATAATTAAATAGCGCGATAATATTGTTCTCACAGAATAATATAATTTATTAAAATTCTGGAGGAATATACTATGACAAAACAAAACAAAGGTCGTAAATTTTTCGCAACTACAGCTACAGCAGCACTTGTAGCATCAGCAATCGTACCAGTAGCATCAGCTGCTGAATTTCAAGATGCAGCTAGCATTTCAACTTGGGCAAAAGAAGCTGTACAATTTTTAGCTGATAAAGGTTACATCCAAGGCGATGAAAAAGGAAACTTCAACCCAGCTGGTACACTTACACGTGCAGAAGCAGCTGAAATTTTATCAAAAGCATTAGATTTAAAAGCTACTGGCACTGAAGATTTTTCTGATGTTAGTGAAAATGATTGGTTCTATAACGCAGTACTTGCAACTTCACCAGAATTATTTGATGGTATGGGCAATGGTAAATTTGAGCCTAAAGCTCAATTAACAAGAGAACAAGCTGCTAAAGTTATCGTTCAAGGCTACCAATTAACAGGTAAAGCAGATCTTAGCCAATTTGCAGATGCTTCTGAAGCTTCTAAATGGGCTGTATCTTACTTAGAAACAGCTGTAGAAAATGGTGTAATCAATGGGAAAGGCTCTTTATTAGCACCACAAGATAAAATTAGCCGCGAAGAATTCGCTACAATGGTAAAACGTACGATTGATGCAGTTCAAGAAGTAACACCAGCTGTAGAAGCTGTAAAAGGGCTTAATGCAAAAGAACTTGAAGTGAAATTCAACACAGCTGTTGATGCAAAAGATGCAGCAATCACAACGAAATATGCTGTTGAAGGTGTAGCAATCACTAACGCAGTAGTATCTGAAGACGGTATGACTGTTATTTTAACAACAGATAAAGAAGTAAAATTAACAAATGGTAAAGTAACTGTAAAACCAATTAAAACAAAAGCGGATGCTAAAGTTCTAACTGAAGAGTTTAACAAATTAATCACATTTGCAGATACGACTCCTGTAAGCGTTAATTCTGTAGAAGCGAAAGGCACTACAGCTGTTATCACTTTCGACGAGCCTGTACAAAGTGAAGGAACAATCAGCTTAAATGGTACAGAACTATCAAAAGATCGCTATACTTTATCTGGTAAGAAATTAACAATTACTGGATTAACAGCAGAACAATCTTATAAAGTAGACATTGTTGGTGCAACTGACTTCGCTAATAATATCGCAAATCCTATCGCAGTTAACTTCACAGTTTTAAAAGCAGACGTTGATAATTCAAAACCAACTGTTTCTACAGCAGTGAATGGTACAGAAATTACGTTTGATTTCTCTGAAGAATTAATGAAACAAAATCTTAATGCAGATGCAGAGACTAAAGAATATGCAAAAGTAACAGTAGGATCAACTGTATTCTATTTAACAGATGCTGATATTAAAGATACTGAGGATAAAACTGTATTCACGATTGATGCTAAATCTGCTTTAGGTACAGCTACATTCATTAATACAAACATTAAAGTTGAAGGACAAAAAGATTTAGCTGGTAATGCAGGCGATGCATTTGAGTTCAATGCTATTCTTTCAAAAGATTTAACGCCTGCTACACTTGTAGCTACTGCTACTAAAATGTTAGTAGCTGATGATGTGAATGCTACTACAGACGTTGATGCACTATACCTTACTTTTAGTGAGCCAGTAAAAGTAGACGGAAAATTAACAGTTAAAACACAAAATGGTATTGCTTACACTACTGGAAAAGAAACAGCAGTAAAAGCAGATGCTGGTTTCGATGTAGATGGTAACGGTAAAATCGAGGGTACAGAGAAAAACACTGTAAAAGTTGACATTGATCTAGATAGCAATTCAACATACACTTTCGAGTTATCTGCTAAAGCAGTAACAGATTTAGCTGGCAATGTAACTGCTGATACTGTTACGTTCAATGTAACAACAGGCGTATTTGAAGCTACACCTGAAACACCAACAGATTCATTAGTATTCGGAGCTACTCCAGTTGTTGTAACTGACAATAACGTATTCACAGTTGAGTATGCTAAAGATGTGACTGCAACAGCAACAAATGCTGCTAACTATACACTTGGAGGAAAAGAACTTCCTGCAGGTACGCAACTTCAGTTTGTAGATGGTACTAAGAAAGTAAGATTCACTTTACCAGAAGGTTCTATCACAGCTAATGGTAATTATGTACTTGAAGCTAGCAATGTAGTAGATACAAAAGGTAACACTCTTAAAGGTGGAAAAGTGACAACTCAAGTAGCACTTAAAGAAAATATTGTTCCTGTTGCTACTAAAGTAACTGCAGTAGATAGCAAAACATTTACAGTAGATTTCTCTGAAAATATTGCTGATCAAGCTGCACCAACAGGTGTTACTGTTAAAATTGCAGGATCAACTGTAGAACTTACTTCTATTACAGTAGCTGGTGGTAAACTTACTGCAACAACTAAAGCTGACTATGCATTAACAGACAGCATTGTAGTTGAATTCAAAGCAACAAACTTAGTTGATGCTAATAACAACAAAGTAAAAGACGGTTCAATTGCAAAATAATTAAAGCGTTCATTGAAAAGCCCTGTGGAGATTTCCACAGGGTTTTTTTAGTGTTTAAATAAGATCATGCTAATAGGAGAGAAAGACCTTTAGGCAAGGCGAGAGGTTGATTTCCGTTCCGCCAGCGTCCTTTCCAGGGGGCGTCCGATGAGCAGCCCGCTTCACTGTGACGCTAAACCCCCTAAGAGTGACGCTGGCTCCACTCCAATCAACCATTCTGCAAAAGTGTTTTTTCCTTATTTTTCATACTAGCGGTAGCGATCAAAATAGCCCATGATTTGCATGATTAGAGAAAGGATAGGTTTTTATTTTCAATGTAGAGAAGTGATGCGTGACAACACCTCTTCATAAACCTTCACTTTATTTGAAAACCTTTGCTAAAAAGGTAACACTTTTGTGGGTGAGGGGAGGGCTACTTGACTCTCTTGGGATAGCAAGACAGGCAAAACTCTAAACGGAGTGGTAGCGGAGGAAGCAATTCGGCGCTCGCCCACAGGAAAGTAAGTAGCCTGCAAAGGAAATTCATTTTCACTTTATACAAAAATTTTATTGATTGTTTTTTTAACACTATGAAACCCCTTGGGAGATTTCCACAGGGCCTTTTTAATTAGTTTCTTCTTAGTTTAATAATGTACCACAGAAGAAACACTAGTATTTCAGTAACGGTAAGCACAAAATAACAGGTTCTCAACTAAATACACAGCCAGTTGACGGAAACTAATCGACGACTGGCTGTGCATATTGAACAGCTATTTGTAAGGGAATTTGCTCGGGATAGGACCAAAGGCAATCCAATGGTACTTAAAGAATCTGCCCATCAATAGCACGACCATCCATGGAACGAAAAGGGCAAAAATAAAGCCCCCCATGCTCCAAAGATGATACATAATACTATTACCACCAGTATTTAATTGTCTATAAAGGAAAAGGAAAAATGGATGTAGTAGATAGATGCCAAATGATACTGTTCCCAGATTGATTAAGCCATTTACAACAGCTTGGTTCCATTTATCATAGATCCAGAAAGAAAGCTGTAAGAAGACAATACAGGCTGTAAAAGATTGTAGCTGAAAAACTAATTCAAATACGTTGCTGTTCACTAAATAGGATTGGGATGAATAAACAAAGTAATATAAATAAACATTATACATAGTAGAAATTAGCCATATACACCAAAGAAAAAGTATCGTGATTGGAAAATTTTCTTTTTTTACTTGAAGCCATCCTTTGTATTTTTCAAAATAAATTCCTAAAAATGCCCCTGCTAAGAAATATAAGAGATAAGAGAAAGCGATACTCCCTCTATAGGGATACTGCCAAAACTCTGCGTTTAATAGAATAAAGACCCATTGAAGAACAAACCCAATCCAAATTAAATAAGGAGATAGGGCTGGTTTTTTCTTTAAAATATATAGGAATAATGGAATCATAAGATAGAATTGGACGATTATAAATATATAGTATAGATGGGTATCTGCTTTGCCTAGCAATAGTTTTTCAAGAAATTCGACACTAAATAGGGAGCGCCAAGTGTTTGCTAAATCATGTGTTCCATAAAATTGCATAGCTGCATAATAAAAAATAGAAAAAAAGAGATAAGGAATGAGTATTTGGGTCACTCTTTTTTTATAAAAATGAATGATAAGCTCCTTTGTTAAATCCTTTTGTATATAATTGTAAAATAATACAAAGCCACTTAAAAAAATAAAAGCAGGGACAGCGAATTTAGGGGCGATATTAAAAAATACATAAAATGGATATAATTTTGAGTCACTAGATAAAGCCGTTACAGGTGTACTAGTAGAATGAATAAGAAGGACAGCTAGAATGGCTAAAGCCCGTGTAATATCTAATTCATTAATATGTGCTCGCTTCATACGATCATCTCCAAATTATTTATAGTATTGAATTCCCAGAATACTGCCTACATACTCTATTGGTATGCTTGTTCGTACAAATTTAGACAAGCTTTGTTGCCTAAATTTGTCTAAAGGAAACAGGCTGGGCGTTCATGAGTTACTATAAAGTGCTTATATGTCAGGGAGATGTCAACAATAAAAAAAGCTACCACGCTCGCTATGCGTAGAAGCTTTATGTTGTTATTTGACAACTAGAATTATTTTCTGGGAAATAGAATGGAGAAGGGAGCTTGATGAAACTCCTTATAATGCAACAAGGATTCTACCTCTTGCTTGACCCTTCAGTAAAATAGGTAAAACATCAGGAAGTTGTTGTAGTGTTACTTCTTGCTGAATGAAATCATTAAGGTTGGCTGGTTTGAAATCAGTCGCTAAACGATGCCAAATGTTCAATCGAATGTCCATTGGGCAATAAACAGAATCAACTCCAAGTAAATTTACGCCTCTTAAAATAAAGGGAAATACACTTGTAGGAAGCTGTGTACCTGCTGTTAAACCACTACTTGCAACAGCCCCACCATATTGAATTTGGCTTAATAATGAGGCAAGTGGCTCTCCACCAACAGAATCAACAGCAGCAGCCCATTTTTGTTTTCCTAATGCTCTAATTTTTCCATCATAAACCTCTTCACGATTTACGATTGTAGTAGCTCCGAGTAATTGTAAATATTCATGTTCAGATTCTTTTCCTGTGCTCGCTTCAACTTGATAACCCAGTGTTGAAAGAATAGAGACGGCAAAGCTACCTACACCACCTGTAGCCCCTGTCACAAGAATTTTCCCTTTTTCAGGATGAATACCATTTTCCTCTAACTTTTGAACAGATAATGCAGCTGTAAATCCTGCAGTACCAATTACCATAGCCTCTTTAAGGGAAAGTCCTTTTGGAAGCGGTACAATCCATTGTGCTGGGATGCGGGCATATTCACTAAAGCCACCAAAATGGGAAACACCTATTTCATAGCTAGTTGCAATGACCTCGTCACCAATTTTAAAGCGTGGATCCTCTGAAGAAACAACAGTCCCAGCTAAATCAATACCAGGGACAAAAGGATAAGACGCAACGATTTTACCATCAGGAATAGAGGCAAGACTATCTTTATAATTAATACCTGAATAACTAACTTTAATTAATACCTCACCCTTTGGTAGATCTTCTAAAGTTAATTTGTTCACTTTCACTGTAAATGTATCATCTTTATTGACTACTAGTGCACTAAAATTTTCTGCCATCATCGTAAACGTCCCCCTACAATTTTATTCCATTAAACAGTACCAAAATTATTCTGACCGGTCAATATAAAATTGGATTGTTGCTACTCTTCATGTATAATAACTTCTATCAAGTCATCGGAGGCTCCTATGAAAAAGAAAGAGGAAGAACGTAAAAAACAGATTATGAAAGCAGCGTTTAACGCTGTTTCACAATTAGGTTATGATAAGGTTACACTACAAGACATAGCCAATCATGCCAGTGTCTCAAAAGGAGTAGTTCACTACTACTTTACAAGCAAACAAAACATTTTATTAGAATTACTTGAATCCACTACGAACAAAATCTACAGCTATGAAATACAAGAAATAGGCCAGCATCAAACAGCTATAGACAAGCTTCATGCTTACTTAAGTGCTGTATTTGTATCCCCTATAGAAAATAAAAAATTTTACAGAGTTTATTTAGATTTTTTAGCTCAGGCAAATAGCAATGAAGAGTACAAAAGAATTAACTTAAAATTTTATGAGAATTGCTGGGGAATTGGAGAAGAAATTATTGAATTAGGAAAAAAAGAAGGGGTCTTTAGTTCAGACATTGATTCCTTAACCTATGCAAAAATGATGCGGGCAATGATTGATGGTTCATTAATTCAGTGGTTAACCTGCGATTTAGAAGAACAACATAAATTTTATAAAGAAACCTGTTTGAATAGTATTGTGCGATTATTAAAATAGGTAATTGAAAAGCCTTATTACTATTGTAGTAAGGCTTTTTTTTGCCGTTAAAAAGAAGAATAATTGAGTGATTTTGGAAAATAATTATGAACATATTGCATTTATAGATAAAATTACCGTCAAAATTTTCGGAAAAAACTATAAAAAAAGAACAGTTTTAATATTTTGTTTAGTAATTTCTTACAAAAAAACGTATTTAATAGGGAAAAAATGTTTTGTTATGCATTGAAATAGCGTTTATGCATTCGTTTATACAAGAATAAATCTATGTTTTTAATAATTAAAACTGTATAAAAATTTAAAATAATGTCGAGTTGAGTCAATGTTGCAATTTCTTTATACTGTGAAAGTAATTATTGGAGAGGAGAAAACATCATGAATAAAGAAGTGACAATTATTGGGGTGCCCATGGATTTAGGTCAAACAAGAAGAGGCGTAGACATGGGACCAAGTGCTATCAGATATGCGGGGGTAACTGAACGACTTGAGAGCCTTGGTTATTCGATTTATGACGAAGGGGATTTAACTATTGACTTTGTACACGAAGATAAAGACGCAGAAGGAAAGACAAACTTAAAAAATTTAAAAACTGTCACAGAAAGTAACGAGAAGCTAGGCCAAAAAGTAGACCATGAAATTTCTTTAAATCGTTTTCCTTTAGTATTAGGTGGAGATCATAGTATTGCTATTGGAACATTAGCAGGAGTTTCCAAGCATTATGAGAATCTAGGTGTCATTTGGTATGATGCCCATGGCGATTTAAATACTGGTGAAACATCTCCTTCAGGAAATATCCATGGCATGTCTTTAGCTGTAAGCTTGGGTCTTGGTCATCCAGCACTTACAAATATCGGAGGCTATGCTCCAAAAGTAAAGCCTGAAAACGTTGTTATTATTGGTGCTCGTGATTTAGATCCAGGAGAAAAAAAGCTTATTAAGGAAATTGGTATTAAAGTATACACGATGCATGAAATTGATCGTTTAGGAATGACGAAAGTGATGTCCGAAACGATTGACTATTTAAAGGAGCGCACAGACGGTGTTCACCTATCATTAGATTTAGATGGACTTGATCCAAATGATGCACCAGGCGTAGGCACGCCAGTAGCAGGTGGTATTAGCTATCGTGAAAGTCATTTGGCTATGGAAATGCTATCAGAAGCAAATATTATTACTTCAGCAGAATTTGTTGAGACAAACCCAGTATTAGATCAATACAATAAAACGGCTATTGCTGCGGTAGCTTTAATCAGCTCACTATTTGGCGATACATTACTTTAAGCCATGAATAGAAGTCATTTGGTATCTCAAAAGGAAGAACTTTTCTTAGAAAATTAGGTCGCGACAACCAACTATAAGAAAGTAGCTCTCCCTATAGTAAGTTTACAATATAATTTAGCTAATCAATAGCCTTTATTTTGTCAGAAAATTGACAGTTCATAAAATATATAAAACAGTTTATCTATTAATCATTCAAATTTTGATTGTTATCTTTTTTGCACGAAAAAAAGAAAGTGCTTACACAGATAATGAATGTAAGGAGTTTTTTATGGCAGCAGAACAATATGAATTAAAAAGAAGTATGAAAGCAAGACACTTATTTATGATTTCACTTGGCGGATGTATTGGAACTGGTTTCTTTCTTGGATCAGGCTACACGATTAACCAAGCTGGGCCAACTGGTGCCATCCTAGCTTACTTAGTAGGCGGAGCAGTTATGTATTTAACAATGCTATGTTTGGGTGAATTGTCTGTTGCTATGCCAGTATCAGGCTCATTCCAAACGTATACAACAAAGTTTATCGGTCCTGCTACTGGTTTTGCCGTTGGATGGCTATACTGGCTAGGTTGGGCAGTAACTGTTGCTCTTGAGTTTTTAGGGGCTGGACAACTTATGCAAAGATGGTTTCCTGATTCACCGGTATGGATGTGGTGCCTAGTATTTGCTGCACTACTCTTTGTATTGAATGGTTTATCAGCAAAAGCATTTGGTGAAGCAGAATTTGTTTTCTCCAGCATTAAGATATTGGCAATTATTATGTTCCTAGCGGTTGGTGGAGCAGCTATGTTTGGGCTAATCGATATGAAAGATGGAACAAATGCCCCATTCCTTACACATTTTTATGAGGGAGGATTATTTCCTAATGGTGTAACAGCACTGCTTATTACAATGATTACCGTGAATTTTTCATTTCAGGGTACAGAATTGATTGGTATTGCTGCTGGGGAGAGTGAAAATCCTGAAAAGACTATCCCTAAATCTATTAAGCAAACTGTTTGGCGTACGTTGTTCTTCTTTGTG
Source organism: Lysinibacillus sp. BSL11 (assembly GCF_052928325.1). Taxonomy (NCBI): domain Bacteria; kingdom Bacillati; phylum Bacillota; class Bacilli; order Caryophanales; family Bacillaceae; genus Lysinibacillus; species Lysinibacillus sp. BSL11. Next base: position 149,745 of record NZ_JAVGCX010000002.1, on the reverse strand, counting down.
TTATCCGTATTTGTACTTGCAGCAATGATACCAATGGATAAAGCAGGGGTGGTGGAAAGTCCATTTGTAGTCGTATTAGATAGCATTGGTATTCCATATGCAGCAGATATTATGAATTTTGTTATCCTAACAGCCTTATTATCTGTCGCAAACTCTGGTCTTTATGCTGCAACACGTATGCTGTTCTCACTATCTGTCGAAAAGATGGCAAGTCCCGTTTTAGGGAAAGTTAATAAAAGAGGTATTCCAATGAATGCGTTATTAATCACACTCGCTGTAGCAGGTCTGTCATTACTGTCAAGTGTATTTGCTGCTAATACAGTCTTTGTGTGGTTATTATCTCTAGCAGGCTTAGGTGCACAAATTGGTTGGATTGCGATTACAGCATCTCAAATTGCATTTAGACGCTCCTATATACGCCAAGGAGGAAAAGTAGAGGATTTAAAATTCAAAGCGCCATTGTATCCAGTAATCCCTATTTTAGGTTTATTAGCGAACTGTATTGTTATGGCAAGCTTGGCTTTTGATCCAGCTCAACGTTTAGCACTCTACTGTGGTGGAGCATTCTTCATTGGTTGTTATATCGTTTATTATTTAAAAGTGAAAAAAGTGACAAACCTAGAAATAAACCAACAAGAAGTCCAATTAAAATTAAATCAAAAAATATATCTTTAATATCCAAGAGTAGCCACTTATATGGCTACTCTTTTCTTTATAGATAAGCAACAGCAAAGACGTATTTAACAAGGAATTGTTCCAGTGTTAAGAGAGAAAAAATTTATTGTTTTTCGATAAAAAAATATTGAAATAAGATAATTTATCGTTTATTCTTCATACAAGAAGCAATTAAATAATTGAACAAGTTTATTTGAGGTGGATTCATGTTGAAGAATTTTATTAAAAACTTAGGAGTCTTTACGTATCATCAATCATTATCGTGTATTTTTCCTGTTGTGATATTTGCTACACTTGCACTATCTAAAGCCATTCAAATACCTGGGGTAGGAAGATATGACTTTATTCTGGCAATCTGTCTATTGACTCAGTACTTGATGTATAAATTTGGTTTAGAAACAAAGGATGAAATAAAAGTCATTTGCTTGTTTCACATTATTGGGCTCGTGCTCGAATTATATAAAGTGAATTTCAATTCATGGTCATATCCTGAAGAGGCGTGGACAAAAATAGGGGGTGTGCCTTTATATAGTGGATTTATGTATGCGAGTGTGGCAAGTTATATTTGCCAAGCCTGGCGTAGGTTTGATTTAAAAATTGTAAGTTGGCCAAAAAGTTATGTAGCTATTCCACTTGGAGCCGTAATCTACTTGGATTTTTTCACACACCATTTTATTTATGATTTTAGATGGCTGTTAATGGCACTACTATTTATTGTGTTTTATCGTACTATTGTAAAATTTACAGTACGGAACAAAATCTTTAAAATGCCCATCGTTGCATCGTTCTTTTTGATTGGCTTTTTCATTTGGATTGCTGAAAATATTGCGACGTTCTTTGGAGCTTGGTCATATCCGAATCAAGAGGCGTCTTGGTCGATTGTTCATTTTGGTAAAATCAGTTCATGGTTTTTACTTGTAGTCATTAGCATTATGATTGTTGCACAACTTAAATTATTCTATCGTGATGTAGAGGGAAATTTGGAGTAGAAATCATTCAATATATGAGATTCATTTGTAGAACTAGAGAATTGCAAAGCGTCTAAGAAAGATAGTATGGACTTCTGATAAACTAGTATTTTTTTACCTTGTACCCATGTCCTTTCATCAAACTGTCCCTTTTTTAGCGTGCAACACTGCTGTAGACTCCTTTTTAGAAGAGGATAGGGGGAAATAGGATGGTAACAGATATTCGAATGAAAAAACGAGCTTGTACAGATGAAATGCAAATTAAGCAATTTTTAGAAGGTGCACAAACTGCATTTCTTGGTTTAGTGGATCAACATATGCCATATGTTATTCCGCTAAATTATGTCTACAAAGATGGAAGCTTTTATTTCCATGGTGCCAACGAGGGAAGAAAAATAGACATTTTAACAACCAATCAAAATGCATGTATTACAATAAGTGAAAATTATGGAACTACGGTAGACCCTATTCCTGCTAAGACTGATACTGCTTATATGAGTGTAGTTGCAAATGGTTTAGTGGAAATTGTTACAGATTTAAATGAAGCTACTGCTGCTATGCAGGCAATGCTTGATAAATATGTGCCAAATTATTACCAAGCACCTTTATCAAAAAAGCATATCGAAAAATATCAATCATCTTTAGGGAGTGCGACCCTTATTCTGAAAGTGAAACCGAGCAGTATAACTGCAAAGGAGAATAAATTAAATAAACAAATGCTATATTACGCAGGCAGAGTGGTGACACAGGATATGAGTCAAAAATCTACTGCTACAGCAAACAATCCAACAAATTAATTATCGGAAAAATGTAAGGGTTGGGATTTTACCTAAGCCTATTTTTGATGTAGTTATAGTTCATTATGAAACTATCTATGAGTTTGCTAACATAAACCTATCAAAAGTAGAGTTGGAAAGATGTTTTCATCTAACTACCTTAATAATAGATATAGTCATGCGTAAGTGCTATAATCCCAGTGAAAAATCATTGGAAAACAAGTGGGAAGAAGGAGAGGGCAATACGGTTGAATATTTTAGTTGTTGACGATGAAAAGGAAATTGCAGATTTAATAGAACTTTACTTAAAAAATGAAAACTATCATGTATTTAAGTTTTATACAGCTCAAGAGGCTTTGGCATGTATTGAGCATGAGAAAGTAGATTTAGCTGTTCTGGATATTATGATGCCTGATATAGATGGCTTTACTATTTTACGAAAAATCCGAGAAACATTGAATTTTCCAGTGATAATGCTTACGGCAAAGGAAGAAGAAATCGATAAAATAAATGGCTTTTCTCTGGGAGCAGATGATTATATAACAAAGCCATTTCGTCCATTAGAGTTGGTTGCTCGTGTAAAGGCACAAATACGAAGATTTACTTTCTACAACCAAGGTTCGAAGCAGCAAGAAGATATCATTGATTTTGCTGGCTTGGTGATTAATAAAAACACACGACAAGTCTTTTTAAATGAAAGGCCCATATCCCTTACACCTACGGAATTCGCTATTCTTTGGTATTTATGCGCAAATCGAGGGACAGTTATTAGCTCAGAGCAATTATTCCAAGAAATTTGGGGGGAAAAGTACTTTAGCAGCAATAACACGGTAATGGTTCACATTCGACATTTACGGGAAAAAATGAAGGATGCTGCGGAGAACCCAAAGTATATTAAAACGGTTTGGGGAGTGGGGTATACCATTGAAAAATGAGTTTGGCAAACTGAAAAGGAAAATGGTTTTACAAATTATTTCGATACTTGTCATCGCTAGCATCATAGGCCTTTTTATCAATTTTGCATTTATTGATGGGGTCTTACAAGCTCCCTTTGCAGATGCTTTTATTGCTTTTTGTGAAAATGTCTTGCAACTTGATTATTATGCTGCAAGCAATGCCTATCATGGGTTATTTCGACAAAATAAATCGCTTTGGCTAGCGATAGGATTTATTTTATTATTATTGATTATTTTCTATATCGCCTTGTCTCGATTTACCCGATATTTTCATCAAATTAGTTCAAGTATTACCATGCTTGCAGATGAGTCAGGAAAGGAAATTGAGCTCCCAGCCGAACTCGATTTTTTGGAGAAAAAATTAAATAACGTGAAATATAAATTAGAAAAGCGTGCAAGGGATGCGCAAGAAGCTGAGCAACGAAAGAATGATTTAGTTGTCTATTTAGCGCATGATATTAAAACACCCTTAACATCCATTATTGGCTACTTAAGTCTTTTAGATGAAGCGAGGGATATGCCTGTAGAGCAGAAGGAAAAATATGTAACGATTACATTAGAAAAAGCTTATAGACTGGAACAACTAATCAATGAATTTTTTGAAATAACCAGATTTAATTTACAATCCATCATTTTAGAGAAAGATTCTATTCCTTTACATCATATGTTAATGCAAGTGGCCGACGAGTTTTATCCATTGCTCGCACCAAAGGGTCAAAAAGCCATCGTCAAATTAGATGAAGCTATTACTATCTATGCAGACGGTAATAAATTAGCAAGGGTATTTAATAATATTTTAAAAAATGCAATTGCCTACAGTGATCCAAATAGTACAATTGAAATTAGTGCGCAAAGCGAAAATAATCAGACATTTATTTCGTTTACGAATACAGGGAAGACGATCCCTCCTGAAAAATTAAAAATGATATTTGAAAAGTTTTACCGCTTAGATAGTGCAAGGTCTACCCAAACAGGAGGTGCTGGGCTTGGTTTAGCCATTTCTAATGAAATTGTACAGGCCCATGGCGGAACGATTACCGCAACTTCTAGTAATGATACAACCGTATTCACCGTGATGATTCCAACCAATTCTTAAGAAACCTTAAGAATTCACTAATAGTAAATTAAAAATAAGCTCCTTTTTTTATGGTTGAATAAAAGCATAAAGAGAAGGAGTTGTTTTTATGTTCAAGAGAAAAGGTATTTTGAGTTTATTGTTCTTATTCATGATGATATTTATTTATTTTCAATTGAAAGAATTGCCAATGACTTTACGTCAGGAAATAGATCAAGCATCAAAAGTAGTTCAAACAGCCAGTCAGCATATGCTCGATTTTGATTTATACAGTTCGAATGCAATTTTAGTGAATTTGGATGAAAATCAAATTCTCTTAGATAAAAAAAGTGAGGAAAAGATTTATCCTGCTTCTTTGACAAAAATGATGACGGTTCTAGTCGCGATTGAGCAGATATCCAATTTACAAGAAGAAATCATTTTACCTAAACATATCTTTCAGGATTTATTAGAGGAAAATGCGTCAGTGGCGGGCTTTCTCCCAAATGAAAAGCTGACAGTAGAAGATTTGTTGTATGGCTCTATGTTGCCATCAGGTGCAGAGGCATCACTAGGTTTAGCTGAATATGTTGCCGGGTCAGAACGTGGATTCGTGAAACTGATGAACGAAAAGGCGCAGCAACTAGGCATGAAAAATACGCACTTTGTGAATACAACTGGACTGCACCATTCAGATCATTATACAACTGTAAAGGATATGTCTTTACTTTTACAATACGCCTTAACAAACGATGATTTTCGAAATGTTTATACAGCAGAAAGATATTCTATCAAATCAACAAACCTTCATCCTGAAGGCATTACTTTTACCAGTCGCATGTTTCAACATATGACATCAAGTGCATTGCCAGGAGGGGAATTTTTAGGTGGAAAAACTGGCTATACAGAAGATGCAGGCTTATGTTTAGCAAGCTTAGCTCTTATAAATGGACAAGAATATGTGCTAGTGACAGTAGGAGCGGACGGTAGCCCTAGAACGGAGCAATATAATATTTCCGATGCCATTTCGGTTTTTAGTCAATTATAACTTCATTACTAAATTGCTAGCCCCTAATAGAGTGTGATTGGAGAATATTTCATTTTCTAATCACACATTTTTTTGTAGTTATAATAATTCTCTATAAACCAACTTGTTGTTGGTATTGCAGAAATAAAGATGCCTCTGACAGTCGTTTAAAGGAGTAGTATCTGATTTATTGTGGAATCATTCGAATCGGAAGGTACATTAATAGATAGATAATTTATTAATTTTAATTTTCAGAAAAATGATATATAGTAAATATGATCAAATACATTCATCTTTAAGGAGGATACTATGGGGAGATTAGTTCATTTTGAAATTCATGTAAGTGATATGGAGCGGGCAAAGGATTTTTATGGGGAAGTTTTTGGATGGTCATTTCAGGACTGGAGTGAATATGCAGGAATGCCTTACTTCGGTGCTGTGACAGGTGAGGATGATGAACTTGGGATTAACGGTGCTTTAATGCAACGTCAAGGTCCTTCACCAGAAACAAACCAAGCGTTGAATGGCTTTGCTTGTACAATGGGTGTTGAAAGTTATGATGTAACGGAAGCAAAAATTCTTGAAAATGGGGGCAAAGTAGCCATGCCAAAGTACGCATTACCAGGAATGGCATGGCAAGGCTATTATATTGATACGGAAGGCAATGTATTTGGTATCCACCAGCCCGATAAAAATGCCAAATAGTATTGAGGGGTGAAATCCGCTCTAAAAGAGTTGAGAGCCGCTCCAAAGAAGTGGGAATCCGCTCCTAAAAGTGTGAGAGCCGCTCCAAAGAAGCGAGAACCCGCTCCTAAAAGTGTGAGAGTCGCTCCAAAGAAGCGGGAACTCGCTCTTAAAGAGTTGAGAGCCGCTCCAAAGTAGTGAAAAACCCACTCATAAGTTGAAAAAACTATAAAGCAGTAAGACCTATGTTCGAGAAAACGAGCATAGGTCTTTTTTGATCATCCGATAGGTAAATGTGGAGATTTGTAAATATGTAATGTTTTATTTTGGTAAATTTGGTATCGTTAAATGAGGTAAGTTATCAAATGATACATAATATGCAAGGAGAAATAGCAATGAAAAAAAGAAGGCGTATGTTATTTTTATTCGCACCAATATTGATTTTAGCATCTTGTAGTAGTGAGGACGAAAGTGTTACTGCTAATGAGAAAAAGTATATTTCATCGATTCAGAAAAAGGAAGTATATGAGATTCAACAGCCTGCAAAAGTCAATATTGCTAGAGGTTCATTTATCAAAAATATGAATAATGCTTTAAATATTAATGAAATAGAAAGAGGACTCATGAATTTATCGGTGAATCATTTCTCAACAGACAAGTTTTATATGCAGCAAGGCCAATATTTAGAAGAGAAAACGATCAACCAATGGTTAAGTAGAAAGACAGAGGAAGGTATTGGGTTAAATCCAGCCATTGAAACTAGAAGTGACAATGTACTAGAGGATGAAAAAAAGTATCCTTTGATTCTCTCACATGTGTTAGAACAAAATTTTATTAATAAGGAAAATAACAAAGTAGAGGGGCTGTCAATCGCCATCTCATTAAATGAGTTTTATGATATACGAGTTTCCGATGCCAATGGTTTAATTTACACAGGCCAAGTGAAAGTAGACCAAAATGATGATGATATCAACGACGTTAAAAATTACGGTAAGGAAGTAGCTAAAAGGATTCTTGAGGATATTAGAAAAAATGAAAAATATCCGAGAGTTCCTATTTATTTAACTTTATATCAAGAATCTAATATAAACGATATTATTCCGGGCATATTTTTAGCTGAAACCTTTATACCTAAAGATGCAGATACCATAACAAAATGGCTTGATATAGATAAAAAGCATTATGTATTCCCATCAGATGCTTTATATAGTTTGGACCAAAATATGTATAATAAATTATTAATTTTTAAAGAGGATATTCAAGGTGGATTTAAACATTTAAATCCTAAAATCATGGGAAAACTTCGTTATGAAGATGGTAAATTAACAGATATTAATCTAGAAATACATGTACCACTGGTTAACGATATTGAATTAATTGGCTTGTTACAGCTCACTAGTACAAAAATAAATACAATTTTATTTGACTATATCCCCATTACCATTCGGGTAATCGATCAGAAGCAGGATGTTGGAATTGTTCTCTGGGACCCAACGGAAAAACAAATTTTTGCATCACCTATTTGAATATTTTAAATTTCGTAACTTGTATTTATATCGACTGTAATTGAAGAACCATCATTATTATCAAATTTCATGAACCATTGACCAGCTTGGCTTGCATCCAACTCGTAAGTTGAAGTCAATGATTGTCCAGATTTAATGATCTCTCCGTCTATCCAAACCGTTCCATTAGGTGCAGTTAATATAAACCTAATAGATTGTGAGCTGTTATTTTTCACATAAATTTGAATTGTAGCAGTGCCATTACTAGGCGCTTTAAAATTAAAGCTCATCGAACCCTGGCCAGTTGGAAAGGTAGAAGACGTTGTAAGAAGAGAATCACTTTTTTCAGCTGTGAGGGTAGAATGAGATTCCTCAGCAGAAGCACCAAGGTTTGGCGGAATAGATGATTTGTGTATAGGATCTTCTATAAAAGATGCTCCACCAATTGGAAATATTAAAAGAGTAACTATAAATAAAGAGGCAAATTTTCTCATGATTCCTCCGCTTAAATATTATTAAATTATCTCAATAATACCTTTATTTAACTTTGTAGTAAATATTATTTTGTATATGCATTTTTCATTTGTAAAGTGTATTTTATTGCAATCTCTGCCACGAATAGTTATTATGAAAATGATAATCATTTTCAATTATAGAGGGGGAGAGTAGCAATGAAAAGACACCTTATTATTGGAATGCATTTAGCTGTTTACGGGAATCATGGCAAACAGGGCGCCTTGATAGACGAACATATTGCATTTGCGCAGCGTGCTGAGGCAGCGAAATTAGATTTTGTATTTAAAGCGGATTATTTAATAGCTCATCCAGAATTAATGGCTAAAATGAAAGGAACAGTTGGCTTAGATCCTAGCTTTTTAATGGCGATGGTGGCAAGAGAAACGAAACAGATTGGCTTAGTAATAACGATTTCCACATCCTTTACGCCACCTTATCTGATTGCGCGCCAATTGCAGTCCTTAAATTGGATTAGCGAAGGACGAATTGGATGGAATATCGTCACCTCTATAGATGGCGCCTATAATTTCAGCAATGAGCCCATGCCTTCTTCCGAGGAGCGTTATGCTAAAGCTGCAGAATGTACAGCGGTGGTCAAGCAGCTATGGCATAGTCATCCCTATGAAACATTAGAAATGGATGGAAAATTAGAGAAAATAATAGAGCTTGTTAAGCCAATTGAGCATGAGGGCGAATTTTTCCATATAAAGGGTCCCCTAAATCTACCTATGCATCCAGCAGGAGAGATTCCGCTCTTCCAAGCAGGTGCGTCGGATGTTGGGCGGCGATTTGCGGCTACGGTTTCCAATGCGATTTTTGCGGCTACACCAGCCATGGAGGTGGGTATTGAGATGCGTAATGATTTACGTCAGCAGGCTATAGAAGTAGGTCGTTCAGCCGACGATATTCGCTTATTACCTGGACTCTATTTCTTTATAGGGGATACATATGAAGAAGCACTCGAAATGCACCGACAAGCATATGCACATTTAACACTTGAGCGACGCTACAGAGCTTTAGAATCTGTGATTGGTATGGATGTTCGTCATTTGGCACTTGAAGATCAGGTAACGGTTGATATGCTGCCATCAAAGAATCAACAAGTACGTAGTAAAACACATGCAGAATTGGTACGTCGTTATATTATAAACAATGAACCAACTGTCGCAGTATTGTTAGCACGTCCAGAGGTAATTGGCTCAGCCCACCTTGTAGCAATCGGTACACCACAGGATATTGTCGATCAAATCGTTACTTTTTATGAAGAGGGTTCATTGGATGGCTTTATTGCCATACCAGGTGGACCTGCAAAATCTTTGGATTTGTTCTTTAGCAACGTTATTCCCATGTTAGTAGAGCGGGGGTTATTCAGAGCTGAATATAAAGGTAGCACATTACGTTCCCATTTAGGCTTAGATGTGCGCTCTCCCATTAATAGCTGAGAAAGGGCAAGCCATAAGCTTTGCCCTTTTGTTGCTAGAAACTCATTCGAATATTAATAGGATAAAGATAAGGTGATTCGGGTTGTTCGATTGTTACCCAATCATCAATATGGATAACAGGTAAGCTTGCACCCTCATATGTTGTTTGACTAATTGTACCGACCGCTTCAATCCATGTATCTTCTGTGAGTGTAGGAGCGTCCGAAAACTCTGTCAGAAAGCCAACGATACTGGCATCGGCGACACAATGCGTAATAAGAAACCTTGAAATCACTAGTTGCTTTTCTGTAAAACTTTCTTCTTTTAAAACAAAGCCCTTCAACTGTATTTTCTTCCCTAAATAGTTAGCCAAATTTTGATTAATTTCCTCGTAATAGATCGTATAGTCCTCATCAGTCATTTTCAGCATAGATTGTTGGGATAACTGTTGCTTTAATTTGTCATATTGCTTTTTTGTCATTTCCTGTTTTTCTTCCATCAGTCTGGGATCAGCATCATGCTCATCATAGATGTTTTCATCAATCGTTTCATTTGAAGTGAGGTAATCCTCAATTTTAGTTGATCGGTTTTGCTGAGTGAGAATAAATGCACCACCCTTTTTATCAGCGATGGATGCATCTAAAATTTTTGCTGGCACGAAGAAGCCTGTCATTATTGGTGTCATAATAATGAGGTAGGCTATTATTTTTTTTCGGGTAAAGGCTGTGTGACCATGATCGTGATGGGAGCAGCATGCTTGTCCCGTTTGATCACATGAATGGGGAACCTTTGAAAAAGATATAACTCTTGTCACTTGAACAAGAAATAGTATAAAAAATAAAATGGCGGCTGTTTTATTCAGCCCTTCATATTTAGGGTTGATAAATTTTGCTAGTTCTCTGGTCCAATGCAGGTTGGCAATCATAGCCGAAAAGGCGAGTAACATTAAGGCTCTTAGCGCTTGTTGAACGTGAAATTTCATGGTTTTCCCCCTTAGAGATACGCTGAAAGAATCCATATACTAATGTAGACAACTATAGCCACTAAGGCGATTAACCAAAAAACAAATTTTACACGAAATACGCTCATCAACATAATGGTATTTTTCAAATCGATCATAGGGCCAAAAATAAGAAAGGCCAGAATGGATGGGGTGGAGAAAATGGCACTAAAGGATGCACCAATAAAGGCATCTGCCTCAGAGCAAAGTGACAGAATGAAGGCTAAGCCCATCATAACTAGAATGGAGGAGGGTTCACCTTCTCCAATGGCTACAAGTGTTTTGGTAGATACATAGGTTTGTACAAAGGCAGCTAAAAATGCCCCGATAATTAAGTATTTACCCATATCAAAAAATTCATCGATGGCATGTTTGACCATATTTAATAATTTGGTGAAGAAGGATATCTGTTGACTAGAGGTTGTTAATGAGTAGGGCTGTAAAGAGCTCTTAAATTGGGAGCCTTTAAAAAATAAACTGATAAGTAATGCTACTACAATAGCGATGACAAAGCCAACAAGCATTCGAAGGCTCGCTATTCTTAAATCATTTCCAAATGCCATATAAGTAGAAAGAATAACAACGGGATTAATAAGTGGACCAGTTAACATAAAGCCTATAGCTGCATGTATAGGTACACCTTTGACAATCAATCTTCTAACAATCGGAACAATCCCACATTCACAGGCTGGAAATAATGCACCTACAAGACAACTCATGATAACGGCCATCACAGGGTTTCGAGGAATCCACCTTTGGATATGTTCCTCTGTTATAAAAATCTGAATAAAGCCAGCAATCAGTATTCCAATTAAGACAAATGGTAATGCTTCAATTAAAATACTTAAAAATATCGTATTTAAATTGAGTAGAGAGGAACTAAGGTCGTTTAGTGCTGAAACATTGAATAACAGTAGTGGTAGCATGCCTATGAATAGAATGAAGAGCAACCAAAAATTCAATACATATTTGGAAAAATGGAGACGTTCCACATAGACCTCCTTAAAGTGTAATGGTTACGTTTTAATTTAAGATATGACATAGATGATATTGTTAGTACTTCAAAAAAGGAAAGAGAAAGTAAAAATTGATACCTACCATCTTTTTACTTTCCCTCTATATCGAATTATTTATGAGAATACTTAGTTCTATATTGTTTAGGGGTAATCCTAGAAAAATGTATCTTTTTAGCAAAGATTTTCCTTGTTCTTTTTATGAAGGGTGGTGTCATTCATCACTTCTCCAAATTGAAATAAGAGCCTATTCTTACTCTAATTATACAAATCATGGCTATTTTGTTTTCTACAGCTAGTGCGAAAGATAAGAAAAGATACTTTTGCAGAAATGTTGATTGGAGTAAAGCGGCTCAACGGACGCCCCCTGGAAAGGACGCTGGCGGAACGGAAATCAACCCCTCACCTTGCTAAAAGGTTTTTTCTGTTAGAGACATGAGCTTTTTTAACAACATGAAGAAGTCCAGTGAAACATTTTCACTGGATTTCTTTAGGTAATGAATTAATATGCTATAGGGTGAACTTTTTGAGCTCATTCATCAATGTATCCGTCATAGCTTGAAGCTCGTCTATTTTAGTACTAATTTTTTGTAAGGATAGTAGCTGCTCTTGCGTTGATGCCGATATTTCTTCTGTGCCAGCAGCCGTTTCTTCTGTAATAGCAGAAATATTTTCAATAGTACTATTTACTTGTTGGCTCATTTCATTCGTTTGTGCCATTTCTTTTGTGAGATTTTGTAAATCGCAATAGATATTTGTTATGTGCATGGTAATAACTGAGAATGATTGTTCTGTTTCTACCATGGATTGAGATTGCTCATTTGATAGCAGATAACCTCGTTCAGCCGTAGTAAGGATGTGCGTAATGCCATCTTGAATATGCGAGACCATTGAGGTGATTAAATTCGTAGCATTCTCCGTTTCAGTAGAGAGCTTTTTAACCTCCTCGGCAACAATGGCAAACCCTTTGCCTGCTTCTCCAGCTCGTGCAGCCTCGATGGCAGCATTTAGGGCTAATAAATTTGTTTGGCTGGCAATCGTATGGACAGCATTGGCTGCGCCTTCAATTTCCGAAGTAAATTGAGAGAATTGAGTTACAGCTTCCTTAATATCAAGTGATGTCGTTGAAATATCCTTTGCAATGGAAGATTGTTTTTCTAATGAATATTGACCATTTTGAACAGCCTCCAGAGCTTGTTTGCCAGTGTCAGCCGATTGCTCACTTGTACGCATTACATCCTTAAATTGATCTGCCATAGTATTCATTTGGAGTGCCACTGATTGAATGTCTTCTGACATCGTATAGCTGCCTTTTGCTAATTCGTCGGTTGAGGTAGCGACTTGATTACTACTTTCATGAATATTGTTCATATGGCTCGTTACTTCTTGTGTAAACAAATTAACATCCTTTCCAATATAATCGATGGATTGTACGGTACTTTTTAAATTATTCATCATGTCTGCAAAGCTTTTTGTTAATTGATCAATCTCATATCGACTGTTAGCTTGATAGGAAAGGGTGGAGGTATCAATAGTTAAGTTTCCTGTTGCTGCGGCCTGTGCGCAATCTACAATCTGATTAATGGGTTTGGTAATTCTTTTCGCAGCCACATAGGAATAAAGTATCGTAGCAATAATTAATAGCACACTACCTATGATGGTAGTGGTTGTAATGAAACCTATTTTTTGCTTCGTTACTTGGATCATTTCTTGATACCATTCGTTTGTTTCTTTTTTGAGCAAATGCATATCGTTTAAAATTCCTTTAATTCGGATGGACTGCTTTTTAATTTCAGAGCGATTGTTTTCTTGAAACCCGCTTTCAGTCGCCTTTTCTAGATTTTCAAATTTACTAGCTATTTTTTCGACGATTTTCTGATGTTCAGGTAATCTCGTTAGAGAGGCTAATGCCTCTAAATTACTTTTTGTTTCTTGTAAAATAGCGAGCGCTTCATTTTTATTGGCCTCACTATCTAAGTAGGTAAAATTATTTAAAGATTGACTGGCAACAACTAAGCTTTGCTCTAGTTCTTTTACTGCAAGTAAAAGTTTCGTATCATCCTGTGCTGTTGTTTGGATCGTAAATGTTTGTAGGATAATAAAGCCAATCATAGCCATAGCCAGTACGATTGGAATCAATGTGTTCATAAATAATTTCTTACGTAGTGTCACTGGTCATTCCCCTTTTCCGCAGTAACTTTTATCGTACCTGAAATAATGGCTTCTTTGGCTTTTTCGATGGCTGTCTGTTGCTCAGCTGTCAGTTGAATTACACGAATATCTGCTAGTCCCACACCTTGATCCGCTAAACCTAATGCAAAGGATTTTTCCTTAATTTTTCCATTTTCGACTAATGTCTTTGCAAGTTGATAGACGGCAAGGTCAACATTTTTAAGCATGGATGTGACAACTGTTTTTTCTGCAACAAAAAACTGATCGATATCAACACCCGCTGCATAGATCCCCATTTCCTCGGCCTTTTTTATCGCCCCAAAGCCAGTAAAGCCTGCTGCATGGTAGATAAAATCAACGTTATTTTTGATATACCTTTCTGCTATTGCTGCACCAGCCTGGGTATCGTCAAAGGTACCAACATAATCACTCATAATTTCAATCGATGGCTCTACATAACGAGCTCCTTCGATAAAACCATTTTCAAAATGGTGGATAACAGGAGCATCTGCTCCACCAATGAAGCCAACTTTTCCTGTTTTGCTTGTCATAGCGGCAATCATCCCAACTAAAAAACTACCTTCTTGTTCTTTAAAAGTAATTGATATGATGTTGTCAATTTCAGATTGTCCGTCAATCAGTATAAATTGCTGAGAGGGATTTTGTTTCGCTGTCTTTTCTAGTGCTTCTTGCACAGAGAACCCGAGACCAATGATGATATCATATTTTTCTGCTACAAGCTCATTCAGCTTTTCCTCGTATTTACCATCAGGAGCCTCTTTGTAATCAAACAAAATACCTAGCTCATCGCGCGCCTTTTCTAAGCCTTTAAAAGCAGAATCATTAAATGATTCATCTCCTAGTCCTGCATCTGATAGTAAAATCCCTATCTTATATCCTTTCGTTGATGTTTCTGTCGGTGCTGAGGAACAGCCTGCTATCAACAGTGTGATCAAAAGAAAGCTAGTGATTAATTTCTTCAAATTATGTGTACCTCCTGTTGTGTATAAAATATATATCGGCAAAAACTTAATATTTTTAGTCTGATGTCAGACATCCATAAAAATAAATTTTTTAGCATGTCTAAGAATAATGATTCATTTCTATATACATAATAAGTTAATAATATAAAGCAAGATTACTAATAAAAGGTTTCCGTAGCACTTCTTCTATGTACAGTACTATAAAAGCCTAACGAAAATAGCGTTAGGCTTTACTACATGTTCTAAACAGCGCCGAATAATTTTAATAAATTTATAATAATAATGCCAATTACCCCAAAGTCTGAATCGCCGAAGGTTGTGCCCTCATAACCAATGTCTCCCATAAAGATAAGGAGTATGGCTGGAATAAAGCTAATTAATAAACCATTGGCAAAGGCTCCGGACATCGCACCAATTCTACCACCAGTAGCATTTCCAAAGACACCCGCCGCAGCACCTGTGAAGAAATGTGGAACAAGACCTGGCACGATGACTTTTAGTCCGATGAAGGGGAGAATAAACATGGAAACCAGTCCTGCTATAAAACTAAAAATGAAACCAATAATAACGGCATTTGGTGCAAAAGGGAAGATGGTTGGACAATCAAGTGCTGGTTTTGTGTTTGGTACAAGTTTATCTCCAATGCCTTTGAAGGCTGGAATAATTTCAGCAATTAACATCCGTACACCTGCTAAAATAATATAAACACCTGCTGCAAATGTAATCGCTTGCATAATAGCGAAAATAATAAAATTAGAGCCTGCAGATAATTGAGTCTCAATATAGGAAGGGCCAGCGAAAAGGGCAACAATCACAAAGAACACACTCATTGTTAAAGAAATAGCAACGGAGGTATCTCGTAAAAAGCCTAATGATTTCGGAACCTGTATATCCTCTGTGGATTTCATTTTATTACCAAAGAGCTTACCAATCTTTGCTGAAACATAATAGCCAACACTGCCAAAGTGACCAACAGCAAAGTCGTCACTACCTGTTATTTGCCGAACTGTCGGCTGTAAAATGGCAGGGAACACGACCATACAAAGCCCAAGAATAATAGACCCGACAAGAATAAGAGGTGTACCACTCATCCCTCCAACTGACAATGAAGCAGCGATTAAACAAGCCATAAATAATGTATGATGTCCAGTTAAAAAGATATATTTTAATGGCGTAAATCGCGCAAATAGTAGATTCATAATCATACCAAATACCATGATTAATGCAGTAGCTGTACCAAAATTAGTCTGAGCAGCTGCCACGATGGCTTCATTGTTGGGAATGACTCCCTGTACTTGAAAGGCATGATCGAACATTTTACTAAAATGATCTAAAGAGCCAATTAAGACAGTGGCACCAGCTCCGAGGATGACAAAGCCCATTATCGTTTTTAATGTACCTGACAGAACAGTGGAACTTGATTTTTTTTGAATGAGTAAACCAATAAAAGCGAATAGGCCGACTAATATAGCTGGTGTTCCTAAAATGTCATGCATGATAACATCTAACATACCAACACCTCATCCTATCCAAATTTTTATGCTTAAAGCAACGGTTCAAGCTTTTCTTTTATTTCTGAAATACTCATCATATTAATGATGCTCACAATGATTCCTTTGTCTTTCGCTAATTCATTCACGATATCTGCTGCCCCTAAATAAATATCTGCTTTCTCCGCCTTGGCAGACGCTAAATCTGTATGCGTTACCTCTGCATCTTTCCCCAATACTTCTAATGCTTTTTTAACATTCAATTCTAAAATAAAGCTACTTCCTAAACCGCTTCCACACACGACTAAAATTTTCATTCTGTTGACTCCTTCGTCGTATATTGTTTAATTTTCTCCCATATCATGTCAGCATGTTGACAGGCGATTAGGTCATTAATCTGATCGGGTTCTTGTAAGATTAATGCCAAATCAGCCAACACCTGTAGATGTGAAGCATTGTCAATGGCAGCTAGCACAATCAGTAGGTAGACAGGCTGATTAGGGCTAAAAAAAACAGGCTTTTGTAATCGTAGCAAGCTTATGGCTAGTTCAAGAACCCCATCAGATGGCCGTGCATGAGGAATGGCTACTTTGGGTGTGATGACAACGTAAGGACCATAATGTTCAATAGATCGAATCATGGCTTCGACATAGCGCTGTTCAATTTTGTGTTGTTGTACTAATGGGCTAGCCGCTAAATGAATTGCTTCTTGCCATGATCGGACAAAGTTTGCAAGCTGTATACAATCTTTTGTCAACAGCTTGGTTAGCAAGGACAACCCTCCTTTCATAAAAATATCTTCCCATTCCATGTTATTACGACTGTATGTGGAATTATGTCATCGTAGAAGACATTTTTAATTGCTTTGCTATTTCATAAACCGACACTTTGACAAATTCATCCATTTTATGGTCTAAGCGCGTTTTCGGATAAATCAATTGAATTTTTCTATTCAGTGTTACATCATGTAGATCTTTCTTCATCAGTACACCTGATTTTAATTCTTCTTCTATTAAGGAAACAGATAGAAACGCCAAGTTTTTGCCAAAGGTCAGCATCTTTTTAATCGTGCTCACAGAATCTAGCTCAATTGTGTAAATAGAAGGCTGAAATGGGTCCATCCACTTTTCAATGAAGTGATTCGTGGAGCTAGAGGATGTATGCAACAATAGCTTGTACTTAAGAATATCTTCTTTGGTGATGTCGTTTTGTGCTGCTAGCTCGTGAGATGGGCTAAATGCCAATACAAGTGCATCTTCACCGATAGTTTCGTACTGAAGTAAAGGATTTTCCTGCTTAGTCTCCATGATGAGCCCGAAATCTAATTCTTGTAGTGCTACCTTTCTTTCAATTTCGGGTGCTGTTTTTACTTCTAGTGAAATGCGAATCTCAGGATAGGTCGTTGAAACTTGATGAATTAAATCTGGCATAAAAATATGGGCAGGTAAGCCACTCGCCCCAAGTCGTAATGAACCGATATGGCCTGCTAAAAGATTTTCAATAAAACGATCCATATCCTTTTGAAGTTGAACCATTTGACGAGCGTAATGATACACACCTTCGCCCGCTTCTGTTAAACGATATCCTCCTGCATTTGTTCGAAATAAACGAATACCGTATTCCTCCTCTATAGAGCGAATATGAAAGGATACGGTGGGGGCTGTAATGCCAAGTGCTTTGGCGACAGGGGCTAATTTTTTTAATTCTACAAGTAAGCAAAATGCCTGTAATTTACTATTGTTCATTTTATCCTCCTAAAGGAAATTAGAAAAAATCTTGTATTTGCTTTAGTTTATTAGATTTTTTTTAACGTGTTATTAATAGTAGATTAATATTTTCTAAATATCTGGAATTTATAGTTGTAAGTAACGAGGAGGATACTTATGAAAATCTCATTAAAAAATATCGAGAAAAAATATGGGCAGTTTCAAGCATTATGGCCGATTGATGTGGAGTTAGATCAGCAATTTATTACGATCCTTGGACAATCAGGCTGTGGA
Source organism: Lysinibacillus sp. BSL11 (assembly GCF_052928325.1). Taxonomy (NCBI): domain Bacteria; kingdom Bacillati; phylum Bacillota; class Bacilli; order Caryophanales; family Bacillaceae; genus Lysinibacillus; species Lysinibacillus sp. BSL11. The sequence continues at coordinate 131,505 of NZ_JAVGCX010000002.1, read as the reverse complement.
AAAACAACCTTATTAAAGTTGATGGCTGGTCTTGAACAACCAACAAAAGGAGAAATTCGATTTGATGACACCGTCATTTATTCTTCGGCGTCTCGTAAAAATGTCAAACCAAATAAGCGTAATATTGCCATGGTTTTTCAAGATTTTGCTCTATGGCCACATATGACCATCTTCCAAAATATTTCCTTTGGCTTAAAGGGCATTATTCCAAAATCAGCTATTCCTGAACGAGTCGAGCATGTGATGCGATTGGTAAAAATGCAAGGCTATGAGCAACGAAAGCCAGGTGAATTATCGGGTGGACAACAGCAACGAGTGGCATTAGCAAGAGCTTTAGCAACCAAACCGCAATTGATTTTATTTGATGAGCCTTTATCTGCTCTTGATGCTGTTCTAAGAGAGCAAATGCAAGATGAAATTATGCACCTCATTCATGAGCTTAATTGCCAAGCCATTTTCGTAACACATGATCAAACAGAGGCTATGACAATGTCTGATCAAATTATCGTTATGGAGGCAGGAAGAATTGCTCAAATTGGCTCGCCTGAGGAAATTTATCGTGCTCCGGCAACGCCCTATGTGGCAGATTTTATTGGCAAAGTGAATTGGCTTCACAATCGACAATCAATTGTGCGACCTGAAGGTGTTTCGAGAGTATCGCGTCCTGGGACGATTGCCAAACAAGCGCAGATTGTGAAAAGTACATTTGTTGGCGATCGTTATTTAGTACAAGCACAGGTAGAAGGACAGTCTTGGAGCTTTTATGAGAAGCAGCCATTAGAGCATGGAAAAAGATTGCAAGTTTTTATTGATGAAAAACAAATCTATCAATTGGAGGGTTTACATTGAAGAAACGACATTTTAAATTATGGGCAACTGCTGGCATTTTATTGACCTTAGCATTAGCTGGCTGTGGTAATAAAGAGGCAAAAGAGACGAATGAAGCAAGTGCAAAGACACAGGAGGAGGAGAAAGTACTGACAGTGTATTCTGCTGGGCCAGATGGTTTAGCTGCAAATATTCAGCAAGCATTTGAAGAAAAAACAGGGATTAAAGTGGAAATGTTTCAAGGAACTACGGGTAAAATTCTCTCTCGTTTAGAAGCGGAAAAAAATAATCCTGTAGCTGACATTGTTGTACTTGCCTCTGTTGCCTCAATGGATGGGTTAAAAGCAACAGATCAATTGCAAAGCTACGAAGAGGCTAAAAACAAGGACAAAATCAACAGTGATTGGTCGGATCAAGATGGATATTTTTATGGCTACAGTGCCTCTGCTTTAGGGATTGCCTATAATACGAAAAATACGACACAGGCGCCTACGGATTGGTCTGATTTAGCAAAAGCTGATTGGCATAATAAAATTAATATTCCCGATCCAAGTCTGTCAGGCTCTGCTGTTGATTTCTTATTTGGTTACACAGCAGCAGAAAAAACAGCTTGGAGCACGATTGATAGTTGGAAGAAAAATGGCTTACAAGTCAATGGTGCGAATAAAGAAGCCTTGGATGCGGTTATTACAGGCGAGAAAAATGCCACGATTGCAGGTGTAGATTATATGGCTTATAAAGCAAAAGCAGACGGTGAGCCAGTGGAAATTATCTATCCGACGAGTGGGACAGTGGTTAGTCCAAGAGCAGTAGGTATTTTAAAGGATGCGCAACATGTAGAATCTGCGCAAGCCTATGTTGATTTTTTATTGTCAGATGAAGGGCAAAAGCTAGTAGCAGATGCTTACTTATTACCAGGGAATAAAGATATTGCTGTGAAAAATCGTGCAGCATTAGATGAGATTCCACAGTTAACAGTTGATTGGATGGGTGCGGAAGCGAAACAGCTGGAAGTACTAACAAAGTTTACGGATTTATTTCGTTAAATAAAGGGAGGTTGATATACCTCCTTCTAGTTTTCAGAGAGAAGGGTTGAAATCGTCATGATAATGGAAGGAAGACGAGCTTTTGGATTTTTACTGACAATTGTCATCATATTTGCTATCGCTCCGTTGATGGCCATTTTATTTTATACCTTTATAAAAGAGGGACATGTTGATATATCACAGTTTAGTCGATTGTTTGCACATGATAGACTATGGAAAACGCTTGGAAATTCGATGGTTTTAGGGGTTTTCGTGATAATTGGGACAACAATTATCGCATTACCTATGGCTTTCATTCGCACGAAAACAAGTTTATATCAATATGAATGGCTTGATATTGTGTTAACGATTCCATTTATGACACCTCCCTATATTGGTTCAATGGGCTGGATTTTGTTTATGCAGCACAATGGTTTTTTACAGCAGCTTATTCCAAGTGCTGCTTGGATGACAGATTCCTTCTTTTCCTTATTTGGCATGGTAGTGATCATGAGTCTACACCTGTTTCCGTTTTTGTATTTAATGCTGAAAAATACATTGCTTCGCATAAATGGTTCATTTCTAGATGCAACGCTGATTTTTGGGCGAAGCTCTTGGCAAAATTGGCTAAAGGTTGTGTTACCCCTTTTACTTTCAAGCTATGTTTTGGGAAGTCTGCTTATTTTTATTAAGACGCTTGCTGAATTTGGAACGCCAGCTACATTCGGCAGTCGGATTGGGTTTCAAGTGTTTACAACCGAAATTCATTCCTATTTATCAAGATGGCCAGTCGATATTCGCATGGCAACCTCGCTATCCTTATTCTTATTGTCTGTTTGCTTAGTCATTTGGTATTTCCAGAATCTCATTGGACGCAAGTATACATATGGTGTGCTATCAGGAAAAACGCCTGCTAGACGTGAGATCAAAGATAAATGGTATATAAAAACAGCTTCGTGGACTTTTGTAGGGCTTGTCCTATTATTATCGATCGGCATTCCTTATTTCTCTATTATCGTGACCTCTTTGCAAAAGGTTCGGGGAGATGGTTTACAGGCAGGGAATTTCAGTTTGGCTTCTTATCAAGAGGTTTTCACCAATGGAAGTGCAGGATTGACAGCATTTTTAAATAGCATCGTTTTTTCTATCATGACAGCCTTGATAACCGCCATAATAGGTTTATTCATCGCTCTTTATATTAAAAAAGGAGAAACTAGAAAGCAGCAAATATTAGACTTCTTTAGTTTAATGCCTAATATTATTCCGGGGATTGTCTTTGTTGTAGGTTTAATTATGTTTTGGAATGCTCCTTGGCTTCCCGCAACAATTTATAACACAAAGGCAATGGTAGTAGTCACATACTGTGTACTGTTTTTACCTTATTCGGTGCAGTATATAAAATCTTCTTTTTCACAATTAGATGCCTCTATTTTTCAATCAGCTGCTATTTTTGGGCGTAGTAACATTGCGGTTTACCGTCGTATCATCCTACCACTTTTGATGCAGGGTATTTTAACAGGAATGATGATGACTTTTATTATATCAATGCGAGAGCTTGTAGCTGGCCTTTTAATTTTGCCACCATCCGTAGAGACTGGGGCAACCTTTATCTATAGCCAATTTGAGCAAGGTAATGTAGGAGTTGGAATGGCAGTAGCTGTTATAACCGTCCTTATGACTGTCATTTTTATGTTGCTATTGGGTTGGCTGCAAAAACGAGGAGGGCAGGCAAATGCTTAGTGTTGAAATTTTAGGTGGTGTAGGCGAATATGGGCGCAATTGTTTTTATATTGAAAATCAGAGACAGGCCATTTTATTGGATTGTGGCATTATGAAAAATACACAAAAAACGCCACCAAATATTACATCTAATCATATTGAAAAGCTAGCTGCTGTCTTTATTTCTCATTCACATATTGATCATGTGGGGGCATTGCCATTACTAAAGAACATGGGCTATACCGGACCGATACTAATGAGTCATACAACTGCTCAGCAGCTTCCACTGCCTATTCCACAAATCCGAACTTTCTATCCAGATACGATTGGAAAATGGATAGAGGTCAATGAATATCTTGCCTTTCAATGGGGATATAGTGGGCATTTAATTGGAAGCGTGTGGTACAAAATTCGTTTCTTTGAGGAAATGATTTTTTTCTCTGGTGATTATGTAGTCGATTCGTATTTATTAAAGGCGACCTTGCCAGAGGGGGATGGAACGGTTTATGATGTAGCGCTTATTGATAGTGGACATGCGGAAAAATGCATTCGAAATCTTGAGGTGTTACAGCAAATGGCTATGTATGTAAAGGCTCATCCCAATCATTCATTTATATTCCCCTCCTCTTTTTCGGGCAAAACAGTCGATATTATGACGTATCTTTCCGAACATACAACTCGAGCAATTAGGGTAGATGCCAAGCTACAACCTTTATTGGCGTATTATGATGAAGAACATGAAAATATTTGGCCGAATAAAGTGATGCTTTTAGAACGACTCAAGCAAAAACAGGACAGTGATCATGTACTGTATTTTGTCTCAGAGCAGGATGAGGCTCAAGTGGAGGCGCTTGCAAAGGAGTATCCTACAGCAATTTTTGTTCATACAGGCTATTCTCGTCATGCATACAATTCAGCTAGTTTAAAGCATTTCTCTGAGGAGTTCTTTTATAAAACACATCCAGACTATTGGGATATAGTGGCACTGTCGCAGAGACTTCGTGCACGACAAACGATCTATTTTCACAGTACACATACAAATTTAACAACCACATTTCCGAAGGAGGAATTAAAGCGTGACTAAACTAAAAAAATGGGCATTTTATCTGTGTGTCTTGGGCTTGATGTTGATTAGTATGATGAGTGTGAATACAACACAAGCGCAAGCAGCCATTGTGCCAGGCCATGAAATTAAATTCAATATTAAACCTGAGATTTTTAAGGAATCAACTATTGTCCAGGTTTTTCAAGCAACTAAAAAGGATGATGTAAAAGTTTATTTTTATGATACGCTTGACCAATCGTTTCTTCTTAATGATTATATACATCGCTTACGTGTCTATAAGGGCAGTAATAAAATGGATATAACCTACAAAAAGCGTTTTTTAAACACACCCTTAAGTGAAGCAATAGCAGAAACAATGAATCATGGTTTTACTGGTTCTGAATCAAATTATAAGTTTGAGCTAGATATTAAGGGAGACCATCGTACATTTACGATTAGCCGGAAGGAATCCTTGAAGACATCAGCTGAGGTCTCTTATGATTCAGTTCCTACAAATGTTGCGAAAAAACTCATTCTTGAAAATGCGCCAAAGAAAATTGTAAATTGGAATTCTGAAGCATGGTATAAAAATACGTTGTCTCAAGTTGTCGTATATGGGCCTGCTAATGCTATGACCTATAAAGGAAGCTTTTTAGGACATGAAGCGGATATAGAGATGTGGCAGTACAAAGGAGACATTATGGTTGAACTTTCTACGAAGGTAGATGATGTGGCTCAAGCAGCTACTATAGAAAAGCAATGGTATGAGCAACTATTATCCACTGGCTATTTAAGCGCGGATCAACGAGGTAAAACGGCATTTGTTATGGATAAATGAATAGGACAATAATGATTTCGCCTCATATAGAAATGAGGCGAAATTTTTCTTTGGCAACAGAGAGATTAAAAAAGTAGGTCCATGTTTGTTCTAACTTTGATAATTTCGCTTACACTTACTATAGGACGAACTTTGGGTGATATGAGGGGGAAATAACATAGCGAAAAAAATGGGCATTGTTACACTACTACTTTTCGGTGTTTACGTGCTTTGTATGTACTGGTATATATTCCACAGCGGTGGTGGTAAAATACCAAGTGCCTTACAAGGAACGGCGGCAGATCCCGTGATGTTTATGTCTGGCAAGGAGCTTTTTTTAAGTGGTGAATATTCAAAAATACGGAACTTTGTATTCTTTGTAGCCACACCTTTAGAATGGCTTATCTACTTCTTGATTTTACTATTGGGCGTATCTCGTTATTTTGAAAAAGTGACGACCTCCCAAACGAAGTGGAAGCTGTTGCAAAATGCAGGTTACTTATTCTTATTATCTTTATTGCTCTATATTGTGCTATTCCCGCTTGATTATTATCGCTATCATCTTAGCAAAAGCTATGGCATTAGTACACAAGCATTTGCATCTTGGATGAAAGATGGTGTCATTGATTTTTGGGTGAATTTTGGCACTAGCTTGATTATTGTTACAGTGATTTATTGGCTCATTAAAAAGAGCGAAAAAAGATGGTGGCTCTATGCTTGGCTTTTAACTATCCCTTTTACAATCTTTGTGATGTTCATTCAGCCTGTTGTCATTGATCCTTTGTACAATGATTTTTATCCACTAAAAAATAAAGAGCTGGAAACAAAGATACTTACACTTGCTACACAGGCCAATATTCCGGCAGAGCATGTTTATGAGGTCAACATGGCAGAAAAGACCAATGCCTTAAATGCTTATGTGACAGGAATTGGGAGCAATTCGAGAATTGTGCTATGGGATACTACATTAAATAGACTAACGGACAATGAAATTTTATTTATCATGGCACATGAAATGGGACATTATGTAGAGAAGCATATTTATTTTGGCATTGCAGGCTATTTATTCTTAATGTTAATAGGGCTATGGCTAACAGCGAAAATTATGCGTCGCTTGATTTCACGATATGGACAGGTTTTAAAAATTAATAAAATCAGTAGCATTCGTTCCTATCCATTATTTTTACTCATTACTTCTATTTTACTATTTGCTTCCAATCCAGTATCCAATTTTATATCGAGATATCAGGAAACGAGAGCCGATCAATATGCGATTAACCTTATGAATGATCGAGAAGCGGCTGTAACAGCATTTCAAAAGCTAACGATTTCAGGCTTAAGTGAAGTGAACCCACCACTTTTAGTGAAGTGGTTCCGTTATACACATCCACCGATGCTTGAGCGAATCTATAAAGTTGCGGATACCGGGGAACTTAAACAAAATATGCCTTTAAAGGAAGAACAGAAGAAAAAGTAAGAGGATAGGTTTTTCAGGAGAGTAAATTGGGTAGTCTATGACAAAGATGTATCAAAATTTGGTCGTTGATTGATAGGGGATAGCAATATGCGAAATGTGATTATAATTACACTTTCTTCCATTTTAGTGGCCTTTGCCTATAATTATTTATTGATTCCCCATGAAATTTTGAGTGGTGGGTTGAGTGGTATTGCCATCATGCTTGGGATTATTACCCCTTTGAATACAGGCGTGTTAAATTTACTGCTTAACCTGCCTTTACTGATTTTAGGTGTGATGAAGCTCGGCAAGCGATTTATTAGCTACACCATTCTTTCTGTGGCTGTGTTGTCAGTGAGTTTATATATTATTCCAATACACAAAACGACACAAGAGCCGATCCTAGCGTCCTTATTTGGCGGTGTTATTGTAGGGTTTGCAATGGGCATGATTTTCCGAGCAGCTGGCTCCTCAGGGGGCTTTGATATTATTGCTATGCTACTTAGTCGGAAACGTGATTTTCCGCTCGGTACGTTAATTGCCGCTATGAATGGAATCGTAGTGGCTGCTTCTGGCTTTGTCTTTAGCTGGGATGCGGCGTTGTTAACCCTTGTGTCCATTTATGCAACTGGAAAAGTAGTGGATACAATTCATACGAGCCATATTAAATTAACGCTGATGATTATTACGAGTAAAGGGGACGAGGTCAAACAGCAGCTATTAGAAAAGCTACATCGTGGGGTAACGATTATCGATGCAAAGGGAGCGTATTCAGGCGAGGGTAGGAAAGTATTAATTACTGTTATTACGCGTTACCAACTAGCTGATGTGAAAAGCACGATTAAGGAAACTGATCCAAAGTCGTTTGTGAATATTTTACAGACGACGGAAGTAATCGGGATGTTTGATCGTGGTACAACTAAATAATGCTATTCTCTACACACGTTTTAGGTTATACTTACCATAATCGAACGTGTGTTTTTATTTGGGGAAGGGGAACGTAAAGATGGAAAAAGAAATAATTCATGCTTACTGTATACAGCTTCATGGAACAACGTATGACTACCAAGAGGAGTGGCAAGCAGATCGCTATCATATCGGTGGAAAAATGTATGCCATGCTTGGAGGAAATAGAACAGGTAAACCTGTTCTTACATTGAAATGTGAGCCTTCTCGAGCGGAGGAATTACGAGAAGCCTATGCAAGCATTATACCTGGTTACTATATGAATAAAACCCATTGGAATTCCATTTATATGGATGCTGAGGATGTCCCGATGGATTTGGTAGAGAATCTTATCCAACATTCCTATGAGCTTGTTTTCAATAAACTAACGAAGAAAGCACAGCAGGAAATTCAATTGATTGGCAATGCATCAAACAAGTAATGAATAGCGCATTTACCTTTTTGGCAAATGCGCTAATGACTAATTATAACCACGCTCACCATAAGGCTTTAGTGTCTCAAGCCATTTTTGCTCCAGCTTTTCGAGTTCTTTTTTTTCATCGAAATAGCCTTCTTCTTTTTTCTTTAAATATTCAACGATTTCCACCTCAAAAGCTTCTTGACCATATAAATTGTAATCTGCCTGAAGCTCCTTGTTCGTATGTGTATTGGTTTTTAGCATAAATTGAAAGCCATTTAAACGCTTTAAATTATTAAAGCTCCCCACAAAAACTTTGCCTGTTTGTGTATTGGTCATTGTAAAGACGCCAGCTTCAATTTTCATCTCTTTATACATTTCTTTTAACTCTTTTTTATGATCCATTATTATTAACCTACTTTCTTATTTTTTTACCCAATAGGCACTGCCATCTGCTTTCCGGTCAAGAAAACCGTATTCAATTAAGTAACGACGTATATGAACATAGTCTTCATACATCGGTTTAATCACTTCATTTAATTCTTTTTCAGTATAATGCTTTTCCTCGTCAAAAAGATTTGCAATTGCACGCAGTACTACAATTTTCTGTTTTTCGCGCTTTGGAAAGCGTACCAGTTCCTTGCCAACACCGTTTGGAAATAGCTTCTCTAATAATTGCTGTTCTTCCGTGAGGGTTACGTTATAGCGATCGTCAACCATAGTAGCTGTTTTATGAATAGGCACAAATGGTTCCTCCTTCTGATCTTGTTCTTTTAGTAACTCCATCATCACCATCAATGTTTTAGCTTGGCGTTCCTTTTCCTTTAAAGCAAAACGGTGATGGCGAATCGTTGTGGCGCTGCCAATCTCTAATTCTTCTTTTATCTCTTGATCTGATTTTCCCTCATAAAATAAGCGTAAAATATGACTTTGATGTTCTGTTAAGCCTGTCATTTTTTTATTGAGACCGTTTAAATAATGAAAAACAGAATGGTGAGCCAATGTAATATGGTGTTGCATCATTTTCTCTGCTTCATATAATAAGCCCTCTTGAGGATAAATAATGCCTTTTTCTACTTTTTCACCGCATAGTAGGCAGGTGAAGTGTGTCGCTTGATCGATATATCCCTTTTTAAGATCATCGATAGGAGCTTGCCAAAATAATTCATTTACATCCATTGCAACCCCTCCTTGGTAAAACAAACGAATTTTAAATTTGTTTGTTATTTAATATTTAAAATAACAAATTGTTTGTTATAATGCAATAAAAAACACATCGTATACTAAACGATGTGTAAAATTGTTGGCTCATATTTAGTTATATTTTCTCTTAAATAAGATCATAGATGCTAGAGAAAGAACTACAATTGTGCAGGCAATCACAATTAGACTTGTTGTGGAGCTAAGTATATGTCCATTTAGTTCATAAACAATGCCATAATTCATTTTATAATCCTCCACATAAGAAACGGGCACACCATTAAAAACATTTGCAATAGAGCTCTCCATAAATGCATTGCGTAATAATAGTGTTGTATGGCTAATTGGGAAGTACATGATTACATGTTGTGCAAAGCTTGGTAGAGCTCCAAGAGGTACATAAACACCACATAAAAATCCAAGTAATGTACCAACAATTGTGCCAAGTGTTGAGAAAGCATTTTGGGTCGACACAAATAACGAAAGAAATAAATTAAAAACACTTGCAAGCAAGACAGATAAAAACAATATGCTCAATACCTGAACAAAATCTCCGAAACTTAGAAGCTTACCTCCCGTTGTGACAATAAAGATTTCACAGCCGATGAGCGCGATAAAGGAAAAAATACAGCCGATAATAAATGCATTGAGCACATAGCTCAACTGAATGGTTGCACGAGAAAGGGGAGCTGTTAAAAAGTCGGCTTGTACCTTGGATTCTTGGTCTTTAACAGCGATACCATAGGCACCAAGTGTAGTCGAAACAGCAATCATGGAGAGTAAGCCTGCTACTAGCCATTCATTGACCATGGTGATCAATCCAGGTGTAGCTTCTGTTAGTTGTTCAATGGCATCTACCTGCATTTTTTGGAGAAAAACAGCGTACAGCACAATGACAATAATGACTGACAGTAGGGAGAAGAACACCTGTGTTTTATCCCGTCTAAAAATTTTGTTATTACGCAGAACTAAACTAAATAATGCTTCCACTATGCAACCTCCTCCTCTGCCATAATATGAAGAAAGACATCGTCCATTGATCCTTTAATGACTTCAAAGGAGGCGATAAGTGGCTCAGCTTTTTTTAAAAGGGGAAGTGCTTGTAAGGTAGAAGATAAACGGATGGTGTATATCCCTTGATTCTCTGTGTAGGAAACTGCATTTTCTTCAAGAAACTTTACACCCTCCTGTGCATTTTGAAAAACGAGAGCCATTGAATCATAGGCATATTTTGTTTTTAGTGCATCGGGCGTTCCCTGTGCGACAATTTTTCCTTTCTTTATGACAGTGACTTGGTGAGCGACTGCCGCTTCCTCCATATAATGGGTCGTTAAAAAAACAGTCATATTGGTTTCCAGTTGAAGCTGCTTAATTGCCTGCCAAACAAATTGACGTGTTTGTGGATCTAAACCCGTTGTAGGTTCATCCAGAAATAAAATACTTGGACGGTGAATCAGTGCCCGAGCAATATCTGCTCGCCTTTTTTGTCCACCTGATAATGTTCCATATTTTTTCTTTTCAATATCCTCTAAATGCAAATAGGTGGAAACAAATTGATAGTTATCGGTAAGCTGTGTTTTCGATAAACCATATGTTTTCCCTCGATGGAGGATATTTTCACGTACAGTTAAGCGCTCATCTAATAGACTTTGCTGGAAAACGACACCAATAGATTTACGGATATCCGCGTTATCATTGCTTGCGTCGAGTGTGAAACCATTAATAGTTACTTGACCACTCGATTTTTTTAGTAAAGTACAAAGTATTTCAATCGTTGTAGATTTACCTGCACCGTTTTCACCTAAAAAAGCGAATAGGGTGCCTTGTTCGACTGTAAAAGAAATGCCTTTGACAGCTTGCTGTTTTCCATATTGTTTACATAAATTTTCAACTTTTATCGCAAACGTCATAAGTGTTTAATCCCTTCTCTTTTGAATTTCTTTATTGATTTTTTCAATATCATTTAATTGAAAAACATACAGAATACACCAAACAATCAAGTAAATAATGGCTTCCGCAATAAGTACATACCATACACCTGAATCAAACCAACTACCAAAATAGCCTGCTGTTAATACACATGCTGTCACCGCTACTAAGTGTAGAAGAATCTGAACTGTAAAAGGCAATTGCTCCATATCAAAAATGACGGATAGCAAACCAATGGCAATACCAAGAATGGCCGCGATAACAATTTGCTCCAATAATTCTGTTCCTGACGCCCCCGCATTATTTGATAGGAGGCTAAACGTCACTAAGACATAAGAAGAGCTAAGGGAAATGAGTAGACCGATAATCATCATACGTAAATACTTCATGCTATGAATCCCTCCCAATACCTAAGTGTCTCTTTAATTCTTTTAAATATTTTCGGCTGACATGAATGGCTACGTCATTTTCAAGTAATAGCTGTGTAGTGCCGATTTTGCCCATTTGAATAGAGGATATTTTATGGATATTGACGAGTGTAGACTTACTCACGCGCACAAAATCTTTGGCTAGCTGAGCCTCAAGCTCATATAATTTTCGCTTGGACTCAAACTCTTGCTCATCTGTCTGTAAAAATACTTTGGCATCCTCTGCGTAAATGGAATAAATATCGGAAATTTTTAAGAGATGAATTTCTTGTTGGTCATACCCATCTAGCATCGTAGTTTGGGATGTTTGAAGCTGTCTCATCAATCTTTCAATTTGCTCATTATATTCCTTGGCATGAATATGAACCTCAGTTTCCTCGAGCTCATGATTGATGGTTAAATGAATTTTCATAGGAGGCCTCCTTTAAAAACGCTGAATCAGGTATTACTAATGTAGCATAGAAAATTTTAGCAAGGATAAATTGTTCGATAAGAGGTTTTATTTGATGGATAACAGGTTCTTTTTCAACGATAGCAAACAGCTCAAAAGTCGGTCCAGTAGAAAAAGCGGTTTATAAAGGTCATAATAGGCTTATCGAGTTGAAGGGGTTGCTACCATGTTTGTCTTTGATAAGCATATGTTCATCACATTATGCATTGGTTTAATAGGTGCTGTAGTTTTTCAATTTTTCCATATACCGATGCCTTGGCTGTTAGGAGCGATTACAGCGGTGCTCATCGTGCAGCTATCCACCAATGTCCAATTAAAATGGCATCATTCTTTCCGCAATTTTGGTTTAGTCGTAGCGGGTTATTCTATCGGCTATGCCTTTACACCAGAAGCTGTACAGGACATCAAGCTTTTCTTAGGAAGCATGGTCGTGTTAAATATCATATTTATTTTATTGTTTTTTGCGGTAAGTTTCCTTGTTGCCAAGCGTACAGATTTAGATTTTGCGACTGCCTTAACGTGCTGTGTTCCTGGGGGCATGTCGCAGGTTGTGGCATTTGCGGAAGAGCAACAAGAGATGGATATGGTGGTCATCACATTCTTTCAAATCCTTCGCGTTCTTTTAATCGTTGGCTTTGTTCCTTTAATGGTGGCAGGAGCAGGTGGCAATAGTTCTATGATTGATGGAACATACACATGGAACCTTGTTGGCATACTTGTGGTATGTGGTGGCGCAGGATGGCTAGCACAAAAGCTAAAAATTCCAACAGGCTATATGCTAGGCCCAGTGTTTTTATTAATGGGCGTTAATATGGCAGGGATAGAAGTACCAAAATTACCATTATCACTTCTGCATATTGCTCAACTCATGCTAGGAATTTATATCGGATTATTATTGAAAAAAGAGGATTTACATTTATCGAAGAAGCATATCTTTTATGCGTTTGTTTCAGCGGGCATTTTTATAGGGGCAGCCTATGGTTTAACATTTGTGATGGCAGCGTTGTACAGCCTTGATTTTAGGACAAGCTTTTTAAGTATTGTTCCTGGTGGTCTTGATCAAATGGGGATTATTGCCGCTTCGGTCCATGCAAATGTCACGATTGTCACGGCCTTTCAGCTTTTTCGTGTACTAGTTGTCTCGATTTTCCTGGTGCCTGTGGTAAAAATGTTTGTGAAAAAAGTGAAAACATGAGGGGGGCTATGAATCAATCTCTTATGTTTTTCTTTGTGCGAATTTCGATCAAATAGAACTTTTGAATAATGATAAACGAACGTTAAAATTTCCCTTTCCAAATAATCCGAATAATGTTATGATAGCCCTAACTACTATGAACGGAGGTGAGAAGGAATGAATAAAAACGCTACGAAAACATGTGTAAAAGTGGATACGGCTATGTATTTTGCACGTGTGATTACTTTCGATTTTGCGAACAACGGGATAGGTCTGTCCATTTTTAAGCAAAATCAAATAACAAACGTAGCGAATTAACCATTCTTTTTCACACATTTAATTGAGAAGAGGACTGCTTGTTAATGAGCAGTCTTTTTTGTGTTCTAAAGATGTTTTCGCACGTTTCATTGGAGGAAAAAACGATGCAAATGAAAGCTGAACAAATCCAAAAAATTATGGGTGGAAATATATTATTCGAGAACTTACAGCTAGAGGTAAATAGTGGCGAACACGTGGCGATTGTTGGTGTAAATGGCAGTGGTAAAACGACTTTATTACAACTGCTTGCAGGGGTAGAGATACCTGACAAGGGACGAATAATTAAAAGTAAAGAAGCGACGATTGGCTATTTACATCAGATTCCACATTATCCACTACATGCTGTGAAAGAAGTGCTGGAGGAAGCATTTGCGGATATTTATGCAATAAAGGCAAAAATGACGGCACTTGAGCAAGAGATGCAGTCGACGGTCACGGATAAAATATTACTGCAATATGGACAATTGCAGGAGCAATTTATGCTATTAGGGGGCTATGAAGTAGATGCGCAGCTGGCAATGATTGCAAATGGGCTGGGTATTTCAGATATGCTAGCGCAGCCATTTAGTAGTTTAAGTGGTGGGGAAAAAACAAAGGTTATGCTTGGACAAATTTTATTGAAAAAGCCCTCTATTTTGTTATTGGATGAACCAACGAACCATCTGGATATGCAAGCCATTGAGTGGCTTGAACATTATGTGCGAAACTTTGAGGGGATTGTCATTGTCGTATCCCATGATCGTCAATTCATGAATCAAGTAGCCCAGAAGATTATTGAAATTGAGGATGGGGAGGCTTTTACGTATAACGGCCATTATGATGCTTTTATAGCACAAAAAGAAGCAAAAATTGAGCAACAGTTTGCAAATTATGAAGAGCAGCAAAAGAAAATTAAAAAGATGCAAGAAACAATTAAACGATTAAAGCAGTGGGCAAATGAGGCGAATCCACCAAACGCATCGATGCATCGACGTGCTAAGAGTATGGAAAAAGCATTAGCACGTATCGAGCGAGTAAAGAAGCCCCTCACTAAAAAGAAAATGAATTTAGCGTTAACGATGGCTGAACGCAGTGGTAAAGAGGTTGTGCTATTGCAAGCCATTGATCATGGCTTTGATAAGCCTTTATTGAAGGACAGTAATCTAGCTATTTATTTTGGCGAAAGATTAGCAATTGTTGGGGGCAATGGTAGTGGAAAATCTACATTATTAAAAATGATGTTAGGGGAAATCATTCCTAATCAGGGAATGTGTCAGATTGGAAGCAATGTGAAATTTGGCTACCTTTCCCAGCAATTTGAACATCCAAATCCTGCTATTCGATTAATCGATGCCTTTCGTGAAAGTGTCGCCGTGTCTGAGGCGGAAGCTCGCCATATACTCGCACGATTTTTGTTCTATGGCTATGATGTTTTTAAAAAAGTGAAGGACTTAAGTGGTGGAGAAAAAATGCGTCTTCGTTTAGCACAATTAATGCATGAGGATATCAATGTCTTAATCTTAGATGAGCCAACGAACCATTTAGATATTGAAGCAAGAGAAGTATTGGAAGAGACACTAGAATCCTTTGAAGGCACGATTATTGGAGTTTCACATGACCGCTATTTCTTACAGAAAATTTTTACGAAAACAGCGTGGATTGAAAACCAGGCTATTCAGGTTTTTGAGGGAGATTATGAGTGGGCTAGAGAAAAACGACAGGAACTTGCAATGAAAACGATTGAAAAACAACCAGCCAATAAAACGCAGCCACCTAAAAAAGAATTACCGATTGAACAGCAAATTGAAAAATTAGAGACAAAACTACAACAACCATCGCTTGCTAAAGAACAGCGGCAGAAGCTTGAACTTCAATTAGAAAATTTATATGAAAGATGGTTAGAAGGAGGCACAGAGCATGTTTAATTTAGAACGCATTATGCAGCTTGATATAGAGTATGTGAAGAGTTTCAGTGAAGTGGAGGTTTGTAGGGAGGGGATCTTATTTTATAATCAGGCTATCCCATCCTATTATGATGCAAATCATGCACAGATTTGGAGAAAGATTGAACAACCTGATTTATTTTTACAAGACATCAAAGATTTCTACCAATCAAAGTCTCTGATTCCGCGGATTTATTTATATAATCTGGAAGAAAATCAGCTATGTATAGAGGCATTAGAGACGCATGGCTTTCAATATGAGCATTTTGTCAATGAAATTCAGTATTGGGACGGTGAATATGCGATACTTCCACCTAATCCTGCCATTCAAATTGAGCGTGTAACGGATGCAAATATGGAGGAAGCATTAGCAGTAGAAATGAGTATTTCTGCATTTGGGGAGCCTTCATTAATAAAAAAGGCATTTGAGCAAACCTATCATTCGTCACATTTTACGTATTATCTACTAAGACTAGATGGGGTGGCGTGCTGCTCAGCAACTATTTTTGTGTCAGAAAATCAAGGTAGGATTGAAAGTGTTGCAACAACTGAAAGCTATCGTGGTCGTGGTTTAATCGGCTATATGCTGCAGTATATCCAACAGCAATCAGTCAAGCTGGGGTTGGACGATCTTTGGATATTACCGATTAGTGAACAGGTTGCCGAAGTCTATGAAAAGGCAAATTTTAAATCAGTTGGCTCCATAGCATCGATTCATGCGTTTACAGAAGGGAAGAGCATTCAAGACATCCGCCAACAGGCTTAAATAGCTACACATAAAGCTCGCCAAATTCCTCAGGTCTCAGTTAACAGCATTGTTTATCCATTGTCATCTATCGCTTTGATATGAATTTGCGAGATGCAACTATACATGGCTTAGTTGGAGCAGGTGGATAGGTGTTAAAGGATAAGTAGGAATAAATGAAAACTAGTAAAATCCTGAATAGTATCGACTATTCGGGATTTTTGTTTTATTGTTAAAAAGAAGGATTTTCAATTATTAAAAGTTTTTTACTTGAAAAAATGCCGTATTCGATTTATTGTCTTTAGAGATACTTGTTTAATGGACTTGGAGGATATGAAATGCACGGAATTTATATACGCTATAATGTCTCAGATGAAACCCCAGCAGCACAATGGCCCAAAAAAATGGATGCATTTGCGTATGTTCAACGAGGAAAACCACAACAAGACAATGATAACTTGCTGTCAAAAGAGGAGCTAAAAAACCATGCCATTCGCTATATTAAAAGCTTGAAAGACAATGCAAGTGTCCATTTAGTAGAGCAGCGCAACGGTGAAATTGAACATTTTGATCGACGCTACATGGAGTCATTAAAGTTAAAGGAAAGCATCGATTCTCAACTTATTAATCTAGAAGAAATACGCTTATTATTGCAATTAATGAATGTCTTGAATTTATCCCATGCTTTTGGAGAAAATGCTGGCAAGCTACTTCGTCAAATAACGCCATATGCCAAAGAGGTAGAGCATCCAACATTCCAAACAACACGCGTGGAGCGCCATTTTTATTCGGAGCTAATTGAACAAATTGAAATGGTTTACGCACGAATTATGCGTCAACACAACCCATCTACTACGGAAATGCAACAATCAGAAAAGCTCTGGACAACAGTCTGTGAGCAAGCAATAGAAAAAGTAGAAGCACGAATCGAACGTTTATCATCTATTAAGTTAAAACATGAGAAAAATTTACTAGAGTTTAGTCACTTAAAACAGCAAAATATCGAAGCGAAGGAACGCTTAGATCTAGCTGTCCATGAACTGGATGCCATTTTAAATGTATTAGAATCATAAGAAAAGCATGTCTCTGTCAAAATCAGAGACATGCTTTTTATGTTGTTGTCGGATAGAAGGACAAAAGTGACGGTTAGTGCTGTGAATGTAGCGGTTAGCAGTGCGAAAGTGGTGGATAGCTTCGTAAGATTGACGGATAGCTATGCTTTACTTCGCTTTCTCCTCTGTTTGATCCCGCTTAGTTTGGCGTGAAAGGCGGATTAAATCCAATCCAAGCAGCACAACAATAATATAGAATAGAGGACTTGTGAACGATAGGCCAATTTGTGACTGACCGCCAAGTAATGTTAAAACAATCCATAATCCAACTGTATACAATGTTAATCCGATATAAGCCTTTTTTGATAATCTTTTATATCTACCCTTGTCGAAGGCTAGCTGAATGATGACAAGCCCAACTAATATAAGCAATACTATTTTTTTAGTCAGCATCGCAGCAATAGCTGTATCAGGGAAGAAATCATTAACGAATAATAACGTGAAAAATACTAGAATTACAAAATTTAAGATTGTCGAAAGCTTCATGCCATTTCTCCTTAGTTGTCAGAATACTTTTCTATTGTAACATGGTTCTAATGAAAGCAAAAAATAATACTTTAAAGAAGAGTTTGAAAAATTTTGAAACTTTTCCTGAGGTACATCCGTATAGTAGGTAATATGATGAAAAGGGGTGAGCAACTTGACGCTATTTGGCTATTCACTCGAGCAGATCTTTTTGGTGGTTTTGATTTTCGCTGGCCTTGCCACAGTATTGGTTATGTTTTTTGGTGATGCAGTCGAAGGTATTGGGGAAGGACTACCCATTTTTAATCCGAGTGTCATTCTATCTTTCATTACGTTGATGTCAGCAGCAGGTTTTATTTTAGAAAAACTAGCCTTGTTCTCTAGCGTTTGGAACATTATTGCTGCATGTATCATCGGTGCTATTTTAAGTTCTATCTTTTATTTATTTGTTCTCGTTCCACTACGTTCCGCTGATGTTTCTTTAGCTTACACAGAGGAATCGCTAGGCGGGCAATTAGGAAGAGTTATTGTGCCAATTCCAGTAGATGGTTTTGGCGAGGTTGTTATCGAAACGACAAGTGGCATGATTTCAAAACGGGCAACGGGCTATGATAATGAAGCTATTGACTATGATGAAACGGTTCTTGTTGTGGATGTGAAGGACGGAACACTTTTTGTTAGAACATACGAGAAAAAATTTGTTTAAAGGAGAGATATGTCTATGTCAACCGATATCTTAATTGTTTTAGGAATTGTAGCATTTGTATTAATTGCCCTAGTCGGCTTATATGTGACAAAGTATCGTACGGCGGGTCCTGATGAAGCACTGATTGTGACAGGTAGCTATCTCGGCTCTAAAAATGTACATAAGGATGAGTCGGGGAATCGTATTAAAATCATTCGTGGGGGCGGTACATTTGTATTCCCTATTTTCCAACAAGCACAGCCGTTAAGCTTACTTTCTAGTAAACTAGAAGTGACAACGCCTGAGGTGTATACAGAGCAAGGTGTTCCTGTTATGGCAGATGGTACAGCCATTATTAAAATTGGCGGTTCCATTTCAGAAATTGCGACAGCAGCAGAGCAGTTTTTAGGAAAGCAAAAAGCGGAGCGCGAAGGGGAAGCACGTGAAGTATTAGAAGGTCATTTACGTTCAATTTTAGGGTCTATGACGGTTGAAGAAATTTACAAAAATCGCGATAAATTCTCACAGGAAGTTCAACGTGTTGCTTCACAAGATTTAGCAAAGATGGGTCTTGTCATTGTATCCTTCACGATCAAGGATGTACGAGATAAAAATGGCTATTTAGACTCACTAGGGAAACCAAGAATCGCACAGGTAAAGCGAGATGCTGACATTGCGACAGCAGATGCAGAAAAAGAAACACGTATTAAACGTGCAGAAGCGTCTAAGGAAGCACAAAAGGCAGAACTAGAGCGTGCGACGGAAATTGCAGAAGCAGAAAAAGAAAATCAGTTAAAAGTAGCTGAGTTCCGACGTGAGCAGGATATTGCTAAAGCGCGTGCTGACCAAGCGTATGAGCTTGAAACTGCTCGTGCCAAGCAGGAAGTAACGGAGCAAGAAATGCAAATTCGCATTATCGAGCGTCAAAAGCAAATTGAATTAGAAGAAAAAGAAATTTTACGTAGAGAAAAGCAATATGACTCTGAGGTTAAAAAGAAAGCAGATGCAGATCGCTATGCAGTGGAGCAAAATGCCGCAGCTGAAAAGATGCGCGAGCTTGCACAGGCTGATGCGGAAAAATATCGTATTGAATCATTAGCAAAAGCAGAGGCAGAGAAAATTCGTTTGGATGGTCTTGCCAAAGCAGATGCAGAGCGAGCACAAGGGGAAACGGAGGCAGATATCATTCGTTTACGCGGTCTGGCGGAAGCTGAAGCTAAACGTAAGATTGCCGAAGCCTTTGAATACTATGGTCAAGCAGCTGTGCTGGATATGGTTGTGCGCATGATGCCAGAGTATGCAAAAGAGCTTGCAAGCCCACTTGGCAATATCGATAAGATTACAGTGGTCGATACTGGTGGTGGAGAGGGAAGTGGTGCGAATAAGGTGACATCTTACGCAACCAATTTAATGTCTACACTTCAAGAAACATTAAAAGAAACTTCTGGTCTCGATGTAAAAGAGCTGATCGAGAGCTATGCTGGGAAGCACACATTGCGTCCAGAATTAGAGCAGATTGCTTTAGGCCTTGAAAAAAAGCAGGCACCTGAAGAAACGAAAGAAGCGGTGGAACAATCCTAACAAAAAACGAGGCTGGGACAAAAAGAAAAAATGTTAGACCAAGATATAATTGGTCTAACATTTTTTTGATTTAGGAAGGCATATTTAACTGCTTGAAGTGGAAAAGTTAATATTCATTTTTATTGTTTTTCAATATAATCGAGTTATGTCCCAGCCTCTTTTTTTATTGTTGTTGCTGCCATTCACTTACAAGCATGCCATAAATAACGTGATTTACATAATGATCGTAGAGCCATTCTGCAGCTCAAATGGTTCCTTCTTGCATGAAACCAAGACGTTCTGGGATTGCGCGACTTTTGTGGTTGGCTTCAGCAACACGAATTTCAACCTTATGAAGCTTCAATGTTTCAAAGGCATATTGTAATAAAGCTTTTACTGTTTTCGTCATGATGCCATGCCCTTGTGCTCCTTCGCTCAACCAATAGCCAATAGTGCCTATTTTATTGCTCGGGTTAATCGCGTTAAAGCCTGCAATGCCAACAATTTCATTTTTAAAGAGAATGACCAGGGAGAGGCTACTGTTCGCTTCATGCCCCTTAATACAGCCATCAATATAGGCTTTTGTATCCGCCAGTTCTTTCGTGAAATCCAGCCATGGTAGCCATTCTTTCAGATATTCCCTCGAGGCATCCGTTAATGCAAAAACCTTCTCTGCATCCTCAGGTGTGATCATCCGTAAAACTAAATCTTGGTTCATGGTAATCTGCATTATTGTTCACCTCATTTTTATTTTAATGCATTGTGCATAAAGCCTTTCATTTCTCGGCTAAGTAAAGTTAATTCTTCTATAATTTCGCTGAAATCCTGTACGAGCTGTGCTTGCTCATTTGTTGCATCATTGATTTGTCCCATATTTTGCTTGAGATTATCAAGATTTCTATTGATATTTCGTAATGATGATTCTATATTTTCGGTAGCACTAGATGTCTCAAAGGACAGTTTTCGAACTTCTTGTGCCACAATATTAAAGCCAGCGCCATGCTGTCCAGCACGTGCAGCCTCGATGGATGCATTTAAACCTAGTAAATTAGTTTGGCGAGATATACTTTTAATTAAATCTGTCACGGCATTTGTTTTTTCAGAGTCTTCTAGGGCATGCTGTGCTTGCTTATTAATTTCCTCACTAGTGGCCGCTAATTCCTCAGAATGGGAAGCGATTGTATGTACTTTATCCTGTAGACTGTTGACGATCTTATCCATCGTAGCCATATAATCTTCAAGTTTGAGCTCATTATCTATTGGTAAGCCAAAAGCTAATGCGCCTACTACTTGACCATTTTCACGAATGGGGAATGAAAAAGCATTGATTGCTACACCATAAACATCCTCTGGTATCACCACATCTGCATTTTGTCCATTAAAGGCGATGAAAACATTTTGGTCATTGGCGTTAACTTTTTGTCCATCATGGTAGCCGGAATCCACACGTTTACCTGCTAAATATTTAACGACTGTTTCACTTTCCTTTTCAACAACAGCTACAATGGCTTCTTGCTTTAATGCTAGATGAATATAAGGTGTTGCGAGGGCTAAAGCTTCAATAATTTTCATAAAAATTCCTCCAAGTCTCGTCAATGAAAATGGTTGTGTCATCTATCTTCATTGTGACAATGGTTCTAGATGATTACTTTTACTGTAGCACAATATTTGCCAAGTCAAAATAACTATTTATTTTTTTATTAAAAGACGTTTATACAAATTTGATATGCTTTTATTTGTCAATTATTTTTTGTGATTCATAGGTGGTAATGTGGGTCTTTTTGTCTGAAATTTGACAAGGAGACGTGTGTTTTGCGAAATATTGTATTAGAATAATAGTAGCATGTGGAAGAAGCTAAGGAGAGAGTTTCATGGACTATATACAAAAGGGTACGAGGGCGTTTCATAAAGCGAATTGGGCCTTATTTTTAGCAGGCTTTATTACGTTTGCTAACCTATATGTAACGCAGCCATTACTACCAACGTTTTCAGAAGCATTTGACGTCTCACCAGCTGTAGCAAGTTTATCTCTTTCGGTAACTACCTTTGCATTAGCGGTGAGTTTAATCATTGTCAGTTCGTTATCAGAAGCATGGGGAAGAAAATCATTGATGACGATTTCTATTTTTGCCGCTTCTGTCCTGACCCTAGCTCTTGCATTTTCACCTAACTTTGAAACAATTTTAGTTTTGCGTGTTGTACAAGGCATCGTTTTTGCTGGTTTACCTGCAATCGCTATGGCTTATTTGGGAGAAGAAATGGAACCAGCAAGCTTAGGGGTTGCTATGGGCTTATATATTAGCGGTAATTCAGTAGGGGGACTTAGTGGCCGCGTTATTATTGGTACCTTAACGGACCATTATAACTGGCATACAGGCATGATAGTACTAGGAGGAATCAGCCTGCTAGTTAGTTTGTTGTTTGTCTGGATGTTACCAAGCTCCAAACATTTCAGCGCGCGACCTTTACAATTAAAAGCATTAACCAAAACCCTACTGCAACATTTAAGAGATCCTTCTATGCTGTGTCTTTATGGGATGGGGTTTCTTTTAATGGGAAGCTTTGTCACACTCTATAATTATATTGGCTTTAAACTAATGGCGCCTCCCTATAATTTAAGTGCCACAATTGTAGGTTGGATATTTGTCATTTATTTAGTTGGGACATTTAGCTCAGCATGGTTTGGCAGTTTAGCCGATCGTTTTGGTCGCCAACGAATGCTTTTACTGGCCATTGCCATTATGTTAGCTGGAGCTATAGTAACGCTCAATGGGCTCCTTACTTTAAAGGTTATAGGGATAACAGTTTTTACCTTTGGCTTTTTTGCAGCTCATTCAATCGCAAGTGGCTGGGTGAGCAAACGAGCATCCCACGATAAAGCTCAAGCATCTTCTCTCTATTTATTTTTCTATTATTTTGGTTCAAGTGTTGGAGGAACGGTAGGAGGCGTTTTTTGGATGAAATATGGGTGGATGGGTGTTATCGTGATGATTGCTCTGTTTTTATTCATTGCTTGTGTCCTATCATTTTTATTAAAAAGATTCATTGTTAGACAACGTATCACAACATGATGTGAGGTGTCATTTTGCAGGAATTATTTTTATACTTTTTCATTATCCTAGCAGCTTCTATTTTACAAACCAGTACAGGTTTTGGCTTTTCCGTTATGGCTACGCCTTTTTTACTGTTGCTTTTTACACCACAAGAGGCGATGCAAATAAATATAATACTGTCCCTTGTTATTTCGTTTTCTCTCATATGGAAGGTGAGACATGATATTGATGTAGCGTTGCTTAAAAAGGTGATGATCGGTAGTGTTGTAGGTGCTCCTTTTGGTAGTATACTCTTTGCCTTAGTCGATGTGACGACATTTAAGCTGCTCATCGCCATCCTTCTTATAGGGCTTACGATTCTGTTGATTAAAAATCTCTCTATTCAACAAACAAGGAGTAGAGTTTATGGCGTTGGTTTTATATCAGGTATGTTCACAACAAGTATTGGGATGGCTGGACCACCACTGTTGCTCTATTTTGCGAGCACACATAGAAATAAAGAAACCATTAGAGCTGTTTCACTAGCCTACTATATATTTATCTATCTTATTAGCTTACTTTCTCAAGTCATTTTTGAGGGTACAAGTAAAATGGTTTGGGTATATAGTATGTATGCTTTGCCAATTGTTTTCTTAGGACTTATTTTTGGACAAATGCTATTTACTCGATTAAATCAAAAATTGTTTAAAATCTTAATTTATTTTCTATTAGTAGCAGCAGGCTTAATTTTGTTGATCCAAAGTTTATGGTCAATGCTATAACAACAAAAAGAAGTATGGAAGGATGATACATCCTCCCATACTTCTTTATTGTTAACCCATAATATTGTAGCCAGCGTCGATGTAGATCGTCTCACCAGTCACACCACGTGATAGGTGAGATAGCATAACAATCGTCATATCTGCTACTTCATCTTGTTGAACATTACGTTTTAAAGGAGCTGTTTCTTCAATTTTGTGTAAAATTGTGTTAAAGGAAGGAACACCTTTTGCAGCAAGTGTACGAATAGCACCAGCTGAGATAGCATTGACGCGAATATTATCTTGGCCAATATCAGCAGCAAGGTAGCGCATAGAAGCCTCTAATGCAGCTTTTGCAACGCCCATCACATTGTAGCCATCAAGTACTCGTTCTGCACCTAAGTAACTCATCGTAACGATAGAGCCACCCTCTGTCATGTATGGATGAGCTGCTTTTGCTGTGGAAATAAGTGAATAGGCGCTTGTATCTTGTGCGAATGCATAGCCTTCTCGAGTTGTTTCAAGGAAGCGGTTGTGTAAATCTTCTGCATGCGCAAAAGCCACTGAATGGACAATCCCATGAATAACGCCAACCTTTGAGCCGATTTCTTCAAAGGCTGCTTTTGTGCTGTCGTCACTATTCACATCACATTGAACAACAAGAGAATCGGGTTGTCCGATATTTTCTAATTGTTTTTGTAATTTTTTTAATGAGCGTTCTTGACGATACGTAAAGATGACATTTGCACCAACGTCAAATAAACGTTTTGCAATGCCCCAAGCAATACTGCGATCATTTGCTACGCCCATGACAACAATGTTCTTATCTTTTAATTGTAATAAATTATCCATCATTATGAAGAACTCCTTTGTGAGATAATATCTGTTATTAGTACCAACTACTAAAATCTTATCATACATAAAATATCGTTGCAATAACAAGATGAAAAGAGAAGTAGTTTAGGGAGCAAAAAAAATTCATCTCTTTGCAGTAGAGACGAATTGAAAAGTATGCTATTTTATTTTGTTACACAATGATCATACAAATCTACTGCTCGATTAACAGCACTACTGACAGTGATTCGAAAGCAATTTTGTGACCGAATGACCTGTGCCAATATTTTGATTGCTCTTGTTTGATTTTTATGGAATAAAGCATTGTCAGTTTGAAAATCATCGTCTAAAAAGGCAAGATAATAAGGTATTCGGTTTTGTGGTTTTAACAAATCAGATTCTGCACTTTTTTCAAGTGTTTTGTACACCCATAAATCGATGGCATTTCCTAAGTGGAAGGCCGCAAAATACTGAAAATCATCATTCTCGCATTCTTTTATTTTTTGAATTATCTGAATTTTTTTGAAGCTCATCTAATAAGAATGTATTGATGGAATAATAGATGGCTTTAGAGGGATTGAGAATGAGCTCATCGGTCTGCTGCGATTTTAAGAAAACCCAGTTATTTAACACGTTTGCCCATGCGTCCACAGTATTCAAACATTTCGCACAAACATCGGGAAATATTGATTGCCACTTTGCAGCAAGATTTTTAAATCTATTCATATGGTCTTGATCAATATAAAATAAACTATGCTCAACTTGTAACTGCTCAAACATTCACATTCCTCCAATAGATTGGTATGTATAGCAATGGACCATATACCTATTATCTTGATGCAAAAGATAGCAATTTTTTAATCAATAAGAAGGCATCCCCTAAAGGATGCCTTTTAAGATATACATCAATTGAAGACTATTCAAATTTTAATGAGTCACCATCGAATGTTTCATCTGCTACTTTGATAGAGTCTGTTGGACAACCTTCAAAAGCGTCTTGCATATCTTCCAATAGATCCTCTGGAACTTCAGCAGTTCCCATGTTATCATCTAAAATAACGAAGGCAATGCCTTCATCATCATAATCATAAATGTCTGGCGCTGCGGCTCCACATGCGCCACAAGCGATGCATGTATCTTTATCAACTATTGTGTATTTAGCCATTTTATTCTCTCCTTTAACGATGTTCCTATAAAGCTTCATACTCATTTTAAAGATGTTTATCTTACATTTCAACTTAAATACTATTAAATTGGAGGAATTTGCGTCAATGTTTCATCAAATTTTATTGCAAATCTTTCAAAAACTCAATAAAGAGCGGACGATTTCGGCTGCCTATCATGTCCTAAGAGGGAAGCGTTCAGGCCAGACGATTCAAGATATTGGCCTTTTTCAACTGCATCAATATTTTGGCCTATTGCCAAAACTATCTCGTACTACATTTGATGAGGCTGTAAACTTATTTGTGCAGAATAGTTGGTTAAATGTGCAGGAATCTGGTCATTTTTACATGGAAACGCTAGGATTACAACATGCACAACAAACGCCACCCTTTTTCTTTGATGGTTGGCACTATCGGGGAAATGAGCATGTGTTTTTTTCGAGGCTCTCTCTCATTGTACAAAGTTTGTCACATCAAGCTGCAGCTGTTCGTACCTTTTCACCGATTAGTAGAGATACAATGATTCAAGCGTGGGTGCGAACTTTTTTACAGGCACATCACTATAAGGAAGGTCATTTACAGCAGCAATTATTGACAGAATGTAATCATTTGCTAACTATTCTCCCTGTGTCAGATGCAAGCAAACAGCTTGTTCTGTATCGTTTAAGTGGTTATCAATTACCAGGATGGACATGGCAACAACTTGCAGATGAACGGAAGGAAACTGTAATGGATAGTCAATTAGCTTTTATTGAAACCCTACATATATTATTAAATGAAGTGCATCCAAAAATCGATGATTACCCATTACTAGGGCATGTGGCAGAAGGATTAAAAGTTAAAATATTGCTAACAGATTCTGCACAACAAACCGCACAATTATATGAACAAGGTTATTCGATGGAGCAAATTGTTCATGTGAGAAAACTAAAGCAAAGTACAATTGAGGATCATTTTGTGGAATTAGCTATGTATGAACCGAACTTTTCTATTGGCCCATTCGTCTCCTATGATGAAGCTCAAAAAGTGTGGCAGGCATCGAAGCAGTATCAAACAAAAAAATTGAAAATATTACATGAAGCTTTAAACGATATGAGCTATTTTCAATTAAGGCTTGTCCTTGCGAAAGGAGAAGTATAAATGGAACTTGAACAATTATTGTATAAGCATTTTGGTTATTCATCATTTCGACCAGGACAGAAAGAAGTCATTGAGGCCTTACTGCAAGAACAAGATGTTATTGCGTTATTGCCAACGGGAATGGGAAAATCACTCTGCTACCAGCTACCAGCCTATACACTAGATAAGCCTGTACTAATTGTTTCACCATTACTCTCATTAATGCAGGATCAAGTAGAAGAGCTGAAGCGTTTTGGGGAAAAAAGGGTGGTAGCTTTAAATTCCTTTTTATCGCTAACAGAGAAACGTTATGTATTACATTATTTAGAGCAATATCGTTTTATTTTTACTTCCCCAGAGATGCTGCTCCAGCAACAGGTACAAGAGAAACTGACGCAGATGAAGCTAGGTTTAATCGTAGTAGATGAGGCACATTGTATCTCACAATGGGGCTTTGATTTTCGACCAGATTATTTACGAATAGGTGACTGGCTATCGAGAGAAAATCGTCCGCCAATTTTGGCATTATCTGCTACAGCAACAAAGAAGGTTGTTCGAGATATATGGGAAACTCTATCTCTCAAAGCTCCATTCGAGTTTATGTATAATGTTGACCGCCCGAATATTCATCTTGGTCGTGTAGTAGTGGAGGATAAGGCTGATAAAGCTAGATGGCTCATGCGCCATGTTACGGAAACGGCAGGACCTGGTATTTTATATGTTTCCTCACGTAAACGGGCGCAACAATATAGCGAAGCCTTATTACAAGCGGGCGTTCGTGTTGCTGCGTATCATGCTGGCTATGGGGTGGAGGACCGTCAATTTATTCAACAGCAATTTATAGCTGGTGAACTTGATTGGATTGTTGCAACAAATGCTTTTGGCATGGGCATTAATAAGCTTGATATACGGCAGGTCATTCATGAATCAATGCCTGCCAATATAGCGAATTATATGCAGGAAATTGGACGTGCAGGACGGGATGGTCATTCTGCACTTGCTATTTTACTGTATGCTGAAGGTGATGAGGAGCTGGCTAAATTTGTTGTGACAGGCGATTTACCAACTTTACATCATGTTGACCGCTATCAGGAGCTGCTATCTCAGCAAATACAGCCAATCCAAATGCTGAAAAATGGGGAGTTAAGTGAGACAGCCTTCCGTGTGTTAGACTATTGGCTGCAGCGAGAGTCTTCGGAACAAGTGAAGGTCCGATTAAATCATTTAGCACTAGAGAAATACAATGCAGTGAATGAAATGCTTCAAATCATACAGACAAAAGACTGTATTCGTGAACATTTAGTCGGGTATTTTGGGCAAAAATTGCAGAAAAAGCCGGAAAACTGTTGTGAAAATTGTGGAATCCATTATGATGTAATCAAGAAAGTACGCTTAAAAGAGAAAAAAAAAGTAGAAATGGCAACGTGGGAAAGTCGATTGCAACAACTATTAATGGGTAATTAGACTAAAACTGACGGTCATTTACTTTTTTCTTAAAATTCGTCATAATAGAGATGATAGAAAGCGTAGTAAGGTTGGGGGAAAGGCGAATGAATAAAGAAGATTATCGCGATAAAATAGAAGAGCATCGTCAATCATTTGAAGATGAGCAAAAAGAACAGCAATCCTTATCAAGAGTTTCCAGAATGAATAAAAACGGTAATAAAGACAAAAAGCCCAAAAATTCGAAACGTAAGACACCGTTAATGACGATTCTTTTTGTTATTTTTATCTTGATACCATTAACAATTCTTATTTATTTTTGGAAATTTTATGAACCTGGAAAAACAATTGAACAAGCCGAAAAGGATACAGCTGAACAGGTTGTCGAATTAGATCCTTCAGAAGCATCTGCGTCAGATAAAGATAAGGATAAAGATGATAAGGGTCAAGACGCTCAGGGGGATAAGAAGGCTCAAGAGCAATCTCAAAAAGATGCTGATAAATTAGCAGCGGAGCAAAAAGCTGCTGAAGAAGCGAAAAAGGCTCAAGAGGCGAAAAAGGCAGAGGAAGCAAAAAAAGCCGAAGAAGCTCGAAAAGCTGAAGAAGCAAGAATAGCTCAACAACAAGCAGAGGCAGCAAGAAAAGCAGAAGAGGCTAGAAAAGCGGAAGAAGCAAAACAAAATGCTAAAGCAACGACACATACTGTAAAAGCAAATGAGAACTTATACCGAATTGCATTAAATCACTATGGCGATGGCAGTGAAGCGACTTTAGCTAAAATTCGTGCTGCTAATGGGATGTCCTCTAATACTGTAATGGTGGGGCAAGTCATTAAGTTACCTTAATAGAATTTTTCTTTCGTTATATAGTTTTTCTAGTATAAAATTACAGACAAACGTTCACACCAAAACGTACGTCTGATTTAGCAAAAAGGCGATTCGTTTTTTAAGAAGAATCGCCTTTTTGCTGTCGTAAGGAGAAGTGAGAAAATGCTATATTTAGGGCTATTTCTTTTGGTAGTCATCGCCCTTCTACTTTATATGTGGAAGGTGGCACATGAAAATAATGTATTGTCTCACCAGCTTTCATTACAGGGTGAACAGGAGAAGGTACGATTATTTTTTATTTCAGATGTTCATTTACGTAAAATAAGTAAGAAAATGATTGCACAGTTACAGGGACATCATTTTGATGCAGTAATTATTGGCGGTGATTTTGCGGATAGCCGTACACCGATTGATCGCATTCATGGAAATTTAACATTATTAACGTCCCTTGGACCAACCTATTTTATTTGGGGCAATAATGACAGAGAAATTGGGGAAGAAAGACTGAAGGACATTTTACAGGCATACCATGTTCAAATTATTGTCAATGATGCCGTACAACTGCCGCTTAAAAATAGCTTTTGGTTAAGTGCCATTGAGGATACAACCGTAAAAGAATATAGTTTTGAAAAAGCTTTTGCAAAGATAGGAGATCAGGATTTCGTTGTTTTCATCGCTCATAATCCAGAGGTTTTTGCGAAAGTTCGGGCTAAGTTCCGTGCGGATCTAATGATGGGGGGACATTTACACGGAGGGCAAATCCGATTCGGCCCATATGGTGTCCATCCAAATGGTTCCTATCGTCAGCGTGATGGTGTCATGACATTAGTAAGCAATGGCTATGGGACGACATTAGTACCTTTTCGATTTGGTGCAAAGCCCCAATGTCATATAATTGATATTGATATTTCGAGTAAATAAACAACCAAAACGTGTGAGAAAGCGTATAATAAAAAGGTATCGTCTATTCTATGATAATGTGAAAGCATGGAGCAGCAATTGTTGCTGTTCAAATTCGATTGGAGTGTCAAGAAATGCAGCAAGCAGATGCAATTATTGTTGGAGGAGGCCCATGTGGCTTAGCAGCAGCAATAGCTTTGCAAAATATTGGTTTACAACCTATTGTGATTGAAAAAGGAAATATCGTCAATGCCATCTATCATTACCCTACACATCAAACATTTTTTAGTACGAGTGAACGGTTAGCCATTGGTGATGTACCATTTATTATTGAAGGACGTAAGCCGAAACGCAATCAAGCCCTTGTCTACTATCGAGAGGTCGTCCGTTTAAAAAATATACAAGTTAATCGCTTCGAAAAAGTACAAAGTGTTGTAAAAAATAATGATTTGTTCACTGTTACCTCCGAGAAGGAAACGTATGAAACGCCCTATGTTGTCATTGCAACAGGTTATTATGATCATCCGAATTATTTAAATATCCATGGTGAGCAGTTGCCTAAAGTTTTCCATTACTTTAAAGAGGGCCATGAATTTTTTGATACGGATGTTCTAGTTATAGGTGGCAAAAATTCAGCGATTGATGCCGCGTTAGAATTAAATAAAGCGGGTGCTCGTGTAACCGTAGCCTATCGTGGTAGCGAATACTCTTCAAGCATCAAGCCATGGGTATTGCCCGAATTTGAAGGGGTAGTCAAAACTGGAGAAGTTGACATGCTTTTTAATACAAATGTATTGGAAATACGAGAGCATGAAGTTGTTTTAGAAGTAGAGGGCCAAGAGAAAGTAGTAAAAAATGATTTCGTTTTTGCTATGACTGGCTATCATCCTGACCACTCCTTTATCAAAGCGATGGGAGTGGAGATAGAGGAAGAAACGGGTCGCCCTTATGTTACGCCTGAAACAATGGAAACCAATGTTGAAGGACTATTCATTGCAGGTGTTATTGCTGCAGGAAATAATGCCAATGAAATTTTTATTGAAAATGGTCGTTTCCATGGCGAATGTATCGCCCGAATTATTGAGCAGAGAAAAAAATAATGATCGAGGCTGTATAGGCATGTAGCTTATACGGCCTTTTTAGCAAGGAGGCAACTCAATGATTGGCTTGTATTGGCTCTTGAGTTATTTAATAGGAAACATCTTGACGGCTTATTTCGTTGGTAAGATATACGGTGTCAATTTGCAGGAAGAGCGGAGTAAAAATTTAGGCGCACGTAATGCAGGAAGTGTGATTGGGAAAACAGCGTTTATTTTGACGCTTCTTGGCGATTCATTAAAAGGTGTACTTGTTGTCGGATTAGGACGCATGTGGCAACTGGATGAATGGGTCGTTATTGGCGGAGCTGCATGGGTGATCATAGGGCATCTATTTCCGATCTGGCTGAAATGGAATGGAGGGAAAGGTGTAGCTACTTTTATTGGTGTGGGTCTTGCCTTATCGCCAAGTCTTTTTTTATGGATGATCATTGGTACAGCACTTATATCTGCATTTACTAGAAGTCTGACACTTGGCATGGTTGGTGGCTTTGTTTTTTATATAGCCGCAATTATACAAGCAGGGAAATTAGAGCCATATGTACTTTTAATCATGGCCATCGTGTGTATGCTTATTAAGCATATGTCTAATATTCAGGAATCATTGAAAAGAGGGAAGTGAAGGAAATGTATTGGTGTAAAATTGCCAAGACAAATGAGGAATTTGAGGCGATTGCTCGATTGAATTATGAAACATTTGTAGAAGAAATTCCTCAGCATGAGGTAAATGCATCGCGAAAAAAAGTTGACCGATTTCATCAGGAGAATACCTATGTCGTTGTTTATAAGCAAACAGAATTAATTGGCATGGTGGCGTTTAGAGATCAACGACCATTTTCTATTGATGAAAAGATTGGTAAGGTCGAGCAGTATTTATCGAAGGAAAATTGTGAGAAGCTTTGTGAAATTCGTTTGCTTTCCGTGAAGAAAGGTTATCGAACGGGTCGAGTTCTATTGAAGCTTACTCAGGCCTTAACTACATTCGCCTACGAAAAAGGCTATTCTGCGGCAGTGATTTCAGGTACAACGAGAGAGGAAAAACTATATAAGCAGATGGGTTTTAAGCAGTTTGCGCCAGCTGTCGGGGAAGAGGGGGCGATGTTTTTACCGATGGTGCTCACTAGGCATGAATTTGAACAATCATTACAACATAGACTAACGACGGAACCCTCTACATTTTATCCTGGACCAGTGAAGCAATTAGAGACAATTGCTTATTCAGAATTATCACATCGTTCATTAGCTTTTTATGCGCTTTATGAACGCGTGCAGAAGAAGTTGCTGCAATTATCGAAGGCCAATCATGTTGGTGTAATTGTAGGGACGGGAACGCTAGCAAATGAAGTGATGCTTGCACAACTAAAGGCACAGCAATTAGGAAAAGGGCTTATTCTAACAAATGGAGAATTCGGTGAGCGTTTACGGAAGCAAGCCGCTCGTTGGTCATTACAGTTTGAGGTGGTAGAAAAAGAGTGGGGAACGGTATTTGATGACAAAGAACTGGCTTCAAAGCTTGAGACGGGGTCTTATCAGTGGATGTTGGCAGTGCATGGTGAGACTTCCACGGGAACTTGTAATAACTTAGATATTCTTAAAAAGCTTGCTAAACAATACAATGTAAAGTTATGTATAGATTGTATTAGTTCGTTCGGTGCCATGCCGTTTTCTTTACAGGACTGCTATTTAGCTACGGCTGTGAGTGGTAAGGCCATTGGTGCATTAAGTGGGCTAGCATTTGTATTTTCGCAATCACTTGTACCCTCATCTGCCGATCTACCCGCTTATCTTGATTTAGCAAATTATCAGCAAGATGCCATACCATTTACATTACCTGCTGTATTACTGAGCAATGTGGAGACGGCATTGCAAGCCTATCCAGCACGTTATGAGCAGCTACAGCAACGCTTTCAATCGCTACTGCAGCTACCAATCATGCAATTTCAATATCCAACAATTCAATATCCGATGCTGATAACGGTTCAATTGCCTAATACTTATGCTAACCTACTTATGGATTTAGCATTAAATGGACTATTCGTTCATGGTGAAAGCCAGTATTTACGTCAAAAGAATTTCATTCAATTTTCTGTGATACAACCAGATTTTGATGAAGCTTTTGCTCGACTTAGCGAGATACTGAGCTATTATGAACAGGTGATCGAGGTGTGAGGAAAAATATTACAGGAAAAAGTCCTTTAAATTTAAAGGCGAGCCAGTTGTGTTAAGGCCTATTAATAATTTTAAACGTGCCTTTTGGCCATTAATACCTGTGGCGAATATGGCGCCTAAGTCTTCTAGCATTTTACCACCACCCACATAGCCATAAACACCTTCTGCAATTCCATTAAAGCAGCGGGAAACAAGTACAACTGGGATGTCTCGCTGTATAAGGCTTTCAATTCCCTTTACAACAGATGGTGGGACATTCCCTTGACCTAGTCCTTCTAGCACAACACCATCATATTTACATGCAAGCACGACATCCAATAAATCTTCTTCCATACCAGCATACACTTTTAGCATGGCGACACGCTTGGATAAATTGTTAACATCTACATATTGTCGACGAATTGGTGCGTGATGGAATAAGATTCGGGATTTAGTAATAAGTCCAATCGGTCCATATTGTGGAGATTGGAAAGTATTCACTGAACTTGTGCTTGTTTTTGTTGTATTTACAGCAAGATGAACCTCATCATTCATCACAACAAGCACACCTTTATCACGTGCTTCTTCATCAACAGCTACTCGGACTGCCTCCACTAAATTATAAATCCCATCTGCTCCAAGTTCGTTAGATGAACGCATAGCTCCTGTTAGCACAATAGGAATGGCTAAATTCGTTGTTAGCTCTAAGAAATAGGCGGTTTCTTCCAATGTATCTGTACCATGTGTGATGACCACGCCGTCAATTGGCTGTGCGTCAATTTGTTCCAAAATCAAGTTACGCAATAAAAGCATCTCTTTCGGCGTAATATGTGGAGAAGGAAGGTTAAAAGCTTCTATTTCTATAATGCTTGCTAGTGAAGCGAGTTTATTACTTTCCATCATTAGAGGATTTTCCTTATTTGGCATGACCGCTCCTTCAGCACTCATTGCCATGGAGATTGTGCCGCCAGTATGAATTAATAAAATTGTTTTTTTCATAAAAAATAAATCTCCTTTTAAAAAGTTTTTTTGTCATTACATGGTATAATAATAGCAGTCTATTGTTGAAAGGAGCCGGCATCATGATCATTTTATTATCTGCTGCCATTGCTCCCGGTCTAGCGCTTTTTAGTTATTTCTATTTGCGCAATCAGATGGCTACGGAGCCAAGAAGAACTTTACTACAAACGTTTTTATACGGCGCATTTTTAACGTTCCCAATCATGTTTTTACAGTATGTATTAACAGAGGAAGGGGTTTTTCGATATCTTTATCTTCAAGACGTACTATTTTCAAGTGTCATTGAAGAATTTTTTAAATGGTTTGTGCTATTAATTGCCATCTATAATCATATAGAATTTGATGACCCTTACGATGGTATATTGTATGGGGCAAGCATTTCGCTCGGCTTTGCTACGATTGAAAATGTTCTTTATCTACTTTCATTTGGCTTAGACACGGCATTTATGCGAGCCTTATTACCAGTATCAAGTCATGCTTTGTTCGGTGTCGTAATGGGCTATTATTATGGACGGGCTAAGTTTTCGAAACTTGTTAAGACAAAAGAAATGATTGCTATGGCGCTTTGTGCACCAGTCGTACTTCACATTCTATACAATACAATATTATCATTCAAAGGTCACTGGGTTTATTTAATGATTCCTTTTATGTTGTTTTTATGGTGGTTTGGCTTGCGCAAAGTGAAGCTTGCACATTATCATCTGGTGCAGCATTTGCATATGCAAAAGAAAATATAAAGCGTAGAAATCGTCAAAGATTTCTACGCTTTATTTCATTTTTATCATGTATAAATTACTCCTTTTGTTTCAAGCTATAAAAAAAAGGAGTGATAAAAGTGCGTTTAGTAAGCATACTTTTTGCTTTGATATTAGGAATTAGTATAATTGCGATTCCTCAAAATGATGCCAATGCATTTAGCGATCAGCAAATTACTCGGGGTGCATATGGAGATGATGTCGTTGAATTGCAAGCGAGGCTACAATACTTAGGTTTTTATAAGAGTAAAATTGATGGAAAATTTGGCTACAACACATACTGGGCTTTACGTAATTTCCAAGAAAATTATGGGTTACCAGTAGACGGAATTGCAGGCGCTAAGACAAAGAAAGCATTAACGGGCAATTCAGATTATGATGAAAAATGGGTGAAAGCTCAATTAAATGCAGGGAATCAATTTACTTATTATGGTGGGAAGCCACTTGATCAGCAAGTGAAAAAGAATACTAGTGGTGGCACTAGCAATAGTAGTGGAAGTAGTAATAATAATGGAACACAGACACAAGTTCCTCCCAAATATACAGAGCGTGATTTACAACTAATGGCGAATGCGGTATATGGAGAGGCAAGGGGAGAACCATATGAAGGACAAGTAGCAGTTGCTGCAGTTATTTTGAATCGTTTGGAAAGCCCAGATTTCCCGAATACTATTTCAGGGATCATTTTCCAACCGTTAGCATTTACGGCCGTTGCAGATGGACAAATTTGGCTTGAGCCAAATGAGCGAGCAAAAGAAGCGGTTATTGATGCCATGAACGGCTGGGACCCTTCAGAAAATGCATTGTATTATTTCAATCCAAAAACTGCAACGAGCAAATGGATTTGGTCACGTCCACAAATCAAACAAATTGGAGAGCATATTTTCTGTTCATAGAAAGGAGGAACCTAGATGAAAACTTGGCTCGTGGTCTTAACGATTGCCGT
Organism: Lysinibacillus sp. BSL11; assembly: GCF_052928325.1. Lineage (NCBI taxonomy): Bacteria > Bacillati > Bacillota > Bacilli > Caryophanales > Bacillaceae > Lysinibacillus > Lysinibacillus sp. BSL11. The sequence continues at coordinate 95,218 of NZ_JAVGCX010000002.1, read as the reverse complement.
TATTGGGTTAGGGGCTTACAGCATTGATTTGCATGGAGATAAAGAAGATTTACAACGTACCGTGCTAGCACAATATACAGATAAGTTAACGGATGCATCTGAAAAACTTTCCCATCTTCAACGCTCGGTATCACAATCCCTGTTGTTTCAAGATGAGCAGGCGATTCACAATGAACTAGATTCGGTTTGGCGTTTAAGCTCAGAAGTTCGTTCTTCTATTGCGAATATTCCAATAGGACAAGAGCTATCAAGCGAATGGATGAACTATCTAGGTCGACTTGGCGATGAAGCAAAAAGGACAGCGAAAACAGGGGATTATGAAGCTTGGCGTGAAAAAATGCCCCAGGTTTCAACAAATTTACAATCTCTTTCCGATGAATGGACAGCTGCAACCGTCGATTTCTATAAGCATGATGGAAAAATGGATGTTTGGCTACAGCAAGTGGACAATAAAAATCCAAATAGCCAATTTGATACTGTAAAAGATACATTAAAGGGCTACGGCGAAAAGGATTTCCCGTTAACTTTATCTGAATCTGATTGGCAGAAAAAAATTGAGTTAAAGGCATTACAGGATGCGGTTATTACCGAAAAAGAAGCACTAGAAAAAGTGAAATACTTATTCCCAGTTATTAAAGATGCTACATTTACAGTTACAAAAAGTAGTGATACAGCACCATATCCTTTTTATCATATCCAATTCCACCAAGGGATTCGATTAGGGTATGTTGATCTAACAGAAAAGGGTGGACATTTATTATCCTATTTAGTAGAACGTCCTGTGGATGAAGCCAAGTTATCACAAGAGGAAGTTATGAAAAAAGCGCAGGAATATGTGAAGAAGTTAGGCATGAAAGATGTAGCCTATGTGGAATCACGCGAAAATCATCAAGCTTGGCATGTGACATTTGCTCGTGTCCATCCTGGAGATAATGCGTTAATCTACGCTGATGGTGTTCAATTGAAAGTAGCGAAAGATACAGGTGAGCTGTTAGGTGCAAATGCAATGGAATATATTCAAGAAGAAAATATTAAAAAGCAAACAGCTAAGCCGATTGATTGGAAAACGTTCTTCCAAGACGATATTCAAGTACAAGAGGTAAAAAATATCTACACAGATAATGGACAATTTGAGCAACGTCTTTGCTATGAGGTCATTGCATTGCGTGATGGTAATACGCAGGAAACATTTAGAATTGTAATTGATGCGGAAAACCATAATGTATTAAAAGTGGAATATCTAACTTAATCAATGATGCCTCCGCTCTGTATGAACTTGACATGAAAATACTACCAATTTTTATAGCCAAAATAAGCTTCTCATGAGATAATTAAACTATATTTTTCGCACGGGGAGATGCTCATGGAAATAAAAATTGGTACACAATTACAACTTGAACCAACTTATACAGAACGGTTGGAGAAATTCCGCTGTAAAGTTGTAGAGCAAAAAGATAATATTCTTTATATTGATTATCCGGTTAATATGGTAACAAAGAAAACGGCATTTTTAATAGATGGCTCAGAATTTAGAGCAACTTTTCGTACTGAGGATAAGCAATCCTTTGCCTTTAATACAGAGGTAGTTGGCCGTAAAGCAGGTAATATACCAATGATTATGTTGCATTGTCCAACACCAGAGGAGTTTATAAAAATTCAGCGACGAGAATATGTTCGTGTAGAGACACAAGTAGACGTTGCTATTCAGTTGAAAGACTATAAATATCAACTTGTGACTGTGGATATTAGTGCAGGAGGCCTAGCTGTCATGTTGAAAGGTCAAGTAGCTTTCACTGAGGGTGATGAAGTAAAACTAACCATTGTATTGCCATTTGCCAATGGAGATGTCAAGTATGTCATTACAGAAGCGCTGATCGTACGTATTTTTGAAAAAGAGGATAAACGCATTGCAACAATCCAACTAACAGATACAGATGACGTCGATCAACAGCATATCGTCCGTTTTTGCTTTGAACGTCAATTAGTCAATCGTCGTAAAGAAATGAACCCTTTTAATGTTTAATTTCCTTTATGAATATTTTGATGAAGCCCTCTCCTAGTAGAGGGCTTTTTTGAGGTTATATGATACAATAAGAGGTGCAGAAAGTAGGGAAGAATATGAAGAAAAACATTCAAATTGCGATAGATGGGCCTGCTGGTGCTGGCAAAAGTACAATCGCGAAAATTGTTGCTGAAGCACTTGGCTTTACTTACATTGACACAGGCGCAATGTATCGAGCAGTTACGTATAAAGCGATGCAACAAAACATACATTTAGATGATGAAGCAAAATTAGCAGAGATGCTTGAAGTAAGCACAATTGAATTAAAACCATCACCTCAGGGACAGCTTGTTTTTTTAGATGGTCACAATGTGTCAGCGGAAATACGCTCTAATGAGGTCACTTCATCAGTCTCACAAGTAGCTGCCCATGCGAAGGTTCGTGAACTATTAGTTGCCCAACAGCAAAAACTTGCAGCTAATGGTGGTGTTGTCATGGATGGCCGCGATATTGCTACACATGTCTTAAAGGATGCAGAACTAAAGATTTTCATGTCTGCAACAGTAGAGGAGCGTGCTAGACGACGCTTGATTGATAATCAAAAAAGAGGAATTGACTCCTCTCTTGAAAAACTTCAGGAAGAAATTGCACTACGTGATAAAAAGGATAGCGAGCGTGAAGCATCGCCACTGATTCAAGCTGAAGATGCGATCTTTTTAGATACAACAGCATTGTCCATTGATGATGCAGCACAAGCTATTTTAAAATTAGCAGAAGAAAAAATGCTATAAATCCTAAAATTTCAGACATTTTTTGAATTTAAAGGATTTATTTTTGTCTTTGTCTTCAATATCGAATAAAATAGTAAGGGAAGATGCGAAGGAGGGTTACATATGTCTGAAGAAATGAACTATGCAGAACAAACGTTTAACGAGGGTGATATCGTCAAAGGCATTGCCGCGCAAGTTGATGAAAAGGCAGTATCTGTATCAATTCCAGGTGCACCGTTTGATGGTATTGTACCGATTAGTGAATTATCAAGCTTACACATTGAGAAAGCGTCTGATGTCATCTCAGTTGGAGATGAATTAGAGTTGATGATTACAAAGGTTGAAGAAGAAAACTTTGTCCTATCAAAACGTAAAGTGGATGCTTTAAAAGCATGGGATACACTGGAGCAGCAATTTGCCGCTGAGGAAATTTTTGAAGCGGAAGTAAAGGATATTGTTAAAGGTGGTCTTGTCGTAGATTTAGGTGTACGTGGCTTTGTACCAGCATCGCTTGTAGAGGACTATTTCGTTGATGATTTTGAAGGCTATAAAGGGCAAACATTAAGCTTTAAAATTGTTGAGCTTGATAAGGATAAGAATCGCCTTATTTTATCTCATCGAGCAGTGGTTGAAGCAGAGAAAGCTTCACAAAAGAAAAATGTGATTAATCAAATAAAAGCTGGCGATGTATTGGATGGTAAAGTACAGCGTCTCGCGTCATTTGGTGCATTTATCGACCTAGGTGGTATTGACGGTCTTGTACACATCTCGCAAGTATCACATGAGCATGTGAGTGATGTGAGTGAGGTTTTAGCTGAAGGACAAGATGTAAAAGTAAAAGTTCTATCAGTGGACCCAGAAAATGAACGAATTTCTTTATCTATTAAGGAAACTATTCCTGGACCATGGTCCAATATTGAAGAACGTGCCGCAAAAGGCACTATTTTAGACGGTAGAGTGAAGCGACTTACTTCATTTGGCGCATTTGTGGAAGTATTCCCAGGCGTGGAGGGTTTAGTGCATATATCGCAAATTGCGCATAAGCACATTAACACGCCTCATGAAGCATTGAAAGAGGGACAAGAAGTACAGGTGAAGGTCCTTGATGTCAATGCTGACGAAGGCCGTCTAGCCCTAAGTATTAAAGAATTACTAGAAAATCCAGAAGCAGAAGAAGTAATCGACTATGAATTACCTGAAGAGAATACAGGCTTCTCATTCGGTGATGTCATTGGCGATAAACTAAAAAACTTTAAATAATGTATACAGCGAGGATGCATAAATGTATCCTCGCTATTTTTGTGGTTGATAGGATTATGAAAGTGAAGGATTTTAAGAAGAGGATAAAATCTTTGAAATGAAGGATAAAACTCTAAAAGTAGCAGATAAGAATCCTAAAGTGAAGGATAGCAATTATAAAGAGGATAGAATCTTTGAAATGAAAGATACAACTTTAAAAGTAGCGGATAAGAATTCTAAAGTGAAGGATAACAATTAAGAAATGGATAAAATCATTGAAATGAAGGATAAAATTCTAAAAGTAGCGGATAAGAATCTTAAAGTGAAGGATAGCAATTGAGGAGAGGATAAAATCTTTGAATTAAAGGATAAAACTTTAAAAGTAGCGGATAAGAATCCTAAAGTGAAGGATAGCGACTAAGAAATGTAAAATCTTTGAATTAAAGGATAAGGTTTTAGCAGCAGCGGGTAAGATTCTCAAAATAAAGGATAGTTAATTAAAAAGGCGATAAAACCTTTATGACATCTGATAGCACGCTTAAAAAATGAGGTAACACCGTTTATCACCATACATAGCATTCTACATTATGGATATGATATGATATGATATAATGGCATTTTTCGTGTATAATAGCGAAAGACAAGAAGTTGGAAGGATGAAGTACAGATGACGAAACCAGTAGTAGCCATCGTAGGTCGTCCGAACGTAGGTAAGTCGACGATTTTTAATCGTATCGTTGGAGAACGCGTTTCGATTGTGGAGGATATCCCAGGCGTAACACGGGACCGTATTTATAGTTCGGCAGAGTGGTTAACACACGATTTTAATATTATTGATACAGGTGGCATTGAAATAGGGGACGAGCCGTTTTTAGAACAGATTCGTCAACAAGCTGAAATTGCCATTGATGAAGCTGACGTTATTATTTTCATGACAAATGGTCGTGAAGGGGTAACGGCAGCAGATGAGCAAGTTGCTAAAATTCTATACAAAACAAAAAAACCAGTCGTATTAGCGGTTAATAAAATTGATAATCCTGATATGCGTGAAATGATTTATGATTTTTATGCACTTGGCTTCGGTGAACCTTGGCCAATCTCAGGTTCCCACGGTTTAGGTTTAGGGGATTTATTGGACGAATGTGCAAAACATTTCCCAAAAGAAGATGAAGAGCAATATGGTGATGATGTCATTAAATTCTCTTTAATTGGTCGTCCGAATGTTGGAAAATCCTCTTTAGTGAATGCTTTCCTAGGGCAAGAACGTGTTATTGTTAGTAATATTGCAGGGACAACACGTGATGCGATTGATACGCCTTATGCATATGATGGACAGGAATATGTCATTATTGATACGGCGGGTATGCGTAAAAAAGGAAAGATCTATGAAACAACCGAGAAATATTCTGTGTTACGTGCGCTACGTGCTATTGAACGCTCAGACGTTGTTTTAGTAGTGCTGAATGCAGAAGAAGGTATTCAAGAGCAAGATAAAAAAATCGCTGGCTATGCACATGAGGCTGGAAAAGCTGTGATCATTGTTGTGAATAAATGGGATGCCATTGAAAAAGATGAAAAAACAATGAATGTCTTTACACAGCAAATTCGTGAGCATTTCCTATTTTTAGATTATGCCCCAATTATTTTTGTGTCGGCGAATACAAAACAGCGCGTGCATCAGATTTTACCGATTATCCAACGTGTCAGCGAGAATCATGCGATGCGTATTCAATCCTCTATTTTAAATGAAGTGATTGAGGACTCAGTGGCTCGTAATCCTGCACCGACAGATAAAGGTCGTCGTTTACGTATTTACTATGCTACTCAGGTAGCGATTAAGCCACCAACATTCGTTATTTTTGTGAATGAACCTGAGCTTATGCATTTCTCATACGAACGCTTCTTAGAAAATCGTATTCGCGAAACATTTGACTTTGAAGGGACGCCAATTCGTTTAATTACACGTGCGCGTGCTTAAGGCAATAGCTATACACATACAATACGCCAACCCGACATTATTGTTGGGTGGCGTCTTTTTACAAGAAAGAACTTACTTAATAGACAACCCAGCAAAGGGAGGATTTTGTTATGGAAAAAGTTTGTGTGTTAGGGGCAGGCTCATGGGGTACTGCACTGGCAATGGTACTAGCGGAAAATGGACATGATACGCTTGTATGGACACATAGAGCTGAGCAGGCAGAAGAAATCAATCAACTGCATACGAATAAAAAATATTTACCAGAAACCATTCTACCTGTAAATTTACATGCGACGAGTGATATGGCGAAGGTAGCTACTCATGCAGAAACCATTGTTGTGGCTGTTCCAACCAAAGCGATTCGTGAAGTATGCGAGAAACTAACGGCTGAATTAACAAAAAAAGTGTTGTTTGTCCATGTTTCGAAAGGAATTGAGCCTGACTCATTAAAACGAATATCTGAAATTTTAGCAGAGAGCTTACCAGCTGTGTATGTGGAAGAAATTGTTGTTCTTTCTGGGCCAAGTCATGCAGAAGAAGTGGTGCTGCATCATCCTACTACGGTTACGGCAGCTTGTGCCAATATTGATGCTGCTGAAAAGGTACAGGATTTATTTATGAATCAGTTCTTTCGCGTCTATACAAATGAAGATATCATTGGTGTGGAAATAGGAGGAGCGTTGAAAAACGTTATCGCTTTAGCGGCAGGTATTACTGATGGCTTAAATTATGGAGACAATGCGAAAGCAGCACTTATCACGCGAGGTCTTGCAGAAATTTCACGGTTAGGTGTAAAAATGGGTGGTAATCCATTTACGTTCTCAGGGCTTACAGGTATGGGGGATTTAATTGTAACCTGTACAAGTGTTCACTCGCGGAACTGGCGTGCAGGAAATATGTTAGGGCAAGGTATGAAGCTACAAGAAGTGCTGGATCAAATGGGCATGGTCGTTGAAGGAGTCCGTACTACGAAGGCAGCCTATCAATTAGCAGAGAAATATGGTGTCGCCATGCCGATTTCCACAGAGCTCTATAGTGTGCTATTTAATGATGTTGAACCGAAAGTGGCAGTAGATGCCTTAATGATGCGTATGAAAAAACGAGAAATAGACGATATGAAGCATTAATATTAATTTTTTGATTAGACTTGTCATAAAATGGACATAAATAAGGTGTCTCAACGAATCTGTTGAGACGCCTTATTGTGTGCCACTAGTTGAATAGAAATACATGCTAAAAGAGTTGTCCATTTCTTGATAGTTATAGGACAACTATTTCTTTTTAGCAAAAGCACATAGTATAATATACTTTGATTGTGTCTTGACATTCAAAGAAAGGTGGTTTTTTGAAATGGGCCCGTTAGCTCATATGCCTGCGCTTGATGTAATGTGGGTGTCGTTTTATTGCATCGCATTTATGATTATATCAGTCGGCTTAATTTATTTAGCGCGAAATAAGATTTCAAATGTATTTTTACGAACAGTCGTAAATTTATGTGCATACATACTGTTTGGACTTGGCACATTTTTAATGGTACTTGTAGTTGCCACTTGGCCAGCATAAAAAATAATGAGGTGTCAGTAACATGAAAAAACTAAGTGCTTTGCTGTTGGTATTTGCAACCGCGATACTGTTAGTAGGATGTGCGTACCCAGAAGACGAAAAAAGGGCTAAGGTCACACCTGATGTCGATCAACTAGCTGCAGTTCAACGTGCCGTGGATGAATATCGTGAAGCAACAGGTGGACTAGTACCAATTAAAAATAGCGAGCTAGATACGGATATCTATATCAAATATTTAATCGATTTTGAAAAACTTATGCCGAAGTATTTGGCGACAATCCCTGGAAATGCCTATGAAAAAGGTGGTATATATCAATATATCATTTGGGACCCTGAAAATGAGGCAACCGTCAAATTAGTAGATTTAAATGCGGCAGAGCGTATACGTGAAATAGGTATTCGTAAACTATCTACACAGTATTTACCAATAAAAGGGTCAATTTCAGATAATGTTTATCAGATCAACTATAAAGATTTGGGTTATAAAACAGAGGTAACTGTAAAAAGTCCCTATTCTGGCGTCGAGTTACCACTTTTCATGACTGGTGATGGTGAATTACATGTAGACTATGCTGTGGATTTAGGACAGCTATTAAAAGAAGATAAGCCAAATGTAAAGCCAGGCGATGATATTCGCCAACTGCTTGTCGACAAATTTCCAGTGGTCCCTGCCTATTCTATTCCCTATACAGTGGACGAGAATGGAGAGCCTATCTATGATATGAAAACATATAATACGGATGTCAGAAAGGCGAAAGAACAACAAAAACAAGAGGCAGAAGCCGCCGAGAAAAAAGAAAAATAGCAAACAAGCTCCTTACATTTGTGAGGGGCTTTTTCATATTTGTCTACAGGCTCGCATATAGTGAAAAAGCGTAGATAAAGGAGGCAGAAACCTTGAGTGAAGCAGTATTTAGAGAAATTGCAGAGCGCACAAATGGCGATGTTTATATTGGTGTTGTCGGTCCAGTACGTGTAGGTAAATCAACATTTGTAAAAAAGGTAATGGAATCAGTCGTGTTACCAAACATTGTGGATGAAACGGAAAGAATGCGAGCACAAGATGAGTTGCCACAAAGTTCTCCGGGGCCAGTCATTATGACTGCTGAGCCGAAGTTTGTGCCTGCCCAAGCAACCCGTATTGTGGTCGGTGACGATGAAATGCCATTTCAAATTCGATTAGCAGATTGTGTGGGTTATATTATTGATGGGACAAAAGGCTATGAAGATGAAAATGGACCTAAATTTGTTCATACTCCTTGGCATACGGAGCCAATTCCATTTCAGGAAGCCGCTAAAATTGGCACAGATAAGGTGATTCGCGATCATGCGAATATTGGTATTGTCGTAACGACTGATGGTACAGTGAACGGAATCAGTCGACGAGCAGCAGAGAAGGCAGAAGAGGAAATTGTAGAGCAATTAAAAGAAATCGGCAAACCATTTGTCATCTTACTCAATTGCCAAATGCCAGCGAGAGAAGAAACGGTTCAGCTTCGCAATGAGTTGTTTGAACGTTACAATGTACCTGTTATTGCGATGTCCATTGATCAAATGAGAGAAGCGGATATTCAATATATTTTACAAGAGGCGTTATTTGAATTCCCAATTCGTACCATTGAAGTGGAAAAACCAGACTGGCTGGATGTATTAGATGCTACACATCCATTAAATGTTGCATTGATTGATTCGATGGAGGAAGTCCTATCTTCTGTGATGAAAATTCGAGATGTGCAACAGGCGTCAGATGCCTTCAAAGCGATTGACTTTATTGACCAAAGTGAGGTTGTTCATGTAGATGCAGGTGTAGGAACAGCTGTAATCCGTGTATCCCTACAAGGTGAATTGTATAAATCAGTTTGTAATGAATGGCTAGAAGAACCAATTGAAACGAAAAAAGATTGGTTACTCTTTATCAAAGAGGCGGCAGAGGCAAAAGAGGCCCAAAAACGCTTTAAAAGTGCTATTCACGATGCTGATACGACAGGATATGGGGTGACATTGCCAATGATGCAGGAATTTGAGCCAACAGCCCCAGAGCTCATTAAACAGAATAATTTCTTTGGTGTACGAATGAAGGCAAAAGCACCATCCTATCATATTATCCGGGTTGATATGGAGTCAGAATTTGCACCGTTAATTGGCTCAGAGTTCCATAGTCAGCAACTTTTAAAAGATTTAAATCATGCTTATTTACATGATCGTGATGCCTTATGGAATACACAATTATTTGGCACACCATTGCACGAAGTATTAAAAGAGGGGATTCGCTATAAAATGGATGCAGTTCCACATACTGCTAAAAAACGTATGCGTCAGACGATTGAACGTATGGTTAATGAAGGGGATCGTGGTTTAGTAACATTTATTTTATAGTGATAAAATTCAGAAAAAATGCAAAAAATATACGCAGGGCTTTTCGTTTTTATGCGAAAAGTCCTTTTATTTTTGTTTTTTGGGTGAAAAACTGATTTTTTGGTTATAATCATGTATGAATACAGTTGCGTAGCGGTTTTCTATGTGTTACTCTTTTTACAGAATTGGTTCATGACCCTTTGAGAGGAGGTGAATGGTGTGAATAAAACAGAATTAGTAAACTCTGTTGCTGAAGCTGCAGGTCTTTCTAAGAAAGACGCTTCTAAAGCAGTTGAAGCTGTATTTGATACAATTCAAGATGCTCTTGCAAAGGGTGACAAAGTACAATTAATTGGTTTTGGTAACTTTGAAGTACGTGAACGTGCGGCTCGTAAAGGTCGTAACCCACAAACTGGTAAAGAAATCGAAATCGCTGCTAGCAAGGTGCCTGCTTTCAAACCAGGTAAAGCGCTTAAAGACGCGGTAAAATAATACACGTCTAGTAGTTACATAGAGCAGTCTTCATGTTAACGAACATGAAGGCTGCTCTTTTTAGCTTCAAAATTTGTATTTTACATAATAATATACAGTGATTTGCTTATCTAGAAGCGAATTTCTGATGAATCAGGTAAGTCATTTTGCGCTTACCTTTTGGATGTGCTACGATGCATAGGGAAATGTGTAATGTTTTGATATGCAGGAGGTTTTTTTGATGTCGAATATTGATTTATTGAAAATAGAGGAAGCGGTAAAAATGATTTTAGAAGCGGTAGGTGAAGATGTTAATCGTGAAGGTTTATTGGATACGCCGAAGCGTGTAGCAAAAATGTATGCAGAAATGTTCAGCGGCTTGCATGAGGATGCTAAAGAGTACTTTAAAACGGTGTTTCATGAAGATCATGAAGAACTAGTGCTTGTCAAAGATATACCTTTTTATTCGATGTGTGAGCATCATCTAGTACCTTTCTATGGCAAAGCACATGTTGCATACATACCAAATGACGGCGTTGTTGCAGGACTGAGTAAGTTAGGACGTGCAGTGGAGACGATTGCCCGCAGACCACAACTACAAGAGCGTATTACCTCTTCAGTAGCGGACACAATTATGGAGATGCTTTCGCCAAAAGGTGTTTATGTTGTGATCGAGGCAGAGCATATGTGTATGACAATGCGTGGATTGAAAAAACCTGGTTCCAAAACGGTGACATCTGTTGCACGTGGTATTTATGAGGAAGATGAAGTGAAACGTAGAGAAGTGCTGTCATTTATTCAAATGTCTTAAATTGCGTGTCTAATTATGTTATGATGAACTAAGAATTTGTCGGATTTAAGGAGTGTACAAAGATGTCACAAGATTATATTGTTATTCAAGCAGAAGAAGATGGTGTACATGTCATTGGATTAACACGTGGAACAGATACGAAATTCCATCATTCAGAGAAATTAGATGCCGGCGAAGTAATGATTGCTCAATTTACAGAACACACATCTGCTATGAAAATACGCGGTAAAGCGCAAATTCATACAGCACATGGCGTGATCAATAGCGAAGCGAAAAAATAAGAGACTTTGTTTCTGACGATAGGTTTTAATGCTGTTCAACGTTCTACAGCACATATAAAAACACTAGATGTGAAAAACTGAGTATAAGGTCTATGGGCAGTTAGCATTCCAACATTCAATTTTGGGAGAGCTTTACTGCCTGTGCTATGAAGAAAGCAAATTTTTTTTATTCCGCATCGTTGCGTATGCTATAATGACTCAGTAAGCAAGCGTTTAGCCTTGTACAGGGCTAACGTATCTGAAAGTGAAATGGAGTAAGGTCTATGAATGCAACATACATTCAAAATTCAATTGCACAGTTAAAAACAGAGATTTTCATGGATGTTCGTCATAGAACTTTGCAAAAATACACAGGTGTACCTGTGCTAGATGAAAATCAACTGTTTTATTTGTTAATCCCGTTTTTGAATGGTGAAGAGTGGCAACAAGAGCAACAAGAGGCTGCAATTACTGTTGGCATAGTGTACGCAGCATTAGCGGCTCACGATCATATAAAAGAATTAGACGCAACATCAAAAGAACAGCAGCTTACCGTTTTAGCTGGGGATTTTTATAGTGGTCGTTATTATGAAATATTAGCAATGTCAGGGAATGTCGCATTGATTCGAAACTTGTCACAAGGTATTGTGGCACGATGTGAAAACCAAATTAAAGTTTATGAAAATAAACAACGAACAATGGAACAGTGGTATACGTCGATGAGTACGATAGAATCAGGGTTAATTGCTCAATTTTTTGATCTTTATTCTTTCGGTGAATATATACCACTTATAGAAAAAAGCTTATTAATCTTGCGTTTAGAAAAAGAATGGACAGCTTATCAACGTGGGCAAATGTCTTTAATGGGTAAGGCACTAGAAGAAAGTGTCAGACGTAATGGCGCAACCTTTAATAGCGTCATCCAAGGGAAAATTGTGCATTTAAAAACAGAGCTATCACAGATCATTAATCAGGCATCCTTTTTACAAAGTGATATCAAACAAGCTTTACATGCACATGTAGAGGCATCCATTGCTTCTACTAACGGATAAGAGAGGTTTTTCAAAATGGCTAAAACGAAAGAAGAACACGTTCACGAAGTATTTGAAAGTATTTCGGAAAACTACGATAAAATGAATGGTGTAATTAGTTTCCAGATGCATGTTGGCTGGCGTAACGATACGATGAAGCACATGGCTGTAAAACCTGGATCAAAAGCACTTGATGTATGCTGTGGCACCGCAGACTGGACAATCGCATTGGCAGAGGCTGTTGGTGAAAGTGGAGAAGTAAAAGGGCTAGACTTTAGTCAAAACATGCTGAAAGTTGGCGAAAAAAAGGTAGAGCCATACCCACAAATTGAACTAGTTCATGGAAATGCGATGGAGTTGCCTTTTCCAGATGATACGTTTGATTATGTGACAATCGGCTTTGGTCTTCGCAATGTACCTGATTATTTACAAGTTTTGAAGGAAATGCATCGTGTTGTTAAACCAGGTGGAATGGTGGTTTGTTTAGAAACATCTCAATCTGAAATTCCTGGTTATCGTCAGTTGTTCCGTTTTTATTTTAAATATATAATGCCGATATTTGGTAAAATATTTGCGAAAAGCTATAAGGAGTATTCTTGGCTTCAGGAATCTGCGAATGATTTCCCAGGTATGAAAAGGTTAGCGGCATTGTTTGAGCAGGCAGGATTAGAAAAAGTAACGTACAAAGCATACAGTGGCGGGGCTGCGGCAATGCATATGGGCTTTAAAAAGATACGTTAATGGGGGAAGGTTTTCACACGTGGAAAAGATGAAGTTAAAACTACTCTATTCCGATTTGAAATCAGATATCGAAATCATTGAACAAGAGTTAGAAAAAGCGGTGGACTCGTCTTCATATTTGATCAACGATGCTTCTCTCCATTTATTACAAGCTGGTGGCAAACGGATAAGACCAATTTTTGTGTTACTAGGCGCAAAATTTGGTGATTATGACATTGAGAAGATGAAGGATGTAGCAGTACCTTTAGAACTCATTCATATGGCATCGCTTGTACATGATGATGTCATTGACGACTCCAATATGCGAAGAGGGCGCCCGACTGTCAAATCACAGTGGAATAACAGGGTAGCAATGTACACAGGCGATTTTATTTTCGCACGTGCGCTGGAATATATAACAAAGTTAGAAGACCCACTTGTACATCAAATTTTAGCCCGTACGATGGTGGAGATTTGTAACGGTGAAGTCATTCAAATTGAAGATAAATTTAGATTAGATCAAGGTTTAAAAGATTATTTTAGAAGAATCAAACGCAAAACAGCATTACTTATTTCCTCAAGCTGTGAGCTAGGAGCTGTGGCAGCGGGGGTTGATAGTAAAACAGTTCGGCATTTAAAGCGCTTCGGCTACTTTGTAGGCATGAGCTTCCAAATTATCGATGATGTTTTAGATATTATGGCAACCGATAAAGAACTAGGGAAGCCAGCAGGTAGTGACTTACTACAGGGGAATATTACTTTACCGATTTTATTATTGAAAGATGATCCCGAGATGCAACCATACTTAGTTAAAGTGTTTGCAGGCACGTTAACAGAATCGGAACGTCAAAATATGTTGCAATATGTGCGTAAATCCCATGCAATTGAGCAAGCTAATCGTATGAGTGATAAATATTTGAAAAAAGCCTTACAGGAAATTGATGCTTTACCAAAACATCCCGTTAAGAAAAAATTACGTGATGTAGCATTGTTCATGGGTAAGCGCAAATTCTAGCTTTTTGTTGTACAAAAGCTCATTTTTTGTTAATATTTATCGGTAGGTGTAAAACCTGTTAGACGAATTTAAGGAGTGTTTTAAACATGGCAATTGAACAAACTTTTTTAATGGTTAAGCCTGACGGCGTTGAACGTCAAGTAATTGGAGACATCGTTGATCGTTTCGAACGTCGCGGTTTTGTAATGAAAGGTGCTAAATTAATGGTAATTCCTAAAGAATTAGCAGAAAAGCACTATGCTGAGCATGCTGAGCGTCCATTCTTCGGTGAATTAGTTGATTTCATCACTTCTGGTCCTGTATTCGCTATGGTATGGGAAGGCGAGAACGTAATCAAGCTTGCTCGTACAATGATGGGTGCAACAAAACCTGAAGAATCTAACCCAGGTACAATCCGTGGTGACTACGCAACAACTGTTTCTCACAACATCATCCACGGTTCAGACTCTCTTGCTTCTGCAGAGCGCGAAATCGGCTTATTCTTCGGTGAAGATTTAGTTTAATGTCGAATAGATCAAGCAATCTCATTTTTTGAGATTGCTTTTTTATTGCGCAAAAAAGGAGAGGGATCATTCTGACGAATAATTTCTTACTAGATACATATAGAATTGTTAAAAACTTCTTACTCATGTACAATAAATAATGTAATATTCTGATAATTAAGTTAGGAATAGTTGAGTAGACTCGTCAATAAACTATGAGGATGACGAGGAAAAGGGGTTATGGACATGAGAGAAGTGGTGATTGTAGCAGCTGTGAGAACTGCTGTAGGTAGAAGTAAGGGCGCATTAAGTCAAGTTCGAGCAGATGATTTAGCAGCTGATGTATTACAGGAGGTTGTAAAGCGTGCAGGCATTGGTAAGGAACAAGTAGACGATGTCATTTTGGGGTGTGTGACCCAAACAGCTGAACAAGGGGCAAATATTGCGAGGACCTCATTATTAATGGCTGGTTTCCCAGAGAGTGTGCCAGGAGTAACCATTGATCGTCAGTGTGGTTCAAGCCAACAAGCCGTGCACTTCGCAGCACAGGCAATTTTAGCGGGGGATATGGACATTGTCATTGCTGGTGGGGTAGAAAGCATGTCAAGAGTACCAATGGGCTCAAACATGCAACATGCACATGCTAGTAACCGCTTACAGGAAAATTATGATATTATCCATCAAGGATTATCAGCAGAGAAAATCGCTTCCCAATGGTCTTTATCGAAAGAACAGCTAAATAGCTATGCTTATCAAAGCCATCAACGAGCAATTTCCGCCATTAGAGCGGGTCATTTCCAAGCTGAAATACTACCTATTCAAGTTCCACAAGAGGATGGCTCAGTGACAACATTTGCGGTTGATGAGGGTCCTCGTGCAGAAACTACTGTTGATATTTTAAATGGATTAAAAACCGTCTTTCAAGAGAATGGCGCGATTACTGCGGGCAATGCGAGCCAAATGAGCGATGGGGCCTCAGCTGTAGTCGTGATGGCATTGGATAAAGCAAGAGAACTAGGCATTCAACCACTCGCTAAAATTGTGACAAGAGTGGTCGTGGGTTCTGATCCGACATTAATGCTGACAGGGCCAATCGAAGCTACTAGAAAAGCATTAGAACGGTCAGGTCTCAACATAGAGGATATCGACACATATGAGGTAAATGAAGCCTTTGCACCTGTGCCGCTCGTATGGCTGCATGAAATAGGAGGAGACCCACAGAAGCTCAATCCTGATGGTGGAGCAATTGCGCTGGGACATCCATTAGGGGCAACTGGTACAAAATTGTTAACGACTATGCTCTATCGCATGGAGCGAGAGAATTATCGTTACGGCTTGTTGGCGATTTGTGAGGGAATGGGAATGGCCAATGCCACGATCATTGAAAAAATGTAAAAGGGGATATGTCTGATGAAAGAACATGAAGTGGTGGCAGTCGTAACAGGGGGTGCCTCTGGTTTAGGAGAGGCAACCGTTCGGAAATTAATAGGACAGGGTGGCAAAGCAATTATTTTTGATGTCAATGATGAGCGTGGACAAGCTCTAGTGGAGGAATTAGGTCAAAATGTCCTTTATGCACGAGTGGATGTCACAAAGGAAGAGGACGTGGCGGCAGGCCTAGAGCAGGTTGTTGCAGCTTTTGGCAAGATCAATGTCGCAGTGAACTGTGCTGGTATAGCAGATGCGAGTAAAGTTATTTCGAAGCGTGGTATACATGCCCTTGGGTTATTTGAAAAAGTGATTGCTGTTAATTTAGTTGGCACGTTTAATGTCATCCGTCTAGTGGCAGATAAAATGCAACATAATGAGCCAAATGAAGATGGACAGCGTGGTGTCATTATTAATACCGCGTCTGTGGCAGCATTTGATGGGCAAATCGGACAAGCTGCTTATAGCGCGTCAAAAGGGGGCGTAGCAGCAATGACGTTGCCCATTGCAAGAGAGCTTGCGGAAATCGGTGTCCGAGTGATGACCATAGCGCCAGGATTAATTGAAACACCAATGTTTGCTTCGTTACCTGAGCCTGCACGAACAGCTCTTGCTCAAATGACACCATTCCCTAAACGACTTGGTAAACCTTCGGAATATGCTCTTTTGGTTGAAAGTATTATCCACAATGGCTTATTAAATGGAGAGGTCATTCGACTAGATGGTGCCATTCGAATGCAACCGAGGTAGCGTCAAAATCTAGTTCAAATAGTTTTTGTTTTGATTGTTTCTAAAATCGTAGATGAAGGGAAGCGGTATCATGCATATGATGGATACACCTTTATTATTAACAAGTTTTTTGAATCGCGCAGAACGATTTTTTCACTCAAAGAAAATCTATTCTCGAACAAGTGCCACTACTATTCACGAATTTACGTATAAAGAATATGTGAAACGGACTCGCCGATTAGCTGATGCTTTGACGAAACTAGGAATGGAGCGAGGAATGAAGGTTGGCACATTTGCTTGGAACCACCATCGCCATTTGGAAGCCTATTTTGCTGTACCATGTGCAGGAGCAGTATTGCATATGATTAATATTCGATTATCCCCCGAGCATATTGCCTATGTCATCAATCATGCCGAGGATGAAATATTATTAATAGATGATAATCTGGTGCCATTAATTGCACCGATCGTATCTCAGCTGAAAACGGTAAAGCATTTTATCATTATGGGTGATGCTGTTGCAGTAGAAACTTTACCGATTCCAAATGCTCTTTCCTATGAATCGTTACTTACGGAGGCAGATGAACATTTCACATTCCCAGAAGATCTAGATGAAAATACACCCGCAGGCATGTGCTATACAAGTGCAACGACGGGCATGCCAAAGGGAGTAGTCTATACACATCGCAGTATTGTACTTCATAGTTTAACAGCTGGTCTCGCTGACAGTATTGCGATTTGTGAGTCGGATGTGGTGTTACCTGTTGTACCAATGTTCCATGCGAATGCATGGGGATTACCATTTGCCAGTGTCGCATTTGGTTCTACACAGGTCTTACCGGGACCTATGTTTACACCACAGCTATTGCTTGAATTATTTGATGTATATAAAGTTACATTGACAGCAGGGGTACCGACTATATGGCTAGGCGTTCTACAGGAGCAGCGTCAAAATCCTCGTGACCTATCGTCTATGCGATTAATTGTTTGTGGAGGTTCTGCTTCACCAATTGGTCTTGTTCGAGGCTTTGAGCGAGAACTTAATATCCCGTACATGACAGGTTACGGTATGACAGAAACCTCACCACTTGTAAGCCTATCCACGTATTTAACACATATGCAGGACTATACGGCTGATGAAAAAATGAATGTTCGGATTACACAAGGTATGACAATGCCTCTTATTGATACAAGGATTGTCAATGAAAATGGTGAAGTGCCTTGGGATGGCAAAACGATGGGAGAGCTTACGATTAGAGGCCCATGGATTGCCAACGAGTATTATCAGGATGAACGAACGGAAGAGGCCTTTAAAGACGGCTGGCTCTATACAGGCGATATTGCTGTGATGACAACAGATGGCTATATAAAAATCACCGACCGTACAAAGGATTTAATTAAGAGTGGTGGCGAATGGATTTCTTCAGTAGAGCTTGAAAATGCATTAATGTCACATCCAAAGGTCTTTGAGGCGGCTGTTATTGCCATTCCACATGAAAAGTGGTTGGAGCGACCATTAGCTTGTGTCGTAGCAAAGCCAGAGTTTAAGGGTTCGATTACTAAAGAAGAGTTACTAGAGAGTCTACAGCACCAATTCCATAAAACATGGGTTCCTGATGATATTATCTTCATTGACGAAGTACCAAAAACGTCTGTAGGTAAATTCTTAAAGGCTAAATTACGAGAAGATTTAAAAGAGTATCGCATACAAGTCTAACGATAATGGATAGAATGAGGGTGGTGAAAATCTACCTTCATTTTTTATTGGAATAAATTCCTGAAAAATGAAACTATTTTTTCCATTTTGCCGTATAATCGTAATAACGAAAGGAAGTGAACGGATTGTCAATTGCCATTGTAGCGATAATTGGAGGCGTTATTATTTCTCTAGCTGGAATTTTTACAGACGCTCATACTAGACAACAAAAAATAAAACTGAAAGCTGTTGAAAAAGAAGTAGAATTAGAAAAGCTTAGGTTAGAAACTTATACGATTGAAACAGAAAAAATGAGACTTGAATTAGAACAGTCGAAAGTATTACTTTTAGAGGAAAAACAAAACGCAAGCAAGTAGATTTGCATGCATGAGAAAGACTATTTCAGGATTGGGACTTTTCCGCTATAATGGTAATACGACGCTAGAGGGGAAGATGACCATATGTCTGATTATGAACAGTTTATAGAAGGTATTAAGCGCAAAACAGGAATAGATTTAGCGTTATATAAAGAAGCGCAAATGAAAAGACGATTAACCTCTCTTTATGAGAAAAAGGGCTATCGTAATTTTGTAGACTTTCTAAAGGCACTCGAACAAGATCGAGATTTAATGAATGAATTCTTAGATCGTATGACGATCAATGTTTCTGAATTTTATCGCAACGGAAAGCGCTGGGAAGTATTACGAAAGAAAATATTTCCGAAACTTTTACAAACTAATAAGCGTTTAAAAATTTGGAGTGCTGCTTGTTCTACAGGAGAAGAACCATATTCATTAGTAATGGTATTATCTCAATTGGTGCCTTTATCTCAAATTCAAATTATTGCCACTGATTTAGATGAGAATGTAATACAAAAGGCGAAGTTAGGTGTCTACCCTGAACGCTCTTTAGCAGAGGTGCCAAGTGATATTAAAGCAAAGTATTTTGAACAAGAAGGCTCCTTCTATCGCGTGAAGGATGAGATTAAGCGTTGTGTAACCTTTAAGAAACATAATTTATTGAATGACTCTTATGACAGCAATTATGATTTAATTGTTTGTCGCAATGTCATGATTTATTTTACAGAAGAAGCGAAAGATCAAATTTATAATAATTTTAGTAAAGCACTGCGTAAGGATGGCGTTTTATTTGTTGGATCGACAGAGCAAATTTTTAATCCAGCACGTTATGAATTTGATGTAGAAGACACATTCTTCTATCGTAAAAATAATTAATAATATGGATGAAAAGCCTTGTACAAATGACACAATTGTACATAAAGTTGACCAAGCATTAAACATAGATAATTCATACGCTTTTCGCTTATCATAAGCAAAGGCGTATTTTTTATAAAATTTAGCTAGGTGTTTTTTATAACTTTCATTCAGAATATTCACATTTAGATCTATGAAAATGGTAACTACTTAAAAGACATTCGTAAAAGGACTGTTTTTTTAAAGAATATATGTTATAGTGAAAAATACATACTTTAGCGAGTTGAAGGGAGAAAGTGTTTATGCGTTACTTAACAGCAGGTGAGTCACACGGACCTCAATTAACGACAATTATTGAGGGTTTACCGTCACTCTTACCCATTACAGCAGAAAAAATTAATCACGATTTAAAACGTCGCCAAGGAGGTCATGGACGTGGGCGCCGCATGCAAATCGAAACAGATACAGTGGAGATTGTAGCTGGTGTTCGTCATGGTCAGACACTTGGATCTCCTGTTGCACTCGTTGTCACAAATGATGACTGGAAGCACTGGACTAAAATTATGGGAGCAGAGCCACTAGCTGATGATATCAATCCTGAAGATATCAAGCGTCAAATCTCACGTCCTCGACCAGGTCATGCAGATTTAGTCGGAGGCATGAAATATGGTCACCGAGATTTAAGGAATGTATTAGAGCGCTCCTCTGCGCGTGAAACAACTGTTCGTGTAGCAGTTGGGTCTGTAGCAAAGGCGTTACTTAATGAACTAGGCATTTCCATTGTTGCGCATGTTACAGAGATAGTGGGAATTAAAGCCGATACATCTTTAATAGAAGGAAAAACAACGGAAGAAATTCGTGCAATTGTCGAAGTGGATCCTTGCTACTGTGTAGATCCAATCGCCTCTGCGAAAATGGTTGAGGCAATTGATGAGGCGAAAAAAGCCGGCGATTCGATCGGTGGTGTTGTAGAAGTCATTGTAGAAGGCATGCCAGCAGGTGTAGGGTCTTATGTACATTATGATCGCAAGTTGGATGCGAAACTTGCTGCTGCTATGCTATCCATTAATGCATTTAAAGGAGTAGAATTTGGACTTGGCTTTGAAATGGCACGTCGAAAAGGTTCTGAAGTACACGATGAAATCATCTGGTCTGAAGAAGAAGGTTATACTCGTGCAACCAATCGACTTGGCGGCTTAGAAGGCGGTATGTCAACAGGTATGCCAATTGTTGTACGTGGTGTGATGAAGCCAATTCCTACTTTATATAAACCATTACAAAGTGTAGATATTGAAACAAAAGAGCCGTTTAAAGCGAGTGTTGAGCGCTCTGATAGCTGTGCAGTACCAGCAGCGTCTGTAGTTGCAGAACATGTTATTGCCTGGGAAATAGCGAATGCAATTTTAGAGCAATTCCATAGTGATCAACTACCACAATTACAAGCTCAAATTGACGAGCATCGTCAATATACAAAGGGGTTCTAATTTATGCGTGTACCAGTAGCAACAAAATCGCATCAATATGAAGTTGTTCTTGGGCATCATTTTCTAACTGAAGCTGTGGAGGCATTTGCTGATAAACTTCAAAAAGCGGATAAGCTCTTTGTGTTTACAGATGTCAATGTTTGGGCAGCACAGGGAGAGTATTTCAAAGCAAATTTCCCGTACCATTTTGAGGCCTTTATTTTGCCAGGTGGAGAAGCGTGCAAAACCTTTGATCAATACAACGCTGCTCAAACATTTTTATTAGAGCAAAAATGCTCCCGAAAATCCTTCATTTTTGCTTTTGGAGGAGGAGCAGTTGGCGATTTAACAGGTTTTGTTGCGGCAACCTATATGCGAGGGATTCCGTTTATTCAAATTCCAACGACTATTCTAGCGCATGATTCCGCAGTTGGTGGAAAAACTGCCATTAATCATCCACTAGGAAAAAATATGATTGGCGCATTTTATCAGCCAGAAGGCGTGATATATGATACAGCTCTTTTAGAAAGTTTATCAGAGCGTGAGGTACGTTCAGGAACAGCAGAGTTAATTAAGCATGCCATGATTTCTGACCCGAACTGGCTGGAGGAATTAATGACAGGAGATTCGGTGATCCATTTTAATCAAAATGAACTAGCAAAGCAACTAAAAAAAGGAATTGAAGTGAAAGCACAAATTGTTGCTGAGGACGAAACAGAGCAATCCGTTCGAAAATTTTTAAACCTAGGTCATACATACGGACATGCCATTGAAGCAGCTGCGGGTTATGGCAAAGTGGCTCATGGTGAGGCGGTTATGATTGGACTCGTCTATTGTCTTCTATTGAGTGAGCGATATGGAGAACTTGATCGAACGTTCACCCAATCCTTTTTACAGTTTGCGATAAAAAACGGCTATCCTTTTGAGGCTGTGGGTGATTATTCATTTGAACAATTATCTAGCTACCTAATGAAAGATAAAAAAGCGGAATATGGCATTTTACAGTTTGTTCTTTTGGAGAAAATTGGAAATCCTTTTGTCAAAGCTATTGATATAGAAGAATGTCAAGAAATAGATGCTGAATATAGACAGTTATTAGCGGAGGTGCTTGTATGATTCGTGGACTTAGAGGAGCAATAACAATTGAATCTGACAAGCCAGAGCTTGTATGGGATGAGACAGCAAGATTAGTGCGTGAGGTTGTGGCAGCAAATAATGTGGACATTGATGATATCGCATCAATCCTTATTTCAACAACGCCAGATATTACCTCAGCATTTCCTGCTCGTGCAGTACGCTTGATGGATGGCTGGCAATATGTCCCTGTAATGTGTACACATGAAATGGATGTGCCAGAAGCGCTACCGTTATGCATTCGTGTATTAATACATGCAAACATAGAGGTAGCACAAAAAGATGTAAAGCACTTGTATCTCAATGATGCAGTGAAATTAAGACCAGATTTGGCTCAGGCTAAATAAGTAGAGGAGATGTTTTAGATGAAGTGGAAACAACAATTGGACGGTATGCAAGCATATAAGCCAGGTAAACCAATTGAAGAAGTACAACGTGAATATGGCTTAAAGGAAGTTATTAAATTGGCATCGAATGAAAATCCATTCGGGTGCTCACCTAAGGTAACAGCTTATTTACAAAATAATGCAGTGAATCATGCACTTTATCCAGATGGCTATGCACAAAACCTACGTACTGCTGTGGCAAATCATCTAGGTGTGAAAGAGACACAGCTTCTTTTTGGTAACGGCTCTGATGACATCATTGCGATTATTACTCGTGCTCTGTTGTATCCAGGGGTAAACACGGTTATGGCCGACCCTTCCTTCTCTCAATACTGGCACAATGCAGAAATTGAAGGTGCTGAAGTACGTAAAGTGCCTTGTCAAGAGGGAGCACATGATTTAGAGGCGATGTTGGCTGCAATTGATGACCAAACTTCTATTGTTTGGGTATGTAGTCCAAATAATCCTACAGGAGTTGTCATTCCTGATGCTGCATTGCGTGCCTTTCTTGCAAAGGTTCCAAGCGATGTCCTTGTCGTACTTGATGAGGCATACATTGAATATGTTACACATCCAGACCACAAGGATACGTTACCAATCATTGACGAATATCCGAATGTTCTTTTACTGCGTACATTCTCTAAAGCATATGGCTTAGCCTCGTTCCGCGTTGGCTATGCAATTGGCCAACCTGATGTTATTGCTAAGCTCGATCCTGTGCGTGCACCATTCAATAATACAATCTTAAGTCAAGCTGTTGCTGTCATTGCGCTTAGTGACCAAGATTATATTGAAGCATGCCGTGAAGCCAATGAAAAAGGCAAAAAACAATATGTAGAATTTTGTGAAAAGCATAATTTAAAATACTTCCCATCTGATACAAACTTTATTTTCTTTGATACCCATGCTGATAGTGATGTTGTTTTCCAAGAGCTGATGAAAAGAGGCTTTATTGTGCGCAGTGGTAATGCATTAGGATTACCAGGATTTATCCGTGTGACAATTGGAACAGAGGCTCAAAATGCAGCTTTGCTTAGCCAACTTGATGAAGTGTTAAAACAACAAGGGGTATTTGCATGACACGCAAAGTACTCGTTATAGGGCTGGGATTGATCGGTGGTTCTATTGCCCTTGCTTTGCAAAAAGCACCTGAAACAAAAATTATTGGCTATGACATGGACGCACAAACACGTGAGCATGCGAAAACATTAAATATTGTGCATGATATTGTTCCAGATCCACAGGCTGTTGCGGCTGAGGTTGATGTTATTATCTTCGGTACGCCCGTTAATGCAACACTGGATTGGATGGAGCAATTAAAATCATGGCCATTGAAAAATAAAGTTATCGTAACAGATACAGGGAGTACAAAGAAATTAATTATGCAAAAAGCCAGCGAATTACGGGAACTTGGCATAACGTTTATTGGTGGACATCCAATGGCGGGGTCTCATAAAAGTGGTGTGCTGGCTGCTAAGGCCCATCTTTTTGAAAACGCATATTACATGCTTACGCCACTTGCTGGGGAAGAAATTGTTCATATGGCACAGCTTGAAAGTTTGCTGAAATTTACCCATGCAAAAGTAGTCAGTGTATCTGCCAGTGAGCATGATCATATGACAGCGGTGGTGAGTCATTTTCCACATGTTATTGCGGCCTCACTTGTCCATCAATTAGGTGGCGAAAATGGGGAATACCCAATGACACGTTCTCTTGCAGCAGGAGGGTTTCGTGATGTGACACGAATCGCCTCTTCGAATCCCATCTTATGGCGAGATATTACGCTGCAAAATCGCGAGGAGCTCCTCACGCAATTAGATGGTTGGGAAAAAGAAATGACGCGCATTAAGGAACTGCTGATGGAGGGTTCTTCACAGGAAATTGAAAACTATTTTGCTGTTGCCAAAGAACTGAGAGATGAATTACCGATTAGTGCAGGGGCTATGTATACACCATTTGACCTATATGTTGATGTTCCTGACTATCCAGGTGTTATTTCTGAAGTGACGGGCTTTTTAGCAGATGAAGCAATTAGTATTACAAATCTACGCATTGTTGAATCAAGAGAAGATGTTTTCGGTATTCTAGTCATTAGCTTCCAAAGTGAAAATGATCGCGAACGTGCTGCAGCCTGTATTCAAAAACGGGCAAATTTTGAAACGTATATTTCTTAGCATAAGAAAGCGTCGGCATTTCGGCGCTTTCTATCTTCATATTGGAGGGAATAAAGTTCATGAGTGAAAAAGTATTGCAATACAACAAGCCTTCTCTACAGGGCTCTTTAACTGTTCCAGGCGATAAGTCTGTATCTCATCGCTCTGTGATGTTTGGCGCCATTGCTAGTGGAACAACAACCGTAGAGGGCTTTTTACTAGGTGAAGATTGTTTAAGTACAATTGATTGCTTCCAGAAACTTGGCGTTCAGATTGAGGTGGAAGGAACAAATGTAACCATTCATAGTCCAGGGATGGATGGCTGGCAGGAGCCGACAGAAGTGTTATATACGGGTAACTCTGGTACAACAACACGCTTAATGCTAGGCATTTTAGCTGGTTCTACTGTCCATTCTGTCATGACAGGAGATGCATCCATTGGAAAACGACCAATGCGCCGTGTTATAGATCCACTTCGTCAGATGGGGGCACGAATTACAGGGCGTGCAGACGGGCAATATACACCACTAGCCATTCAAGGTACAAAATTACAAGCCATTGATTACAAAATGCCTGTAGCAAGTGCACAGGTGAAATCTGCTATTTTACTTGCGGGCTTGCGTGCTGAAGGAACAACTATTGTTAGAGAAATGGATGTTTCGAGAGATCATACAGAGCGAATGCTGCGTCAATTTGGTGCACAGGTAGAAGTAGATAATGGCGTAGTATCCATTGAAGGAGGACAAGCGCTCAATGGGACGCATGTTTCTGTGCCAGGAGATATATCATCCGCTGCCTTTTTCTTAGTGGCAGGAGCCATTTGCAAAAATAGTCAGCTAACACTAAATAATGTTGGCATTAATCCAACACGTGATGGCATTATTGAGGTGCTGCAAAAAATGGGTGCCACGATGACAGTAACGCCAAATGATGATAATCAAGCTGAACCAACAGCAATAATCCGGATCGCTACATCTTCTTTAACTGGTACAATAATTGAGGGAGACATTATTCCTCGTTTAATTGATGAAATTCCAATTCTTGCATTACTTGCTACGCAAGCACATGGTCAAACGATCATTAAAGATGCAGAAGAGCTAAAGGTGAAGGAGACTGACCGTATCACAGCTGTTGTGACTGAATTGAAGAAACTTGGTGCCCAGATCGAAGCAACAGATGATGGTATGATTATTGAGGGACCAACGCCTTTAAAAGGAGCAAACCTTCAAACTTATGGCGATCATCGTATCGGCATGATGGGTGCTGTTGCAGCTTTACTAACAGACGGCGCTGTTACACTAGATGATGCACAATGTATTGCTGTATCCTACCCATCGTTCTTTGAGCATATTGAGGCAGTGAAGTAACAATTAAAGAGAGGCTCTCCAAGCTTTTGGGGAGTTTTTTCTTGTTTCAGAGGTAAATGTTTTGTAGCATAAAGGTATCAACGAAAGAATAGGTGAATGACTGTGAACAATGCGATGACTGAAATGATGCAAGCACTTGAACAAGGGGATTTAGCATTAATCGATCAGCTACTAGAATCATTTTTAATGAAGGAGTTACCCGAGGAGATCTACGCACTTGCTGAAATTTTTATGCAGTATGGGTACATGAAGGAAGCTGACCGAGTGCTGGAGCATTTACAATTTTTATTCCCAGAAGAAGCACAGTTAAAAATAGATCGTGCCAATGTCCTAATGGAGCTTGGAAATGAAGATGAAGCATTAGATTTATTATTAGAAATTGAAGAAACCTCACCAGAATATCCACAAGCGTTATTGGTTTTAGCTGATTATTATCAAATGCAAGGGTTATTTGAGGTTGCAGAAAAGCGTATAAATGAAGCATTAGCGATTTTACCAGACGAGCCATTATTACATTTTGCGAAAGCAGAACTTTTATTTGAAACAGGTCGTTTTTTAGAGGCAGCAAGACTGTATGAGGACTTATATGAGCAGCAAAATGAATTTGCTGGTATTCAACTTGTCGAACGACTAGCAGAGGTTTATCGTGCAGGTGCAGCCTATGAGACGGCATTCGATTATTATGTCAAAGCCCTTGAAGATGAAGTAAAGCCCGATATTTTATTTGGAGCTGCTTATTCAGCTTTCCAGTCACAAAAATACGAGATGGCTATTAAACAACTAGAGGAATTGAAAGAATTAGATCCTGATTACTTCTCAGCCTATTTATTGCTTGCGGAAAGCTATGCAATGACAGAGGATAATCAAAAAGCTTATGCTGCCATTCAAGAGGGGTTAAAGCGTGATGAATATGATAAATCGCTTTATTTATTTGCTGGTAAGATGGCATTGAAGAATGGTTTGCCAGAAGAAGCTGAGCAACATCTGAGAGAAGCTATAGCACTCGATCCTGAATATATGGAAGCCGTACTGGCGCTTATTTCAGTGTTTGGACAACAGGAGCGCCATGAGGATGTGATCGAGTTATTTGAGACATTACAGCAAAATGATTTTGAATGGAGCACTTTATATCCATTTGCGGCAGAGGCATATGAAAATTTAGAATTGTACGACCGTGCATACGAATTTTACCGTTTGGCATATAATGATTTTAAGGAAGACGCAACATTTTTAGAAAAATATGTTTACTTCTTATTAGAAGAAGGAAAGCGTTCAGAGGCAAAAGAGGTTCTTGGACAATTAATCAACATTCAACCGGGTGAACCAGAGTGGCAGGAGAAGTTAGAAACCTTAGAATTTGAGTAAAGGAGGGAGTGGGTATGACTGCTTCTGTATCAGTTGTTGATAAAAAAGCATTTGTTCGATGGTTTTTAAAAAATTATCAATTGAAACGTCGTGAGTGTGTATGGATTTTAAATTACCTATTAAGTAATGATGACTTGTTAAAAAGAATCCGTTTTGTGGAAGAAGCTCACTATTGTCCTAGGGCAATGGTGATGTCGACAGTAGACTCAACAGGTGTGCCT
Source organism: Lysinibacillus sp. BSL11 (assembly GCF_052928325.1). Classification (NCBI taxonomy): domain Bacteria; kingdom Bacillati; phylum Bacillota; class Bacilli; order Caryophanales; family Bacillaceae; genus Lysinibacillus; species Lysinibacillus sp. BSL11. The sequence goes on along the minus strand of NZ_JAVGCX010000002.1, from coordinate 67,365 downwards.
TTTCGTTTCTATAAAGGCAATGTGATGACGGCAGATGCTGAGAAGTCTTTCCATGATTTACGCTTACATGAACAAGAAGATATGTATATACAATTGAATTTTCCTAATATACCACCAAGTGCACAATACTTAGCAGTTCTTGAAGAAAACCCTTATATGCCAGAAACACTGCTCGTCAGTGAAAAAGATCGTATACTGGCAGAAGAGCTGCTTTCCAATAGCTTACTCGTATTCCAAGAAGAGAAATTACTCGCACAAATTGATGAAGCCCTCGACCAGGGAGATGAAGCGCGATTTTATGAATTGTCTAATTTGTTACAAGCATTGAAGGAAACGGCTAATTTACGTTAATTATAGGTAAAAATTGAATGTCCTTTATCCATTTCAATATGGTAACATTACTAGTGAATGATTGTTTTCACTTTTAATTGGGTATCCTATCGAAGAGTGGAAAAGGACATTTTTATTTTGCGATAAAAGGAGGTTTGTTGAATGTATTTTAATGCAAACGATGTAACATCGTTTATGGCACAAAAAGATTTTATTGATACCGCGATAGTTCCACTTGTATCCATTGATCTCTCTTCTGAAAAAATGAAACAAAGTGGCGCCGAGGTAGATTTTGTCATGTCTTTAACTTCTTTTATAGAGCAGCAGTTTAAAGGTCGTCTACTAGTCATGCCACCATTTTCTTATATGACAACTTTAAAAAACGATGATTTACCACAGCAATTAGAAGCACAATTACATAATGCTGGATTTAGGCATGTGTTTTTCATTACTTGTGACCATTATTGGACAAAAAGTGGAGAGATAGTCAATATGATTTGGTTACCAGCGATTCCATTAGAAAGTATGGATGCTAGTGTGAAAAAATCCATTCTAGAAGATCAGTTGCGACAAGTGATTCCAATGCTTTCGACTAAATGGGCACAGATTTAACAATTAGTTTCAATAAATGTTCACATTCTCCAGCTTTCCACAGAATGCTATATTGACCAAGCTATGGACTTGATATATCATATATATGTCCTAGTATTACTATTTGTAAAAGTATGTCCGTTGGACTGACCTTTAAGTTAGAGGGGGGAAAATAATGAGTAATAATCGAGTTTCACGTCGTCAATTTCTAAGTTATACTCTTACTGGTGTAGGTGGATTTATGGCGGCAGGTATGCTAATGCCAATGCTTCGCTTTGCAATTGATCCTGTGCTACAAAAGCATGAGGGTGGAGATTTTGTAAAAACAGAGCATAAAATCGCTGACTTGACTGAAGAGCCTGTAAAAGTGGACTTTTCATATGAACAAGTGGATGCATGGTATAAATCACAGGTTACAGATGTAGCTTGGGTTTATAAAAGTGGCGATCAAATCATTGCCCTTTCACCTGTTTGTAAGCATTTAGGATGTATGGTTGACTGGAATGGAGATTCTGCACACCCAGGTCAATTCTTCTGTCCATGCCACGCAGGACGTTATGAGAAAAACGGGAAAAACATTGCAGGTACACCGCCTCTAGGTCCGTTGGATGAATTTGAAGTACAAGAACAAGATGGCTATTTAATGATTGGTCCAGCTAAAGCAAATTCTCTAGTTAAATAAGTAAGGGGGTACGACAACAGTGCTAAATAAAATTTATGATTGGGTCGATGAACGCCTAGATATTACACCGATTTGGCGTGATATTGCCGACCACGAAGTGCCAGAGCACGTTAACCCTGCACATCATTTTTCAGCATTCGTTTACTGCTTTGGTGGATTAACATTCTTCATCACAGTAATTCAAATTCTATCTGGTATGTTCCTAACAATGTACTATGTACCAGACGTTGTGAATGCATGGAAATCAGTTTATTATTTACAAAACGAAGTAGCATTTGGTGAAATCGTACGCGGTATGCACCACTGGGGAGCTTCATTAGTTATCGTAATGATGTTCTTACATACACTTCGTGTATTCTTCACAGGTTCTTATAAAAAACCTCGTGAATTAAACTGGATGGTTGGTGTAGGTATTTTTGGTGTAATGATGGGTCTTGGATTTACAGGATACTTATTACCATGGGATATGAAAGCATTATTCGCTACTAAAGTAGGTATCGAAATTGCAGCATCTGTACCGTTTATCGGTGGGATGATTAAAGTATTATTAGCGGGTGACACAACGATTCTCGGTGCTCAAACGTTAACTCGATTCTTTGCGATTCATGTATTCTTCTTACCTGCAGTATTGTTTGGGTTACTTGCAGCGCACTTTATCATGATTCGTCGTCAAGGAATTTCAGGACCGTTGTGATTGTCTTGACGGTTCGATGATCTTTAAAAGGAGGGGACACTATGCATCGCGGAAAAGGAATGAAATTTGTCGGCGATTCTCGTATTAAAGCGAATCACAGAATGCCGAACGTTCCAAAGGATTATTCCGAATATCCAGGTAAGACGGAAGCTTTCTGGCCGAACTTCTTACTGAAGGAATGGATGGTAGGTGCTGTATTTTTAATTGGATACTTATTATTAACTGTCGCTCACCCGTCACCACTTGAAGGGCCGGCAGATCCAACTAGAGCATATACACCACTACCGGACTGGTACTTCTTATTTATGTATCAACTTTTAAAATACTCATTTGCTTCTGGTCCATACAATGTAATCGGAGCTATTGTAATTCCAGGTCTTGCATTTGGAGCGCTATTATTAATGCCATTTTTAGACAAGGGTCCAGAACGTCGTCCATCTAAACGTCCATTGCCAACAGCGTTTATGTTATTAACTTTAGCTGCTATGTTCTACCTAACTTGGGAGTCAGTTGTTAACCACGACTGGGAAGCTCAAAAAGCTATGGGTGCAATTGTAGAAACAGTTGAATTCGATAAAGAATCAGAAGGTTATAAACTATACGCTGGCTCAGCTTGTATTACATGTCACGGTGAAGGCTTAGAAGGTGGAGCTGGTGCACCATCTCTAATGAACACTGGATTAACAGCTGATGAGATTAAGGACATTGCTCATAATGGTCGCGGTAACATGCCACCAGGATTATGGACAGGTTCAGATGAAGATCTTCAAAAACTTGCTGAATTCATCGAAAGCTTAAAAGCAGAGTAATAGTAAAAGAGTCAGGAAACTGGCTCTTTTTTTTCTACCTTGTTATACTATTGGGACTGGAAGCCATACAAAAAGGTTCCCTTGTATAAAGGGTTTTAGCGAAAGATGTCGAAAAAACATTTATTCCTGAAACAAGTTAGCGAATTAAAACAATAAAATAACACATATTGATGGTGAGATACAATTGAAAGGTAGAGTGAAGCTCTAGAATTTCAGAACTATACATAAATAATGGATTGTTTATATCGGAAGGAGTTAACATCATGCAACTAACAAGAGCAAATATTTGGTACCTTCTGACACATAAATCATTCTTGATTGCGCTGCTAATTGTTAATCTACTAGGTACAATTTATGGCTATTATTGGTATGGGTGGCAGCTTGCCATCACAGAGCCTATTTTTTATATTTTTGTTCCAGATAGTCCAACAGCCAGTTTATTCTTTTGTTTTGTGTTGATTGCTTGGATTAGAGGGAAAAGCTGGCCACTGATGGAAGTACTTGCCCTTGTTACGTTGGTGAAATATGGCTTATGGGCAGATGTGATGAATATTTGGACATTAATTGAAACAGGTTCTATTGGCTGGCAGGGGTGGATGTTAGTTGGTTCACATTTTGCCATGGCTGTACAAGCTGTACTATATATGAAGAAATATGTCTTCACTTATTGGCATGTAGTGATAGCAGCTGTTTGGACACTGCATAATGATGTCATTGACTATGTATTTGGGCAAATGCCTATGTATCGAGATTTAGCCAATTACACAAGCTATATTGGCTACTTTACATTCTGGTTATCAATTGCATGTATTTTACTTGCCATTTTCTCAATTAGGTGGCGCAAATATTTGCCGAATTAGGGTATAAATTATAGAATTATAGTATCGAGGTAGAAAGGGGTTAGAAAATTGTCAATGAGCATGTATATTGTTTATTTTGCGATTATTATGCTGCTTCCACTTTATGCTCAAATGAAGGTAAAGGGTACGTATAAAAAATTTGCAAAGCAACGTACAATGAAGGGGCAGACTGGTGCTGAGGTAGCGCGTGCGATTTTAGACGCGAACGGCTTATATGATGTACGAGTTGTGCCAACGCAAGGTGTGTTGTCTGATCATTATAATCCGGCAACCAAAACAGTGGCTTTGTCAGAAAGTAACTTTTATGAAGCGAGTGTTGCAGGTGCTGCAGTAGCTGCCCATGAGGTAGGTCATGCCATCCAACATAAAGAAGCTTATTCTATGCTTACATTACGTAGTAAGCTCGTTCCAGTAGCAAACATTTCTTCCAATATGTCTTGGCTTTTTGTAATGATTGGTATTTTTACAAGTATGTCGAATTTATTGCTGTTAGGTATCATATTATTAGCAGCAGGTGTTGTTTTCCAATTAGTGACACTTCCGGTGGAGTTTGATGCCTCAAAGCGAGCATTAGTTCAAATGAATTCACTTGGCATTATTACAAATGAAGAAGAACGACCAGCACGAAAAGTATTAAGTGCTGCAGCCTTAACATATGTAGCAGCGGCAGCGGTAGCTGTACTTGAGTTATTACGTTTAATTTTAATTTTTACTAATATGCGTAGCGACGACTAAGAAAAAACTTGTTATAGTGGTACACCACTATAGCAAGTTTTTTATCTTCGTATGCTTTAATGAAGGGGTTGCTTTTGATCGTCTAGTGTGAAGCCTTCTCCTGCCACATCTCGTACTTCAATGATGGAAACAAATGCGTGCGGATCAACTTCATGCACAATAGATTTTAACCGTACAACTTCATTGCGGCCAATCACACAATAAATCACCTCTTTAGGTTGTTTCGTAAAATGACCATGTCCTTCTAAAATGGTGATACCACGCTCCATTCGAAGAGCAATTGTTTCAGCAATGGCTCCCGACTTTTCCGATATGATAAGCGCACCACGAGCCGCATAAGCACCTTCTTGTACAAAGTCAATAACACGGGCTCCAACAAATACGGCTACTAATGTATACATCATCGAACGAGCATCCAAGAACGTCAGCCAAGAAAGGATGATGACGATGGCATCGAAGACAAACATGGTTTTCCCCATACTCCAGCCAAAATATTTATGTCCGAGTCGGGCCAAAATATCGACACCACCTGTAGTTCCACCGAAACGAAAGACAATCCCAAGTCCCAATCCAACAAAGACACCAGCAAAAAGTGCCACAAGCAACATGTCATCCTCTAAATGGATGGTAAATTGATATTTTTGAAAAATTTTTAGAAAAAGAGATACAGATAAAGTGCCGACAAGCGTATAGACAAATGATTTTTTTCCAAGTAATCGATAACCTATGATAAACATGGGAATATTTAATAACAGGTTCATTAAGGCGGGGTCCCATCCTAATGTAAAATATAGTATGAGGGTAATCCCACTTAGTCCACCTTCACCCAGTTGATTTTGGATGTTGAAGTGAACAAAGCCGAAGCTGAAAACTGCTGCTCCGAGCATAATTGCGATAATATTACGAATTTTAATCTGTTTTAGCATTTGACCTCCTGTAGTTCCAAACAAATGAAGTAGTGTTATCTATTATCTGACATTTTATTGGTTTTGACAACAATGGTGTAAATTTTATACGATGGTAAATAGGAGTGTGATTTTTATGGCAGATCAACTAACAATGCAAGCTTTACAACAGCGTGTCGATGACTATATAGGACAATTTAAAGAAGGCTATTTTCCACCATTTGAATTACTTGCACGTCTAACAGAAGAATTAGGTGAACTATCACGCGAAGTTCAGGATGTCTATGGACAGAAAAAGAAAAAGAGTACTGAGGATATAAATAGTATTGAAGAGGAACTAGGAGACTTTTTCTTTGTACTAGTCTGTTTTGCAAATGCTCAAGGTATAAAACTAGATGAAGCACTTTTACGCGTCATACATAAATTTGAAACTAGAGATAAGGATCGTTGGACTAGAAAGGATGAAGAATGATGTCGATTCGTGTAGCTATTGCGGGAGCAAGAGGAAAAATGGGAGCTGAGGCTGTACATACGGTCATGAAACATGACAAAATGGAATTAGTAGCTGTACTAGATTATAAGGAAGTAGGAAAAACTTTAGCTGATTTAGATATGTTTCCAGTAAGCTATACAGTGCCTATATTTACAGAAATGCATGATCTTGTAGAAGCAACTGCACCAGATGTACTAGTGGATTTAACTAATCCACATGCAGTCTACAAACATACAAAGGAAGCACTGAATTTAAATGTACGACCTGTAATTGGTACAACAGGATTTACAGATGCACAACTAGAGGAATTATCAGCCATGGCCAAAGAAAAAGAGTTAGGTTGCATTATTGCACCAAACTTTGCGATTGGTGCTATCCTAATGATGAAGTTTGCAAAAGAAGCAGCCAAATACTTACCAGATGTAGAGATTATAGAAATGCACCATGATCAGAAGCTTGATGCACCATCTGGGACAGCGGTGAAAACGGCTCAGTTAATACAAGAGGTCCGTACGCCTAAGGCACAAGGACATCTAGAAGAGAAAGAAACCATTAAAGGTGCAAGAGGTGGAGACTTTGACGGTATGCGCATTCATTCCGTACGTTTACCTGGTTTAGTGGCACACCAGCAAGTATTATTTGGAGGGGATGGGCAGCTACTAACGATTCGCCATGATTCATTAAACCGTAATTCTTTTATGTCGGGTGTTGCATTTTGCATAGAAGAGGTTATGAAAATGGATCAGCTTGTTTATGGTTTAGAAAACATCATCTAAAGATTGGGATGGAAGCTATATGAAAATCGCATTGATTGCACATGATCGTAAAAAAGATAATTTAGTACAGTTTGCTATTGCTTACCAAAATATTTTACAAGAACACACACTATATGCTACCGGCACAACAGGACAACGTGTCATCGAAGCTACTGGTTTGGAAGTTACACGTTTTCGTTCAGGGCCACTTGGTGGCGATCAACAAATTGGCGCAATGATTGCCAATAATGATATGGACATGGTGATATTTTTCCGTGATCCTTTAACAGCACAGCCACATGAGCCAGATGTTTCTGCACTAATCCGTCTTTGTGATGTTTACCAAGTGCCACTGGCAACCAATATGGGAACAGCAGAAATATTACTAAAAGGCCTCGAGGAAGGCTTTGTGGATTGGAGACTGATACAAGAAAGACGCAATTAACAAAAGACGTGATTCAGAAAGGATGATCATCGAATGAAAAAGCTAAAAATAGGCATTACCTGTTATCCTACAGTTGGTGGCTCTGGTGTCATTGCAACAGAATTAGGCAAAATGCTTGCAGAAAGAGGACATGAAATTCACTTCATCACCTCAAGCGTACCATTTCGATTGAATAAAATTTATCCAACCGTCTTTTTCCATGAAGTCGAAGTTAATAATTATTCAGTATTTCAATATTCTCCCTACGATATTGCATTAGCGAGTAAAATGGCAGACGTCATCAAGGATGAAGAGTTGGATGTGCTACATGTGCATTATGCCATCCCACATGCAGTATGTGCGGTGCTAGCACGTGAAATGAGCGGCCGAGACATTGGCATCGTTACGACCCTTCATGGCACAGATATATCGGTGCTTGGGCAAGATTCTACGCTCTCACAGGCCATTAAGTATGGGATTGATAAATCTGATATTGTGACAACCGTGTCACAGGCATTAAAAGAACAAACCTATGAACTGATTGATACAGTAAAACCAATTGAAACGATTTATAACTTTGTGGACGAACGCGAATACTTCCCACGAAATTTAGGAAACTTAAAAGAGCAATTTGGTATTCAAGAAGATGAAAAAGTCCTCATTCATGTATCAAACTTCCGTAAAATAAAGAACCTTCCACACATTGTAGACGCCTTTATGAAAATCCGTGCCAACATGAAAGCAAAGCTCTTATTAGTAGGTGATGGCCCAGAAAAGCATCGTGTCATGGATCAAGTAAAAGGAAGTCCTTATATGAAGGATGTTTTATTTTTAGGGAAACAAGAAAACTTAGCTGAACTGTATGCGATTAGTGACCTAAAGCTATTATTATCACAGCAAGAATCGTTTGGACTGGTGTTACTAGAGGCAATGGCTTGTGGTGTACCTTGTATTGGAACAAATGTAGGTGGTATTCCAGAAGTCATTGAGCACGGTGTAGACGGTTATATCGTGGAATTAGGGGATACAGAGGCAGTTGCGGCGTATGCAACCCATTTATTGCAAGATGAGGAACAATTACTGCGCTTCCGAGAAGCGGCCATCCGTGCAGTAAGTGAAAAATTCCACTCATCCAAAATTGTGGAACAATATGAAAATCTGTACGAGAAGGTTGCGGAAAGAAATCATGCAAAACAATAAAGAATGGCAAGCAGCCTATTCAGTCATTGAACAATTAGAACAGGCGGGATTTGAAGCAGTTATTGTTGGTGGAGCTGTAAGAGATGCTTTACTCAATCGTCCTGCCCATGATGTAGATGTGGCTACAAATGCCTTGCCTGAAGAAGTAAAAACTGTGTTTCAAAAGACTGTAGATATTGGGATTCAGCATGGGACGGTACTTGTTATCGTACCCGCTGGACCTGTGGAAGTGACTACCTATCGGACAGATGGGGAATATACAGATCATCGAAGACCACAGAATGTCCATTTTGTTCGATCTCTAAAAGAGGATTTACAACGCCGAGATTTTACGATGAACGCCATTGCCATGCGTCATGATGGCTCTTTTGTAGATTATTATGGTGGACGACAAGATATTGAAAAGCGCGTTATACGAGCGGTAGGAGAGGCAGAAAAACGGTTTGCAGAAGATGCTCTAAGAATGCTGCGAGCAATTCGCTTCTCCGCACAGCTTGATTTTACAATCGAGGCGAATACAATAACAGCCATCCAGCAAAGGGCTGCTGATCTGAGATTTATTGCAAAAGAACGCATTAAAGCAGAGCTTGATAAGCTTTGGATAGGACAAACAGTTTTTGGGGGTATACAAAAACTAGAGGACTGTGGGTTAACGGCCTATTTAACGGGTGATTTTCAAGCTTCACAATGGCGTAATTTTCAAACAAAGGATGCACTTCTTGGCTGGGCATACTTTGCCTTACTGCAAGGAACAGCATGGCGTGAGGTAGTTCGCGATTATCGATTATCTAATAAGGAAATGGCGTTTATTAAATCCGTTTTAACAGCTTATGACGATTTAAAAGATGGTTGGACAAATCGCCATTATTTTAACTACACAGAGCAAGAACTAGTGGCTGCACAATATTTTGCCCAACTTCGCCAATTAGACGCTTCGATACCTCAACAATCTATTCGAGAATTACAGGCAAAATTACCGATTCAACATAAGCAAGAATTAGTGGTGAATGGGGCTGATTTACTGAAATGGTCTGGCAAAAAGGGTGGGCCGTGGGTAAAAGCCGCATTGGAGGATCTGCTGATAGCCATTCTTCATCATGAACTTCAAAATGATCGACAACAGATTAAAAGCTGGCTTGAGCAGCAGGATCTTACTTAAAGCCCAATACATGATAGTCAAAAACCGTCTCCCATTTCGGGAGGCGGTTTTATTAAATTCCTATCGTTGGTGGTCATTTACGTTAATTTACAGTATGATTAAGACAAATTAAGTTACATAACAAGAGTACAGTTAACTAAAGGATGGATGTGAAGATGACAATTTCCATGAAGGACGAAATTTTAAAAAGAATATTGGCTGCTGATGGAGAAGCGGTTTCAGGTCAGGAATTAGCAAATTCTCTTGGTGTCTCAAGAACCGCTGTTTGGAAGCATATGCAAACATTACAAGAGGAAGGATATACATTCGAAACTATTAAGAAAAAGGGGTATGTATTGACAGGTGTACCAAATAGCTTGAGCCCCACACAGATTGAGCTTTTTTTAAAGACAGAGCATTTTGGACGTGAGATCCATTATTACGATGTAGTTGATTCAACACAAACGATTGCGCATAAGCTTGCACAGGAAGGAGCTCCACACGGTACAATTATTATTGGTGAGGAGCAAACAGCGGGGCGAGGTCGTATGGCTCGTCCTTGGGAGTCTGCCCATGGGACAGGTATTTGGATGACCGTTATCGTTCGGCCAGATGTTACACCCCAGCAGGCCTCATCCTATACACTTGTGGTGGCAGTAGCTGTCACAATGGCCATTAAAACATTATATAAACATGTAGAGCCAGCCATTAAATGGCCCAATGATTTATTGATTAATGGCAAAAAATGTACAGGTATTTTAACGGAAATGCAGGCAGAGGCGGATCTTGTGCAAGCTTTACTTGTTGGAATTGGCATAAATGCGAACCAAGCAGCAGCTGACTTTTCACCTGATATTGCGGATATTGCCACTTCATTACGATTAGAAGCAGGGGAAGAAATCAATCGTGCAGCACTTGTTGCCTCTATCTTACACTATTTAGAACAATTTACAGAATTATACGTCAAAGAGGGTTTTGCGAGTCTAAAGACACTATGGCAGCAATTGTCCTGTACAATTGGTCAACGTATAGAGGTAACGACGATACGTGAACGTTTTGAAGGGGTTGCCAGTGGCATTACAGACGATGGTGTTCTCCAGCTGACGCAGGACGATGGAACGATTCGCACGATCTATGCGGGAGACATCAAAATATTATAAACAAGAAGCTGCAAGTAATGTCCTATACTTGCGGCTTCTCATGTTGTTGCAAAAAGATGATGTCAACGGCAGAAAAAGCAACTTTGCAAGGTGAGGGGTTGATTTCCGTTCCGCCAGCGTCCTTTCCAGGGGGCGTCCGATGAGCCGCTTCACTCACTTACGTTCGCTCCAGGGTCTCATCTGTGACGCTAAATCCCCTAGGAGTGACGCTGGCTCCACTCCAATCAACCATTCTGCAAAAGTGTCTTTGCTTTATCTTTCATACTGGCCGTAGCGAACAAAATAATCCATTATTAGTATTACTAGAGAATCTATAGACTCTTATTTTCAATGTGGGGAAGTCATGCGTAACAGCACCTCTTCATAAAGACTCGTGAACACCTTCACTTTATTTGAAAACCTTTGCTAAAAGGTAACACTTTTGTAGGTTGAAGTGGAAGGGTACTTGACTCCCGTGGGATCACGAGACAGCCAAAACTCTAAACGGAGCGGTTGCGGAGGAAGCGATTCGGCGCTCGCCTACAGGAAAGAAAGTAGTCTGCAACGGAAACCATTTTCACCTTTCACAAAAATTCTATTAATGGTTTTGTTTTTCAACAATATGAGAAGCTGCAAGTAACGTCCTGTACTTGCAGCTTCTTTTATTGTCTATTCTTTATTTTAATGACACATCTATATCACCATGTGATAAGGAAACATTCAGTTGGTGCTCACCCTTAATTACTTGTGTCACGGTGCCACTTTGTTCTTCATCATTAATGGTCACATCACCGAAGTCTGTTTTGAGATCATAGCCTACATCACTTTGTTTGTTTTGTAAGTGGAGCGTTGTATCGCCAAAACTAGAGGTAATGGTTGATTGGCCATTTAATGTGCCATCTATATCGATATCTCCATGCTCGCTCTCAATAGTGAAGCCGTTGCTAGTAAGTTGCTGAAGCGTTAAATCACCAAAGGACTGCCTAATCTCTGTTCTGTCACCAGTCGTGTTGTTGAAAGTAATATCTCCATAATCCTGGATGAGATTAAGCTGCTGATACTGTAGCCCATGAATGGCTGTATCGCCAAAATTACTGTCTATCACAATCGCCTCTATTTTTGTATCTTTTGGGACATAGAGTTTGATTGAAGGGGAAGAGAGGTTCCCGAAGCCAAATTGAAAACCATCCTTTTTCTTTGCCATTGTTTCGATGGTTAAAGTTCCGTTATCAATATGATATGTTACATCTGCTTGCTCAAGGACCTTTGTGTCTAATTTAAAGTCACGACCACTTGCAACAATCTCCACATCTCCATAATCATTTACGATATTAATACTTGTGAATGCATCTAAAGCATAAGACTGACTTACTAATTTAGTATTACTTGGGACATAAAGACCCTCTGAATCTTTTAGAATCAGCCAGCGCCCCCCTGAAAAATAGCCAATCAATGCGAGTAGAATGCCTAATGCAATCATTGTCATGGCAATAAGGGTATTTTTTGACGTCATTTAGAAGTCCCCCTTTTTTTGCTTCTTTGTCATTTTGTGGAATAGTCTGCCTAATGTTTCAACAGAGACAACAACGGTTTTCTTGATAACACGAGCAACAACTGGGAACAGTAGGACTCCCAAGCCTGTTACGATTAACCCGACACCCATAAAGAGCAGGGCAGTCGGCCAATGCTCTGTTAAAATTAAGAAACCTGATATGATTGCCACAACGCCACCGGCAAAAATACTAATTACAGTTGCGACAATAGCAAAGATTAAGCTGATAATGACTGCGCCAAATGAAAAAATGAGTGCAATGGCTGTTGCAAGTAATGGCAATGAAAGGGGCGCAGACAGTATAGCTAGAATAATGAGCCAAATAGCAGACATATTCTTTTTTGTTGATTTTGCCGAGGAGGTTTCTAAATCCTTTAATGCGAAATCAGCTAATATTTGTGAGGCGACATGTGAAGGAGAGCCAAGTTGTGAAATAACCTGATGTTCATTTTCCTCTCCAGCTTCCTCAAAGTATTCTTCATAATAGGCAAGCGCAGCGTCTAACTCATGCGCAGGAAGCCGACGTAATTTTCCTCGTAGCTGTTTCAAATAGCTTGCTCTATCCATCTAAATTCCCTCCTAAAAGTACACAATCAACCTTTTCCTTATACATTTGCCATTCTTTTAATAGCTCTAATAATCGTATACGTCCTTGCTCTGTAATTTGATAATAGCGTCTATTTCTACCTTGATAAGGCTGATCGTACGTTGTTAAGTAATGCGCTTTTTGTAAGCGACGTAATACAGGATACAGTGTAGACTCTGAAATCTCCATGACTGATTGTACCTGCTGTGTTAAAGAATAACCGTAGGCGTCCTCTTTCTCGACAATAGCCAGTACACAAGCATCAAGTAAAGCTGAACCAAGCTGAAATGTCATCTTTTCACCTCACATGTAATACCTATACTTCATTTTATATTATATGGCATATAGTATGTGGATAGTATATGACGTATAACATTGATTGTCAATTCTAAAAGAAAATTTTTTCCAATGTTGTTAGACGAAGATATTGTAAGAAAATAATATTTGAAGATTAATAGGGAAATCTGTTATAGTATGTGCGAAGGGCAGTATCCATTGTGAACGGCACCTTCAAAACGCAATAGACTATACTACCAAATATCTGCCTTGATCTTTTAGACAGGGACGGAAGAAAACGATACGTTCAAATATAGCTTTCATTTTGCAAGCTATTGCCTCTTTAAGGGGTCTTTTTATCATTGAACGACACACTACCCTTCTGTCTATTTTCGGCCAGAAGGGTTTTTCTGTTTTCTTCCTTTAAAAAAGGAGGACTACAAAATGAAAACGACAACCGATTTTTTAAAGATGAAAGCGGCAGGCGAAAAAATCGTGATGGTGACGGCCTATGATTATCCAGCTGCTAAATTCGCGGAAGAAGCTGGTGTTGAGATGATACTAGTCGGGGATTCACTTGGAATGGTCGTGCTTGGCTATGATTCTACAATGCCTGTAACTGTAACGGATATGGTTCATCATGCAAAAGCAGTAAGACGAGGGGCAAAGGATACGTTTATTGTTGTTGATATGCCCTTTGGTTCTTATCATGGCGATGTCAATGAGACACTCAAAACAGCCATTGCGATGATGCAACAAACAGGAGCAGATGCTTTAAAAGTTGAGGGGGCAGGTGAAGTTATACCTGTCATTCGTAAATTAACGTCAGCTGGTATTCCAGTAGTAGCTCACTTAGGCTTGTTGCCTCAATCAGCTGGAGTGCTTGGTGGTTATAAGGTACAAGGAAAAACAGCTGAACAGGCTGCTACACTGCTTGAAGAAGCAAAACAGTGTGAAGCGGCTGGAGCATGTGCAGTCGTGTTGGAATGTATCCCTCATCAGCTGACAGAGCTTGTTTCAGCTAGTCTTGTTATTCCAACGATTGGCATAGGCGCTGGTATTGAGGCTGATGGACAAGTGCTGGTGTATCATGACATGCTAAGCTACGGTTCGCACCATGTACCGAAATTTGTTCAACAATTTGCTGATATGGGCAAAGAAGCAAGCGCGGGGATGATGGGTTACGTAGAAGCAGTGAAAGCGGGTACTTTCCCAGCTCCAAAACATTTCTTCACAATGAAAGAGGAAGCATTAGATCAGCTATATGGAGGCGTTAAATGATGAAAGTCATCACGACCATACAGGCATTAGCCACAGAAATTCAAGCAGCTAAGCATGCTCAAAAAACGATTGGACTTGTTCCGACAATGGGCTATTTACATGAAGGTCATTTAACATTAGCACAAACAGCTCGTGTAGAAAATGATGTCGTTGTGATGAGTATATTTGTCAACCCAACACAATTTGGGCCAAATGAGGATTTTGAAAGTTATCCTCGTGATTTGCCTAGAGATACTGCATTAGCTGAATCTGTGGGCGTTGATATTGTGTTCGCACCAAGTGTGGAGGAAATGTATCCTCAAGATGGAGGCATTCGTCTACATGCAGGCGAGCAGGCTACCATTCTTTGTGGTGCGAGTCGTCCTGGTCATTTTGATGGTGTTTTACAGGTCGTCTCTAAATTATTTCATTTAACACTGCCAACAAGAGCTTATTTCGGTCAAAAAGATGCACAGCAGGTTGCGATTATTGCGACAATGGTACGTGATTTTAATTTCCCTTTAGAAATGCGTGTTGTCCCAATTGTACGCGAGGAGGACGGTTTGGCGAAATCTTCTCGTAATGTCTATTTAAGCAAGTCAGAGCGACAAGAGGCTCCAGCGATCAATGAAGCATTACAGTTGGCTCGCGATAGCTTTTTAGTGAATGGTGATGCTGATAGCGCACTTGCTAAAGCAAAAGCTCATATTCATGCAAGAACACATGGCCGCATTGATTATATTGAATTATTAGCATATCCAGATTTAACACCAGTGACAGCTACAACTCAGCAAGTACTGTTGGCAGCAGCTGTTTATATAGGTAAGACACGTTTAATAGATAATTGTATTTTTACCGTGAAAGAGGGAATATAGTATGTTACGTATGATGATGAATAGTAAAATTCACCGTGCAACAGTGACACAGGCAGATTTAAACTATGTAGGCTCCATAACAATAGATGAAGATATTTTAGATGCAGTAGGTATGCTGGCAAACGAAAAAGTACATGTTGTGAATAACAATAATGGCGCTCGTTTTGAAACATATATTATAGCTGGTGAACGAGGATCAGGTGTCATTTGTGTTAATGGCGCAGCAGCAAGACTTGTGCAGCGTGGTGATATTGTCATCATTATTTCCTATGTGTATGTGGATAATCATGAGGCTAAAGACCATCAACCAACTGTAGCCATCATGGGAGAGGGCAATACAATTAAGGAAATGATTGCACACGAGCCAGAAGCAACCGTGATGTAATTCAGCAATAGTATAACTTAATACTAGAGAGGAGGATGGCAAAGCATAGCCAATCCTCCTTTTTTATGATTGAATTTGTTATAAAAGTAACTGGTAAAATTTTGCTTTTATTACTATTAAACTAGTTTATAAAATTATAATTTTACAAATGTTCTAGTATTTTGCGTCATATTTATGTAGAATTTAGTTGTTAGTACATCATTTTACTAGTGGAGGTATCATTTGTCATGGAAAATAAACGTAACAAATTTTTAACAGTAACTGCAGCAGCATTGGCTGTAACAGCGGTAGCGGTAGTACCAGCATCAGCAGCAAGCCCTTTTTCGGATGTAAAGGAAAGTCATGCAGATTTTGAAGGCATTTCTACACTTTATGCAGCAGGGATTATTAGTGGTTACCCAGATGGTACATTCAAACCAGATACTAATGTCACACGTGGACAAGCGGCAAAAATGATTGCAGGCGCATTAAAATTGGATACAAAAGAAGTAGAGGATCCAAAATTTACGGATATTAGTGCATCAAATCCTTATTATGGCTCGATTGCAGCTCTAGTAGGATTAAATGTCATTACAGGCTATGGAGATAATACTTTCCGTCCAAACCAAACAATTACACATGGCGATTTAGCAAAAATCTTAGCATCTATTCCAACATTACCGGAGCTTGAAAGTGCAAAAAATCATGAGGCTAGTGAAAAAGTTACACGTGGACAACTGGCGACATTCATTGCAGAGGCTCTAACAAAGTCAAACCCAGAAACACCAGAAACTCCAGAGACTCCTGAAACACCAGAAGATGCCTTCTCATTATCGATTTTACATGTGAATGATACACATGCTCGTGCAAATGAATTACCTAAATTGGCGACAGCTGTAAAAGAACAAAGAGAAGCAAAGAAAAATGTTTTAACATTACATGCTGGCGATGCATTCAATGGTACATTGTATTTCAATGAATTCCATGGACAAGCAGATTTAGCGCTATTAAATGAAATTGGCTTTGACGCAATGGTATTTGGTAATCATGAATTTGATTTAGGTGCATCAGCAGAAGGCCATCAAGCATTAGCAGATTTTATTAAAGGTGCTAAATTCCCATTTGTGGATGCCAATACAGATTTCTCAGCAGATGATAAATTCACTGGTTTATTTACAGACTTAATTTCAAGTGAACCTGAAAATGGTAAAATTTACTCTGGTATTGTGAAAGAAATTGATGGAGAAAAAGTAGGTATTTTCGGCTTAACGACAGAGGAAACGGTTGATATTGCTTCTCCTGATAAAGTAACTTTTACAAATTATATAGAGGAAGCGAAAAAAGCAGTGGCAGCCTTTGAAGGAATGGGTGTCAACAAAATTATCGCTTTAACACATATTGGCTACAATGATAATCCGAATGTTGATAATGATATTTTACTAGCTAAAAATGTATCAGGCATTGATGTTATTGTTGGTGCACATGATCATACAAAATTAGACGAACCATTCGTTGTTGATACAAATACAGTAGGCGAAGCAAAGGATGCTACATTAATTGTACAGGCCAATGAGTATGTTAAATACTTAGGTACGCTTGATGTAACATTTGATGGAGATGGTGTAGTTACTGAATATGGTGGCGAATTAATCGACCTTGGTAAGGTAGCTGAAGACGAAACATTAGTGAAATTACTAGCACCTTATAAAGCAAAAGTAGATGAAGTGAACAACAAAGAAATCGGTGTAACACTAAAAGAAGCTTTAGCTAACCCACGTGCAAGTGAAGCAAGTCTTGAAAGTGTGCGTAGTAATGAAACAGCCTTAGGTAATATCATTACAGACGGTATGCTAGCAAAGGCACAAAAATATACTGATAAAACGGTTGTAATGGCATTACAAAATGGCGGTGGTATTCGTGAAGCAATTCCAGCTGGGAATATTACAGTTGGTCAAGTAATTACAGTATTACCATTTGGTAATACATTAGCATTAATGGATGCAACAGGTGCTGAGCTAAAAGCAGCATTTGAAGTGTCCTTGAAAAATGCACCTAAAGAAAATGGTGGCTTCTTACACATTGCTGGAGCGAAATTACAGTATGATTCGTCAAAAGAAGTAGGCTCACGTGTTGTATCTATCGAATATTTAGATAAAGCAACAGGTAAATACGTTACTATTGAAGATGGTAAAACTTACACAGTAGCTACAAATGCCTATACTGCTAAAGGTGGGGATGGCCTAGATATGTTTGCTAAAGCATATGAAGAAGGTCGTGTTACAGATTTAGGCTTATCTGATTGGGAAAACCTTCAAGAGCAATTACTATCACTTAAAGAAGTAAAAACAACAACTGAAGGCCGTATTGTTGATGTAGCAAAAAAACAATAAGCTTAATGTTTGTTTGAGTAAGTTCTCAATAAGCGATTCCACAACGCAACCTTAGGGGATTTCTCTAAGGTTGCGTTTTTGTATGGATGCGGTGATTTAACAAAGAGGAGAAAGGATGCCGCAGAGCCAATAATATGATAAAATTCAACTTATCTAATGTGAACTGTGAGTTGAGATGTATGATGGAAAGTCAAAAATATGCAATTGTAGATTTGGAGACAACTGGTCATTCACCAGCCAATGGGGACCGGATGATTCAAATTGCCATTGTTATTATGAAGGATTGGGAAATTGAGCATACCTATACGAAGTTCATTAATCCAGGGAAAGCTATTCCAACTTTCATTCAAGATTTAACGCATATAACAAATGAGGATGTAAAGGATGCCTTCCCATTTGAAGCGCATGCGGATTACATATATGAGCTACTGGCTGACTGTGTATTTGTTGCACATAATGCAGATTTTGACTTAACCTTTTTACAAGCAGAGTTTAAACGTGCTGGACTACCGAAATGGCAAGGTAAAAAAATGGATACGGTGGAGCTAGCTAAAATTTTGTTCCCTATGTCACTTGGTTTTAAGCTAGGGGATTTAGCGGCCGATTTAAATATAGAGTTAGCAAATGCACATCGAGCGGATGACGATGCACGCGCGACAGCTGAGCTATTCAAGCATTGCTGGAAGGAGCTACTAAGTTTACCGCAGCTTACACTTGAACAGATGCATAAGCGTTCATTTCGCTTGAAATCAAATATTTCTCAGCTTTTTTTTGAGGCGTTGCAAATTAAGCGCCAGCATACGACGGGCCGCGAAAATGTACATTATTACCGTAATTTTGCCATTGGCAATGGCCGAAATAAGCATGAGCATGTGACAGAAACGATTGCCTACCCTCAATCAGTAGATGAGAAAATAACTTTAATGGCAAAGGCACTGCCAAATTTTGAGGAACGTCCTGCACAATTTGACATGATGGACACGATTTGGCGGGCATTACATGAACAACAGGAGTGCGTGATTGAAGCTTCTACAGGTATTGGTAAAACTGCTGGCTATTTACTTCCAGCCATCTTATTTGCCCGTGCTGTCAATAAAAAGATTGCCATCAGTACGTATACTTCCTATTTACAAGAACAGCTTGTAGAAGAAGAGCTACCAAAGATCGAAAAAATCCTTGGGACAAAGGTGAATTTGTGTGTGCTGAAGGGAATGCAGCATTATATTGATCTCGATCGCTTTGAGCAATGTATGGCATATGCTGATGAATCCTATGATGATACATTTACTATTTTACAAATACTTGTGTGGTTGACCAAAACAGAGACAGGTGTGTTGAGCGAGCTCAATGTTTCTGGTGGCGGACAACTGTTTTTAGAAAAAATCCGAAAAATACCGAATGACAAGCCTTCAAAGGGCTTTGATTTCTATGAGCAAGCTTTAAAGAACAGTGCAGTTGCTGACTGTATTGTAACGAATCACGCCATGGTTTTAAGTGATTTAGTGCGTCAAACACCACTCTTTACAGAAATAGATGGCTGGATTATTGACGAGGCGCATCAATTTATTCAGGCTGCTATGCAGCAGGATGAAGTAGTCTTCTCCTACACACAATGGAAGTATATTTTTGGACAAATTGGTACGATGGAGGATACGGCTTTATTTCAGCAGTTTTGCCAGGCAGCGAAGAAAAAACAGCGAGTAGCCATGCGAAATTTACAGCATCTTGATGCACAATTTATACGTTTGCAGCGGACATTTGATGATACAATCCAGAGAACAATTCAAAAATTGCAACAGCAAATGAAAGGGAAACAAGCAGGTAGCAAATGTACCTTGTTTTTAGAGGATGTTTCACTTGCGAAAGAATCGTTTGCACAAGTAAGCAAACTAACCCAGCAATGGCTAGATCTCGCTACTACCATTACACAGTCGTTCGAAAATGCGATTGAGCAGCTAGATAAAAACGATCAATATGTATTATCTGAATGGCAATATTGGATTCGAGAAGTAAAGATAAAAATTGCTGAATGGGACGATATTTTTCTGTCACCACAGGAAGGCAATTCTGTTTGGTTAGAATTTGATGTACGGAGTGTCCCTGGCAGTCTCCATGTTTTTAAGAAGCCTGTCAATGTAACGCCGATAATTGAACAAGTATTAGCACCATTACGTCAGCAAGCAAGTATTGTTTGGACATCAGGCACATTAACGGTACCAGGCAATGAGCGCTTTGTTACACGCCAGTTGGGCATTTCTGATGATGTTGAAGTCTTGAAACTACAAGCTCCGCCAGCCTATTATGCTGGAGCTAAGGCATTTATCGTCACCGATATGCCAGATATTCAGCATGTCAGCCAAGAAGAATACATTGAGGCTGTTGCCCATGCAATTACGAGGACTGTTCGAATGACAGAAGGGCGTTGCTTTGTACTCTTTACAGCACAGGATATGCTACGAAAAACAGTCGAGCTTATCCAAGATAGTGAACTATTAGATGATTACATGCTATTTGCACAAGGTGTAACAGGTGGTAGCCGTATGCGCATTCTAAAATCATTCCAAAAATTTAGTCATGCCGTTCTATTTGGTACAAACAGTTTTTGGGAGGGTGTAGATGTTCCAGGAGATGCACTGGCCTCTGTCATTGTCGTACGATTACCATTTTCTTCACCAGAAGAGCCTGTTTTTAAGGCGAGGGCAAAGCACCTAACTACTCAAGGCCGCAATTCCTTTACTGAGCTTTCCCTACCAGAAGCGATCATGAGGTTTAAGCAAGGCTTTGGTCGATTAATACGTTCTTCGCAGGATAAAGGAGCTTTTATTGTCCTAGACCGACGAATTACTAGTAAGTCATATGGGAAAGAGTTTATTAAGGCATTGCCACCTATCGATGTCAAGAAATTGCAGCTACCCGAATTGTTAAAGGAACTAAATCATTGGCAAAAATAATAGAAACCCCTTTTAGCATTGCTAGAAGGGGTTTTTTACATATTGTTGAAGTCATAAAAGAGTGGCGATGTTTATGATTCTCGTTGCTTGTTTTTATTTTGCTCATCAAAAAGATTAGCGTTTTATTATTCAAAAGTCAATGTGTAAACAAGGACAAAGAGGCGTCAAGGTAATGACGCCTCTGTTTTCGTCTCCGGTTTTGTATGATCTAGTAAAAATTCCACACGATTTCTACCATGGTGTTTGGCCTGATATAAAGCCTTGTCACATCTAGATATTAAGGAATGAATTGTATCGCCCATCACAAAGCATGTCACACCAAAGCTTCCTGTTTTGTGACCAACAACTGGAAATGAATGCTGTTCAAGCTGCTGTCTTAGATTTTCAGATAGCTGCACAGCATCCTTTAAATGGGAACATGGGCAAATGACTAAAAACTCTTCACCACCCCATCTACCAACGATGTTCTCAGCTCGTACATTATTTTTCAATAGCTCTGCTACAGTTTGTAATACAATATCGCCTACCTGATGACCATGTTCATCATTAACGGCTTTGAAGTGATCAATATCTAACAGAATCGTAGAAAGAGGTGTTCCATTTCTTTGAGCTTGTTCTAATTCTTTTTCTAATACATCATCTAGGCGTACACGATTTGGAATCTGTGTTAGATGATCTGTGTTAGCTAATACTTCAAGCTTCAGCTTCGCTAATTCAAGCTCTTGGGTGCGAGCGTGTACTTTCTCTTCAAGTTGCTCATTTAACGTTTCTTGCATGATTTGATGTTCTTTCTTGATAATATTGATTTTATCTCCTAATGCTAAAGATAAAAAGATTGATTCAAAAATAGCTCCAATAGCCGGAACCTCCTCAAATATACGTGGATGGAACGGGATCACACTTAAAAAGGCTAGTGCTTGAACGATAATGGAGCCAAGTAAAACCGTCCAACCAATTAGATAAAATCGAGCCATTTTTTGGCCCTTTACTAATACAAAAATGCCTGACAACCATAAAAAAATAAAGACAACAACAGCAAAGCTAGTTGTAAAATTGTTGGTGATGGACACATCCGGAATGATAAAGGAGGCCATTAAAGAACAGATCGTAATCCATAAAAGCAATTTCCCTATTTTGTGGAATAGCGGTAGAAATTTTTTTAACTCTAAAAATTGAATGCAAAATAAAAGCATAAATACAAGCAAAAGATTTCCACTGACTGTTAAAGATTTGATAAAGAACGCTTTAGGCAACCATGATCCTAATAATTCAATGTCTAGTGAATTTAACGTAGCTTGATAGAAAATAAAGCTCAGCATATATAAAACATAGAAGAAATATGCTTTGTCTTTTAATGAAAAATATAAAAATAAATTATAAATTAAGAGGGCGGATAAAAAACCATAAAAGATACCTGTTAAAAATTTATATTCGCTGATCTTGTTGATGAAACTGATTTCACTATAAAGATAGGATGTTATACTGAATGGTAATGCTCCGTCTAACTTGAAATAAATTTCACGAATAGCAGGATCATTGATTTGAAATAAATTAGATCGTGAAGGTATCGATTGCTCCCCTAGATTGGTAATTCCTCTTTTTTGTACCTCGTAGGTCCCATCCGCTTTAATGACATACATATCAATGCTATCTAGTTTATCTGTTACCTCTAGCAAATAGGATTCATTTTTATCTATTAAAATATCATCCATGGATAAACGTAACCAAATCGTATCTCTCGTATGCCAAAAGAATGGATACGATTGATTACTAGCCACAAAAGAATGGTCATGGACACCACTCAATAAATCTTCGATAGAGGCCTTTTTGGAAGTGTCTCGAAAAATTTCATAATGCTGTCCTAACACAATAGGATCTAGCAGCTTATCTGTTGGGCTGATTGCACAAACAGAGGGGATAATGGCGAACATAACTAGGATAATAAGTGCGAATAAATTTATTTTTCTGACTATTTTATTTTTCATGTAAGGGTCATAGCTCCTATTCTTCAGTTACTAGATTATATGTAAACAATTGAATAGCCTATTACAAGATATTTGTTACAACATTATTATAGACCATAACAGCAAGATTGAGGACGAAATAAAAGGATAGTTCCTGATAATATAAGGTCTAACAAATAGCATGGAGGCTTATATTATGTCAAAAATTCAGCAATTTTATGATTTACATTTTTCACAAGAGCTATTATTTATTGGAAATGCTTGGGATGTTTTATCAGCATTCACATTAGAAAAGGCAGGTTTTCAAGCAATTGGCACAACAAGCTGGGGCATAGCAAACTCACTTGGCTATGCGGACGGTGAACAAATCGATTTTCAACGACATCTAACAATTATTCAATCCATTACAGAGCAAGTCAACATACCCGTATCAGCAGATATTGAAGCGGGGTATGGCCATGATGAACAAAGTATTATCGACAATGTTTTGAGAACGGCAGATGTGGGAGTAGCAGGGATTAACATTGAAGATTCCCTTAAACATCAAACAGGCTTAAGAAGCATAATTGAACACTGTTATTTATTAACAAACATGAAGAAAGAATTAGATAATCATGGCTATAAAGATTTCTTTATTAATGCTCGAACGGATACGTATTTTCAATTGGAGCAACCATTTGAGGAAACATGCACAAGAGCAAAAGCTTATATTGAAAGTGGAGCAAGTGGTATATTTATCCCAGGCTTAACAGATGCCAATGAAATAAGCACGGTGACTTGTAATATAAATGCGCCCATTAATCTTCTTTCTTTACCTAATTTAACGAATGTCAAGCTGTTAAAAGAATTAGGGGTGAAACGTTTTAGCTTTGGTAATGCACTTTCAGATAAAATAATTGCGCATTTAACACAGCATGCTGCAAAATTATTAAAAGACCAAGATACTTCTGTGTTATATATTTAGTCGATGGGAATGAGGTGAAATAATCATGGACGATGCAGTCAATTTATCATTTGAGGAAAAATGGGAAAAGATTATAACGTGTGATCAAACCTATGATGGGCTTTTTTATACAGCGGTTAAAACTACTAAGATTTATTGTCGTCCTTCCTGTAAATCCAGAAAACCGAAAAAGATGAATGTTGAATTTTATGAAGATATCCAAAAGGTAGAGGCGGCTGGCTATCGGGCATGTAAACGATGTCAGCCTGAAATCGAACATTCCCCACACTCGCAATTGATTAAAAATGTCACGACTTTTATGATGAACGAATATAAACAAAGAGTGACTTTACAGGATATGGCGGAGCATGTTGGCCTCAGTCCCTTTCACCTTGAACGACTATTTAAACAAGAGACTGCTGAGACACCCCGAACGTATTTAGAGAAAATCAGAATTGATAAGGCTGCCCATCTATTAAAACATACCGACTTTACAAATTTAGAGATATGTTATGAAGCTGGCTTTCAAAGTCCATCTAATTTTTATAAAGTTTTTCGACGGATGAAAAATTGTTCACCTACAGAATACCGTAACTTATCGTAACAGGGGGACATGATATGAAATGGACAAACGATGTTGGTTATTTAGTGATCAAGTTACCACAAGCATTTAATTATAGAGAGTGTTTGCAGTTCTTAAAGCGCTCACATCACGAAATTCTTCACCATATAAAGGATAATGTGCTCTACAAATTATTGAAGATTGATGAACAGTTTATTTTATGTGAAATAACTGAGCAAGCCCATAAAATAATAGTAACATTTCCAATGAAACAGCCAGCTAGCCATGAACAGGCAATCATCGCAAAATATGTCGCAGAGTGGTTTGATTTAACAAAGGATTTACAGGGGTATTACCAGATGGCTGAAAACGATCAAATCTTAAGTTCACTTGTGAAAAAATATAGCGGATTACGGTTAATCGGGATTCCTGATTTATTTGAAGCATTAGTTTGGGCAATTATTGGTCAACAAATAAATTTATCTTT
Source organism: Lysinibacillus sp. BSL11 (assembly GCF_052928325.1). Classification (NCBI taxonomy): domain Bacteria; kingdom Bacillati; phylum Bacillota; class Bacilli; order Caryophanales; family Bacillaceae; genus Lysinibacillus; species Lysinibacillus sp. BSL11. Next base: position 42,400 of record NZ_JAVGCX010000002.1, on the reverse strand, counting down.
TGCCTATACGTTAAAAAAGAGATTTGTCGAGCAATTTGGAGAATATATTTACTTTGAAGGGCAAAGCTATTGGCTGTTTCCAACGCCAGAGAGAATAGCTGTTATTGAGGTAGATAATTTGATCAACCTCCAATTTACACGGCGGAAATCAGAATACATTATTGATATTGCCAAAATGATCGCAAGCGGTCAATTGACAAAAGATTTGCTGTGTCAACAAGAGGACTACGAAGCCATGAAAAAAAGATTAATGGACATTCGAGGTATTGGAGCATGGACAGCAGATTATGTGCTTATGAAGTGTCTGCAACAACCGACAGCATTTCCTATAGCAGATGTTGGTCTGCATAATGCTTTAAAAACACAACTAGGCTTAGAACAAAAACCAACAATTGAAGAATTAAAGAACTATGCGGAACATTGGCAAGGCTGGCAAGCTTATGCCACCTTTTATTTATGGAGGTCACTGTATGAAACGGTATAAATTAGATTATCCATCACCAATTGGGATTATAGAAGTTGAGGGAAGTGATACAGCAATTGATGCCATTAACTTTGTAGAGCGAGAGCAAGTCGTCAATGCTCCTCAGCAAGACACACCTGAAGTTTTACTAGAATGTGTTAAGCAATTGCATGAGTATTTTCTAGGTGATCGTCAGGAGTTCTCATTTCCTTATGTTTTTCAAGGTACAGATTTTCAACAAGCTGTTTGGCATGTTTTACAGAGTGTAGGATTTGGTGAAACGGCTTCATATAAGGATATCGCCATTGCTATTAACAATGAAAAAGCTGTAAGGGCTGTTGGTAGTGCGAATGGTAAAAATAATATCAGCATTGTTGTGCCATGTCATCGAATTATCGGCTCCAATGGAACGCTAACAGGTTATGGAGGCGGGATGTGGCGCAAAGAATGGCTGCTTCAGCATGAGCAGACACATAAAAATCCATCCAAGTAACGCCATTCATCAGCGTACGTTATTTCGCCATTTGTACACAGTATAAAAAAGAGGTTATTGCAAAAAATAAGACCGTCAAAACGGCGGTTGTAATGACTAGTCTTTGTCATTTTATCGCTTCTTATGACACCTCCCTGCTAAGAAATATAGCTTGGAGTATTGAAAATAAAGGAGGTGTACACATGAGCGTGCTTTATAGAATCGCCTTAGTACTAGTTATTATAGGTGCAATCAACTGGGGACTCATTGGATTCTTTAGATTTGATTTAGTGGCTTATTTATTTGGTGGACAAACGGCGGTCTTATCTCGTTGGATTTATGCACTCGTTGGTCTTGCTGGGCTAGTTTCGATTCCAATTCTTGTAAAGCGATTTGAAGACGAGGATGATGTGGATACATTCACTCGTATGGATAGAAATCCTAGCTATGGCATGGAGGCTGGGGAAGAAACAGATTTCTCAGAAGTAAGAAAAACGGAAGAGAAAAAAGAGAACAAGTAGTTAAACTGTAAAAACTGATGACCATGTTGGTATGTCAGTTTTTTCAAAATATTCGCGTAGTTATTGACTACGCGAATATTTATTTTTTAGGATTAGTCCTGATTACTTGGAAATGCAAAGGAAGAGGTAACGTCATTCCCTTGTTCTATCCATTTTTCTGAAATGGTTTTCGCTTTTGTGAAGAAACGTACTTGGTCAGGTCCAAACATATGTCCCTCACCAAATCTTGAACGTTTCCAGCCACCAAAGTTATGATAGCCTACTGGAATAGGAATCGGTACATTGACACCTACCATACCTACTTCAATTTCAGTGGTAAACTTTCGAGCTGCTGCACCATTGTTTGTAAAGATGGTTACACCATTTCCTAATTCATGGTCATTAATAAGGGCTATAGCTTCCTCTAATGTTGCCACGCGGACGACATTCCGTGCAGGTCCAAAAACCTCTTGTTCATAAATTTCCATCCCAGGCTTTACATGATCGAGTAATGTAGGTCCAAGATAAAAACCGTTCGATTGTTTGGCAATTTCCGGATTTCGCCCATCGCAGACCAGTGTTGCGCCTTCTTCTAGGCTACGATCGATATAGCCAATGATGGCATCCTTAGATTGCTGAGTAATGACTGGTCCAAAATCAACTTCGGCATCTGTATAGGGACCCACTTTTAACTTGGCAATTTTATCGGCAAGAATACCCACTAATTTATTGGCTGTATCCTCACCAACAGGAATAATGGTAGACAGTGCCATACAACGCTGGGAGGCAGCTCCATAGGCAGCCCCTAAAAAGGCATTTGCTACATGCTCTAAGTCAGCATCTGGCATAACCACCATATTATTTTTACCTCCCCCTAGTGCCGTGACACGCTTCCCATGTTTAGAGGCTGTAGCATAAATGGCTTCTGCAACTGGCGTAGAGCCTACAAAGGAAATCGCTTCAATGTCTGGATGGCATAACAGCTCATTCACAGCATCTTTGTCCCCATTAATAACAGTCCAAACCCCATCTGGTAAGCCTGCCTCTTTCCACAGCTCTGATAAAAATAATGCGGAGCAAGGAACCCGCTCTGACGGCTTCAGAATCACACAGTTTCCTACAGCCACCGCCATGCTTGTAATTGCTAGCGGTACCATGACAGGGAAATTAAATGGTGAAATAGCCGCTACAATGCCTAATGGTTCTTTCAGAGAATAGGCATTGATATGACCACCAACATTCACCGAATACTCTCCTTTAAGTAAATGTGGAGCATTGATAGCTAAATCAACAGATTCTAACCCGCGAGTAATTTCGCCCTTGGCATCCTCAATCGTTTTGCCACTCTCTGTACAAATCATATCAATTAGTTCATCGATATTTTCTGTTATGAGTTGGCGGAATTTAAGGATAATTTCAGCTCGTTTACCAACTGATAAGGCACGCCAAGCAGGAAAAGCCGCTTGGGCAGCAGCAATCGCCTCCTGTACCTCTTGTTTTGTTGCCAAAGGTACGCGAGCAATGACGGTACCAGTGCTTGGGTTGAATACATCTGAAAACTGGCCGCTTTTCCCTAGAACTGTTTGTCCATTGATAAAATGACCTAAATCCTGTATGTCTGTATTCGTTACCATCTACTTATTCCTCCTACAGTTTAATAGAATGTAAGGCTTGTACAAATTTTTCAACAATGAAATTCTTCTCATCTGAGGAAATATTCAGAGGAGGAGATAAGGTTAACACATTATTGAAACCTGCCACGGTTACCCCGTTTTTCCCAATGATTAACCCTTGTTCCTTGCATTGTGTGATTACTTTGTTCACAAGCGTAATGTCGAGCGGTGTTTTGCTGTCTTTATCTTGTACTAGCTCTACGCCAATTAATAAGCCTTTCCCACGAACATCCCCAACATTCGGGTGCTCCTTTAATTGCTCCTGTAATGTAGTGAGTAATGTAGCACCTAGAGCAGCCGAGTGGGCAAATAAATTTTCCTTTTCCATTATTTCAATATTTTTTAATGCGACGGCACATGCTGCTGGTGATCCACCGAATGTGTTGACATGACGGAAAAAGTCATATTCCTCAGTTCCAGCAAACGCCTCATAAATTTCACGACGAACAGCTGTAGCAGACAGTGGCATATAAGCGCTTGTTAAGCCTTTCGCCATAGTCACAATATCAGGCTGGATGCCGTAGTTTTGGAATCCAAAAGCTTTGCCTGTACGACCAAAACCACAAATGACTTCATCGACAATGAGTAGTGCGCCATGCTTCTCACAAACAGCTTTAACTCCTTGTAAGTAACGGTCGTGGGGCATAATTACACCACCGCCAGTAATAATAGGCTCCATAATGACTGCTGCTATGGAATCTGACATTTCCCAAGTCATAACATGATCGATTGCTTGGACGGATGGTAATGCACAAGGGTCCTTACTTTGAATATGGTCCTCATTGGCACGATAAGTGTCAGGTGGTGTGACATGTAAAAAACCTGGTGCCAGTGGCTCATATTTATATTTTCGTTGAGCTTGTCCAGTTGCTGCAAGAGCACCCATCGAGCTACCATGATAGGCACGGTAACGAGAAATAATTTTCGTTCGATTGACGTGACCTTTTTGTTGATGATATTGTCTAGCTATTTTGAAGGCTGCCTCATTTGCCTCAGAGCCACTATTAGAGAAAAAGACGACATAATCATCCCCTAAAAGCTCATTAATTTTTTCACTTAATTGAATAGCAGGGATGTGCCCAATAGATAATGGGGTATACGTATTTTCTAGCAGTTGCTCATAGGCAACTTTGGCAATCTCCTCACGTCCATAACCAACGTTCACACACCATAAACCTGCCATTGCATCTAAATAGCGCTTACCTTCAATGTCAGTAATCCATGCTCCTTTAGAGGATTGGACGATCATTGTTGCATTTGGATTGTAGGGCTTCATAGAATGCCATACAAATTGTTCATCTTTTACTTGCCAATTGGGACTTGTTACATTTGTCACGAAGCTTCACTCCTTCTAAACAGGTAGTTGATTAGCATGCATATGTTTTCCTCAGATGTGGACAACAAAAATGCACAGTCGCCCCCATTTGTACTTTATATGTATGCTTCCAGAATTTTAGAAGGAGTATTTAACGAGAAAGATAATTCAGTTAATTTAAAATTGTGACAGGCTATTGATGCATTAAGACATCCTCAATTAAAAAGGCAATATACAAATTAGTCTTCGTAAAGGGATTGCCTAAGTCCATATCTAATAGCATTTCAATTTTCTTAATTTTATAGAGGACCGTGTTTCGATGTATAAATTGACGTTCACTAATCCTGCTTGTACTGCCATTTTCCTCAACGAAAATCCGTAAAAAAGGTACATAGTCTGTCCCATGTAATTCATCGTAGCGATAAAGCTGTCCTAAAATATCCTGACTGAACGATTTCATTAGGGGCTGATTTTTCACAGCCATCAATATTTTATAGGCACCGATTTCTTTATACTTATACAAATAACGGTTGTTATGAAGCTGTGCTAAATGGATGACGGTTAAGGACTCATCATAGCTTTGGCGAACATTTTCTAGCTCTTTATGAAAGTTACCTTTGCCGATAATAATATCCAAGTAACCATTTTTTAGTGTGATTTTTTCATAGATTTCTTCCACAACTTTTGAGAAGGGGATATTAGGTGTATTGATTTGTGCTTTATCAATTAAAAAGATGAGGTGATTTTTATGCTTTAATTTTAAGAAGCGTTGATAGCGATTTTGAAAAGCGAATTGGATCATGACCTCATAACGGTCAATAGCTGTTTGAGAGCCGATGGTTGTACAAGTTATGATCGCTAATTCTCTTCCTTGAGGAAATCCTAGCTGTGCTAGTTGATCTTTCATTGTGTTAGTGTTTTGTTTGTAATGAAATAGTAGATTGAAAAGAACCTTTTCTTCGATAGAAAGCTCTTGATGGTGATTGGCAATAAATTGAAAGGTAGTTTTTAATAGATCAGCAATGCGATAATTCCATGGCATTTGAAAAATTGGGAAATCATGTTGATTGGCAAAAGAGATGACGGCTTCTGGAATGCTAGGAATGAATGGTCCTGTATTAATGATAAAGCCAGCTACTTTTTTCGTGTATGCCTGTTTGACAAGATGTTCCAAGGAGTCTTGCTGCGCATCTAAATGAATACCTGTTGTGACGACTAATTCATTGGGTCTACAAAACATGATTAAATCACTGCTTTCCACAACATTAATACCAGTAACTCTGCGATACGTACCACTATGTCCAGCGACTAATGTGAGCATTGGGAAATGAACTCCCTCTACAATTTTACGAATCGTCCCCATACGTTCCCCCCTTAATTATGAACATAACTTACCATATATGATGTGCAGTTGCACATATTTTTTTAGTTTACTATCCATATCTCACAAATTTTATCTATTTTAGAATGTTTATTAACTACTGTGAAAGAGAGGACTTGCATATGTATAAATGTAATAGTAGACGATTGCAAGAGTTAATTGAACAATTTAGTCAATTTGGGGCCACCGAAAATGGTGGCGTCACACGTTTGTCTCTTTCGAATGAGGATGTATTAGCAAGAAACTATTTTTGTGAGTGTTGCAAAACGTTAGGAATGGATATTCAGGTGGACGATATGGGCAACATTTACGCCACTCTTCCTGGTAAAAAGAATGTGCCACCCATTGTCATGGGTTCCCATCTAGATTCAGTAGAAAAAGGTGGAAGATTTGATGGTGTGTTAGGTGTACTAACAGCGATCGAGGCCATTCGAACAATAAAGGAAAATGATATCGAAGTGGACATTCCTCTTACGATTGTCAATTTCACGAATGAAGAAGGGGCACGTTTTGATCCAGCCATGATGAGTTCAGGCGTCATCACCTCAAAATTTGACAAAGAAAAAATGCTCCAATCTACAGATAAAAACGGCATTCGTTTTCAACAAGCTTTACAAGCAAGTGGCTATGAGGGAGAGCAAGCCAATCGTCTGAAGGAGGCACTTGCTTATATCGAATTGCATATTGAACAAGGGCCAGTATTAGAAGCAAAACAGCAGGAAATTGGTGTGGTTGAAGGTGTGCTAGGCATGGTCTGCTATGAAATTACAATTAGTGGGCAATCAAACCATGCAGGTACAACCCCAATGTCAATGCGTAAAGACCCAATGATTGTGGCATCAACCATCATTAAAGAGCTATATGAACAATTAGGAAAAATTGACGAACAACTTGTTTTTACTTTTGGTCGTATGAATGTTTCCCCGAATATTCATACCGTTATCCCAAATAAGGTGACATTTACAATTGATTCACGTCATCAAAAGCCAGAGGTCATGCAACAGGTTGAGGATATTCTCAACGCGCTTCCTGAGACAGCGGGCGGATGCCATATTCAGCCTGTCAAGTTATGGGGCAGAGATACCGTGTATTTTGATAGTGCGATTTGCAATGAAGTAGAAAGAGCTTGTCAAAGCTTTGGCTATTCATCTCATCGTATGTTTAGTGGCGCTGGACATGATGCACAGTATATGGCAAGTATGGTTCCTTCCGCGATGATTTTTGTTCCAAGCATTCAAGGCAAGAGTCATTGTGAAGAAGAGGAAACAGCCTTTGAAGATTGTGCAAAGGGCGCAGATATTTTATTGGAAACGGTGTTAACGCTACAAACGAAGTTTAGTATGGGCGAAACATATACACTGCATTAACTATCAAGCATTCTCTAATTTTGTGATGAAGGGTGAGAGGCATAGTGAAAAAAATTATTAAAGGTGGACGAGTAGCAACTGCTGCTGATGTATTTGAGGCAGATATTTTAATTGAGAACGGTAAAATTGTTCAAATTGGACAAAATTTAACGGATGCTGGCGCTGAAATAATTGATGCTACAGGCAAGTACGTATTGCCTGGTGGCATTGATCCCCATACGCATTTAGACATGCCATTCAATAACACGGTGACGGATGATGACTGGAAATCAGGCACCATTGCAGCGGCTTTTGGTGGGACAACTACTATTTTAGATTTCTGTTTAACAGCAGGAGAAGAAAAATTATCGACAGCCGTAGAGAAATGGCACGACAAGGCAAAAGGAAAGTCTGCTATTGACTATGGCTTCCACTTGATGATTGGTGATCTAACACCTGAAACCGAAGCTGAATTACCACAATTATTGGAGCAAGAGGGCATTACTTCTGTCAAGGTCTTCATGGCTTATGCAAAAGAATTCCAAGCAACAGATCGTACACTATTTAAAGCCTTTAAAATCGCTAAGGATCTTGGTGCGATAGTGATGGTTCATTGTGAAAATGGCTCTGTTATAGATGAGTTAGTAGAGGAGGCAAGACGTGCAGGACATAAGGAACCGATCTATCATGCACTAACTCGTCCAGCGGAATTGGAGGGAGAGGCAACAAAACGTGCTATCGAATTAGCGCATATAGCTGGTGCGAAGCTCTATGTGGTGCATGTGACATGTAAAGAAGCGGTAGATGAAATTATTGCTGCTCGTGAAAAGGGCTATGATGTTTATGGCGAAACTTGTCCACCGTATTTAACGCTCGATCAATCCGCATTAGCGCAACCAGGCTTTGAAGGAGCCAAATATGTTTGGTCACCGCCACTTCGACCTAAATATCATCAAGAACATTTATGGAATGCCTTAAAGGCAAAACAGCTACAGACGATTGGCTCAGACCAATGCTCCTTTAGCTTTAAAGGTAAAAAGCAGTTAGGCTTAAATGATTTCTCGAAAATTCCAAATGGCGGACCATTCATTGAAGACCGCTTCAGTATTTTATACTCAGAGGGCGTGGCAAAAGGCAGAATTTCCATCAATGAATTTGTAGATATGATCTCTACTAGTGCCGCAAAAATATTTGGCTTATTCCCGCAAAAAGGAACGATTGCAATTGGTTCAGATGCGGATATCGTCATTTTTGACCCAGAGGCACAGCGCCAAATTTCAGCTAAAACACATCATATGAATGTGGACTATAACCCATATGAAGGCTGGGAGGTAACAGGTGAGCCTGTTAGTGTACTCGTACGTGGGGAATATGTCATTAAAAATAAAGAATTTGTAGGTGTACTTGGCAGTGGACGATACATCAAACGTCCATTAAAAACAGTAGCTGCGGAAGCACTAAACATTTAGCTTCCTGCAGGATAGGACCGATTGTTTTGACTGGAGAGCAAAGCAATCGGTCTACGTAATTAGGGTACGGAAAAAATGAACACATGAGGGGGATGTGGAAATGGTTCCGATTCAAGAAAATGCAATGACCGTTCAGCTTAGACGTAATTTTGTAGAATTAAAGGGTAAGATGACAAAGAATGAGGCTATTGAGGAAGCCAATCGTTGTCTGTATTGCTATGACGCACCATGTATTAAAGCATGTCCAACAAGTATTCAAATACCCAATTTTATAAAAAAAATTGCATCTGGTAATATGAAGGGTTCTGCTACGACTATATTAGAAGCAAACCCAATTGGTGCAAGCTGTGCAAGAGTTTGTCCAACGGAAGAACTGTGTGAAGGGGCGTGTGTCTTAAATTCTTCAACAAAGCCAATTAAAATTGGTGAGTTACAACGTTATGCAACGGATTGGGCAATGGAAACCAATGCTCAGCTATTTAAGGCAGGTCCACATAATGGACAGAAAATAGCCATTGTAGGGGCAGGTCCTGCTGGTTTGTCTGCAGCTCGTGAGCTCAGTCGCTTAGGCTATCAAGTAACTATTTATGAAGCTGAAGCGAAGGCTGGGGGCTTAGGAAGCTATGGAATTGTAGCATTCCGATTACCAAATGATGTCGTAGATTGGGAAGTAGAGCAGATTGAACAGCTTGGTGTGGACATTCAAACGAATACAGCTGTAGGTGTGGATATTTCTGCAGATGAAATTTTGGCGCACTATGACAGTGTGATTTTAGCTGTTGGTATGGGTGCTGTCCCAAACTTGGGCATTGATGGAGAAGATTTAGAAGGGGTACATGATGCAATTGAGTTTATTCGAAAAACAAAAATGGGACCGCTTACAAATGATATTGTTGGGAAACGAGTAGCCGTAATCGGTGCTGGAAACACGGCGATAGACGGTGCTACAAGTGCGGTGCGTTTAGGCGCAGATAATGTACAAATTCTCTATCGTAGAACAGAAAAAGAAATGACAGCATACAAATTTGAATATGAATTTGCCAAGCAGGATGGTGTGGAATTTAAATGGCTAACTGCACCTAAAAAAATTATTGGCAATGAAGCAGGAAAGGTGACAGGCATTGAATGTGTGAAAATGAAGCTTGGTGAGGCAGGTCCTGATGGTCGACAACGCCCTGAAGAAGTAAAGGGCTCTAATTTTATCATTGAAGTGGATGCTGTTATTAAAGCCATCGGGCAAACTCGTTTTGTATCGTTAATTGAAGCCTTTGGTTTAGCTCATACAAATGGTGTCGTAGACATTGATGAGACAACAATGCAAACGTCCAATGACAAAGTATTTGCATGTGGAGATGTTGTCTTTGGTAATGGACAGGGTGAAGCGATGGTAGTGACCGCTGTACAGCAAGGAAAAGATGCAGCATATAAGATTCATGAACGTTTAAGAAAACCAAGTGAGATTGCATAAAGTGAACCTTCAATCAGGGAGGCTCTTCCTCCACTGGTTGTTAGATTCACCAATCGGGTTTATACAGGCTGTTAATCCCCCATCTGAATGATTGCATTAGCCTATGTTTTGAAATGGTGGTCATACAGCCTGTATTTGGCACTATGCTTTCAGTTGACAAAAGATTGTTAGTACGGATAGAGGGGGAACTTATATGGCAGACTTACGCATTAATTTAGCGGGCATCAAATCGCCGAATCCATTTTGGCTAGCATCTGCTCCACCAACGAATTCAGGCTATCAAGTCCAACGTGCATTTGAAGCGGGCTGGGGTGGCGCAGTTTGGAAAACGTTAGGAGAACCGATTTTAAATGTGTCTTCCCGTTTTGCAGCAGTTAGCTATAATGGCCAACGTGTGGCAGGCTTTAACAATATTGAATTAATTACGGATCGACCATTAGAAGTGAATTTACAAGAAATTTATGAGACGAAAAAGAAATTTCCTAATCACGCAATTATTGCCTCGTTAATGGTGGAACCAAAGCAAGAAAAATGGCATGAAATTGTCAAACGAGTAGAAGATGTGGGGGTTGATGGTCTTGAGCTTAACTTTGGTTGTCCACATGGGATGGCAGAACGAGGCATGGGTTCTGCCTCTGGTCAAGTCCCTGAATTGGTGGAAAAACAAACGTATTGGGTAAAGGAAGCGGCGCGTACACCTGTTATTGTTAAACTAACGCCCAACATTACGGATATTACCGTGACGGCTGAAGCGGCAACACGAGGTGGAGCAGATGCTGTGAGTATGATTAATACGATTAACAGTTTAGCTGGTGTTGATTTAGATTCTTGGAATACAGTACCACATGTGGCTGGAAAAGGAGCTCATGGGGGCTATTGTGGTCCAGCAGTTAAACCAATTGCACTGAACATGGTTGCAGAATGTGCTCGTAATCCATTAGTCAATGTACCGATTTCGGGCATTGGGGGGATCTCCAATTGGCAAGATGCAGCGGAATTTATATTAATGGGTGCGACAGGCGTACAGGTATGTACAGCAGCAATGCATCATGGCTTTAGTATTGTGGAGGATATGATTGATGGGCTGAATAACTACTTAGATGATAAAGGTCTAGCTTCAGTCATGGATTTAGTTGGTCGCTCTGTACAAAGGTATTCAAACTGGGGTGATTTAGATTTAAATTATAAAATTGTCGCAGAAATTAATAATGATGTTTGTATTAATTGCAATAAGTGTCATATTGCTTGCGAGGATACATCCCATCAATGTATTGACCTTTATACGGAGGATGGTCGCCCAATGCTAAAGGTTCGTGAGGAAGACTGCGTAGGCTGTAATTTATGCTCAATTGTTTGTCCTGTCGATGGAGCCATTTCAATGGTTGAACGCCCATCTACAATTCCGTCAATGACATGGAATGAACGCCAATCACTTCTTAGCAGTCTATCAAAATAAAGGACCGTTGTTCATTTTTGAATAAAGATTAAAATCGAAATTCCACCTTCCTTCAGCATTTTGGGTGAAGGAAGGCACTTCAAGTAGGTTGTCACGGAAATTAGAAAAAAAGGAGAGAAACATTATGGAACGTGAAGGGAATTATTTAAAATCCCCAGATTTACTTCCAGTGACACATCAACAAAGAAATATTGGAACATTTGGTTTTGCGGTGATTTGGATAGGAATGGCAATTGTATTAGCGGCTTTTGCCATTGGTGGTTCGGCTATCATGAATTTATCCTTACCAATGGTGATTGTGGCAACATTGGTAGGTTCTTGTTTAATTGGCGTCTTTATGACGTTAATTGGTGACATCGGAATAGAGCATGGATTATCTTTCCCTGTTTATATGCGTGCACCATTTGGCACATTCGGTACTCATATACCTTCTCTTGTACGTGGTGTTACAGCTGCCTGTTGGTTTGGTTTGAATACGTATTTTGGTGCATTAGCGATAAACGGAATTTTAAATTTATTGTTTGGCTTTGATAATTGGTTTATCTGCTTCCTTGTGTTTGCAGCGCTTCAACTCTTTAATACATCTCTTGGTATTAAATCCATTGAGCGTTTTGCTGATTTAGCAGCCCCTGTCATTATTTTAATTTCTTGTTGGATGTATTACACATTGGCAGATAATGCAACATCTCAGGGAAAAAATATTTGGACGTGGGTGGAAACCCCAACAACAGGCTTCGCTGCTTTTACCGCCTTTATGGTAGTGGTGATGGCAAATATGGGCTTTTGGGCAACATTAGCAGCTGATATGCCATCCTTATCCCGTTTCTTTAAAGCACCTAAAAATGAGCGTAATTGGTTCAAGCGTAATAAAACACAGCTTGTAGGCTCTTTAATTGTCATGCCCATTACTAACACATTCATTGTTACGATTGGTGCAGTTTGCTATATGGCAGTTGCCTCGGCAGACCCAATTAATGCCTTACAGCAAAGTGCAAGCGGCTTTATTCTTGGGATTCTATTGCTGATGATTGTATTAGCACAATGGTCGACAAATACCTCTGCCAACGTTGTACCAGCAGCTACTATTTTCTCTAATATCGGGGGACCAAAAGTGCCATTCTGGGTAGGGGTAGTTATTGCAGGGATTATTGGTATTCTTGCACAGCCTTGGAGTCTATTTGATGTCATGGTCAATGTCCTATTAATCATTGGCGGTATTTTAACAGCGATTGTAGGTATTTTATTTGCTGATTACTACCTGATTCGTAAACGGCGCGTACATGTAAAAGAGCTTTATGAATTAGATGGGCAATTTAAATATTATAAGGGCTTTAATATGGCTGGGTTAATCGCCTGGGTAATCGGTGGTGCAGTTGCCAATATATTTTCAACTTACTCTTCTTTAGTAGGGTTCGCTGTAGGCGCGATTGTATATTATGTATTAGCGAAGTATTGGTGGTTTAAAAAGTATCCACAAGCTGAGCTAGATGATCCAAGTGATGCCAAATATTTAGGTATTACAGTCGGACATAATTTAGATGAAATATTTGGCCAACCAGCAGCTCCAACGGCGGTCCCAAATGAAGATGAACTGGTGGAGCAACCAGATCCTCTGTTAGAGATGAAGGGTGCCGAGTAAGTGAGACAACATCAAGACATTTTCAAAAGAAGGTGAGGTGATGGCATGTCTGAATTCCAACAAAGCACAGAGGAAATTCAAAAAGTAGACCATTATTTAGATAGTGGCTTTAAAATCAAATATGTCTACGAAAATTTAAGTGGGATGTTTGTAGAATTTGCACGTCAAGAAGAAGTGACTTTGCTACAAATTCTAACAGCAGATGCACGTAAATACTTCTCTGCTAAATTACACGAACAAACTTTATTACAATAACGAAGCAAACTCTATTCCTTTCGACTTGAACGGAATAGAGTTTTTTGAATTTTCTGATTTAAATAATGTTGAAGTAACATCATATTTCGTACAAACATCAATTAAATCGTCGTTATTACCTATTTTTCGTTATTCTATTAAAATAGCAATATTTTTTGTTTTTCCTAAAAATACATTTGTCTTTTTTAGAAAAATTGATTATTATTTTAAAGTAAAAACATCGTAGAAAGAACAACAGGAAAAGAGGCGTTATGGAGTGGCCAATAAGGAATTGAAAAGAGGATTAGAAGCACGTCATATTCAAATGATTGCACTTGGCGGTACGATTGGTGTTGGGCTATTTATGGGCTCAGCAAGTGCTATTCAATGGACGGGACCTTCTGTACTCCTTGCCTATGGTATTGCAGGTATTTTTATTTTTTTCATTATGAGGGCAATGGGTGAGATGCTTTATATGGAGCCAAGTACAGGCTCTTTTGCCACATTTGGCTATAAATATATTCATCCTTTAGCAGGGTATTTAACAGCTTGGAGTAACTGGTTCCAATGGGTTATTGTTGGGATGTCTGAAATTATAGCAGTAGGAACGTATATGCAATATTGGTATCCAGAATTACCGGCTTGGATACCTGGTCTAATTGCAATGGTGATTTTAGGTGTGGCGAACTTCATTTCTGTCAAATCATTTGGAGAATTTGAATTCTGGTTTGCGATGATTAAAATTGTTACGATTATTTTAATGATTATTGCAGGGGTCGGACTTATCTTCTTTGGCTTTGGCAATGATGGGATAGCAATCGGCTTATCCAATCTGTGGAGTCACGGTGGCTTCTTTACAGGTGGCTGGACAGGATTTTTCTTTGCCTTATCTTTAGTTGTTGCGGCCTATCAAGGGGTGGAGCTCATTGGAATTACGGCGGGAGAAGCAAAAAATCCGCAGAAAACAATTACCAATGCGATTCAAAGTATCATTTGGCGTATTTTAATTTTCTATATCGGTGCAATCTTTGTCATTGTTACAGTGTATCCTTGGGACGAGCTTGGCACAATTGGTAGTCCTTTCGTTGCGACATTTGCTAAGGTAGGTATCACAGCTGCTGCAGGTATTATTAATTTCGTCGTCATCACTGCTGCAATGTCAGGGTGTAACAGTGGAATCTATAGTGCTGGACGTATGTTATATACACTTGCTATGAATGGACAAGCACCAAAATTTTTCGCAAAGCTTTCTAGTAATGGCGTGCCTTTATTTGGAACAGCGGGCGTATTAGTGGGGTTAGTTATTGGTGTTATTCTAAGCTATATTGCCCCTAAAAACTTATTTGTTTATGTGTATAGTGCAAGTGTTTTACCAGGGATGATACCATGGTTTATCATTTTAATAAGTCAAATTCGTTTTAGAAAAGAAAAGGGAGCGCAGCTAGCTAAGCATCCTTTCAAAATGCCGTTCGCACCGATTACAAACTATGTAACAATCATCTTTTTAATCATGGTACTAGTCGGCATGTGGTTCAATGATGATACACGCGTGTCATTAATAGTGGGTATTATTTTCTTAGTTCTTGTAACAATTAGCTACTACGTATTTGGTATTGGTAAAAACCGATACAGCAAAGATTCTATAGAATAGCGTAAAAGGATGCATCTCTAAATGGGATGCATCCTTTTTGTATGGCTATTTTTGCTAGCACAATTTTTACATAATTAAATGAAAAAAAGACAAACTACTAAAAATTGAATGATATGGACTGGTATTTATCGGAACAAAAGGGGTGGAGCGAAAATGAACGAGATACCCGAGCAGATTGTCGCTAAATTAAAGCAGGAGATTAACGAAGTCGATGACGTAAAACTGAAAATGATTGCTACAGAAGAAGGGGATGTGACGGTCATTTATTTCTCCTCACTCATCGAAAAAATGACCTTACAAACCATGGTGACGATTCCACTAGCTAATAATTTGAAACAAATTCATCAAATGGCTCAATATGTGGACCCGAAGGATGTGAAAGGTGTCGTTAAAAAATTGAATGCTGGGCAAACCCTTCTTTTTTTTCACGAAACCAACGCCCTATTAAGCGTCGATACGTATAGCGCACCTACAAGGGCCATTACGGATACGGAAACAGAGTCGACTGTAATTGGTCCACAGGATGCATTTACAGAATCATTAGAAACGAATATATCGTTAGTGAGAAGACGTATTCAAAGCTCCATGCTAAAAAATGAAAATCGAATTGTTGGGTCAGAAGCCAATATTAAAATATCGATTATGTATATGGATAATATCGTGAGCCATGAAAATTTAGATGATTTAAGAAACCGTATTGACCAGGTAGATTATCCGTTATTTACGGATATATCCGTGTTGAAGCAATTAATTGAGGATAATCCATTATCGCCCTTTCCTCAATACTACATGACAGTCCGTCCAGATAGTATTTGCCGTTATCTTCTGGATGGGAGAATCGTCATTTTTATGGATAATAGTCAACTAGCCATTGTCTGTCCCACATCTTTTTTTGAAATGTTCGTGTCGATTGAGGATTACTACAACCGTTGGACAACAGCATCTTTATTAAGGATGCTGCGCTTTTTTGGTTTTTTCTTAACGATCATGATTACACCAATGTATATATCAGCCTTAACCTTTCATCCAGAAATTTTGCCATACGAATTATTACTAAATCTTCAAGAATCAAGAAGTAAGGTACCATTTCCACCACTGATTGAGGTATTATTTATCGAGCTTATTATTGAAGTATTGCGAGAAGCGGGCTCTCGAATGCCTGCCAAAGTCGGACAAACAATTGGTATCGTAGGAGGTATTGTAATTGGTACAGCGGCCGTAGAAGCTGGATTACTCAGTAATATACTCATTGTATTAGTCGCTACCTCAGCACTACTTTCCTTCTTACCGCCCATTTTCTTAATGAGTAATACTAGCCGATTTATCCGTTATATTTTTATCTTATCAGCAGGTTTATTTGGCTTGTTTGGACAGATGCTCGCCTTTGCGTGGTTAATCCACCATTTATTAAGTCTCAAATCTTTAGGAACGCATTATATGACACCTGCCATTCCAAGAAAGCCAACCGATTTATTAGATAGTGTCATCCGATTTCCAACTAAATATATAAGAAGTAAGACGGGTATTTCAAAAGCACAGAAAAAATAGCGCCAAAAGAGAATGAGGTGGTCAACTTTGAATACAACAAAAGGAAAGGTGTTAAATCGTTATCATGTCATCTTCTTAGCACAAAGTATTATGATTGGTACTGGTATCCTTTCACTACCTCAAAAATTAAGCTCCATGGGCTATACACAATCATTTATGCCACTTCTCTTCGGCGTGATTGCCAGTCTGACGCTATTTGCAATGGTATGGCTTTGTTCGAAGTTTCCCAATGATGATTTATTTCGAATGAATGAAATATTATTGGGGAAATGGTTCGGAAAGTTTATAAATCTACTCGTCATTATTCAATTTATTGTTTTTAGTGCAGGGATTATTAGTAATTATATGCACTTAATTCAAAGTACAGCTTTGCAAGAACAAACCATTACCATGCCTGTCCTTTGCTTTTTAGTGTTACTAATTTACATTGTAAGTGGGGGTATTAAATCTATTGCACGGTTTTGTATAATGACATTTTTTATTACCATTGGATTATTCTATTTTACGCGCTGGGCCATTGAAAAAGGTGATCCAAGTCATTTTTTACCTCTATTTAATTTTACGCCTCGGGAATTTTATGAAGCGTTAAAGCAAGGTTATTTTTCTATACTAGGTTACGAATTAATTCTATTTTATTTTCCATATATCATCGATCAAAAAAAGGCATTTCGTCATTCCTTAATCGGTATTTGGATTAGTATATTTTTATGTTTTATCACAACAGCTATTAGCGTCATGTATTATTCAGAGTGGCAATTAAAAAATGTAGAGTTTTCAGTATTAAACCTATTTAAGGCAGGAGAATTTACCTTTATCGAGCGAATCGATATTATTGGCATTACGCTTTGGGTTTTTCTAATCTTATCCTCGATTACAGCCTATGTATGGTGTGCAAAAAGGGGTATGGATACCTTCCTTAAAAAGAAAAAGCAAAGTTATCAGCTGTATATCATCGCCTGTATCATTTTCTTTATTGTAAAAATGCCCTTTTCGCGTGAATTCCAAGAAAAATTATTTATGGCAAGTAACTATGTGGGCTATGTACTGCTGATTTGGCCAGTGCTTTTAATCCTGATATATGTTATTCGCAAAAAGCAGGTGCAGGTATGAAAAATAAACGTCTATGCATCATTTCTTTTTTGATTTTAATTTTACTTGCAGGCTGTTCTAAAAAAGAATTAAAAGTTCCTCTCGAGGATGTTGGGATGGTAGATTCGATGGCCTTTGATTATATCGATGAAAACCAGATGAGACTCACAGTAGCGATCCCCCAATATTCTCCTGAAGCAGAAAAAGACACACAAACTTTTTCTATCACAACAGATTTAGTATCAAGCGGCATCGTGGAAATAGAAAAGCAATCCGATAAGAAAATAGTCTTTAATCAATTGCGCGTTGTCTTAGTAAACGAAGATTTTGCGCGGAAAGGGAATGTTCGAAAAATTGTTCAGCACTTGTATCGCAATGCGGAAGTAGGTAATAAAGTATTAATAGCTGTTGTGAAGGATAATGCGGAAGCGATTTTAAAAGGGGATTATCCTGATAAGCCAAGTATTAATTTTTATTTGAACAATCTATTAGAGCCGAGTATTAATACTGCTTTTAACCCCAATACCAATATTCATGATTTTATGTACTCGATTACAAATCCTGTAGTGGATACAGTATTACCCTATGTAGAAAAACGAGGGGAGAAATTAGAGATTAAAGGTGTTGCCATATTTAAAGGGAATCAGATGCACGAATTAATTAAACCTGAGGAAGCACTAGTTATTCAAGCTTTAAGTGGACAGAAAAACCTTGCTCCTTTGCACCTTGATTTAAATGCAGGACATGGAGAGGAAAAGGTAATGATTGATTTAATCGAGAGCAGTGTGAAAAAAGAGAGTAATAAAAATATGGAATCACCCAAATTAACGATTTTCTTAAAAATAAAGGGTACATTAAGCGAATATAAGGGAGAAAGAGAATCACATTTATTTACAGTTGAAAGGATTAGTGATCTGGAAAAAGATGTGAATAAACAGCTGGAACAGGATATTAGTGAATTTTTAGCGCGATTAAATAAAACAGAGGTAGATCCAGCTGGCTTAAGTGAAGAATTTAGAATGTATCATCATGGAAAATGGACATCGAAAAAAACAAGAGAGCTTATTAGAAAATTAGACGTGAATGTCCATGTAGAAACATCCATTATTAGTACAGGTACTTTAAAATAACAGCAAAGACCCATTCGATAAGAATAGGTCTTTGCTGTTAGTGTGTTTTTCGCATAATAAAGCTTAAATGTCTTCCAGCTTGTTTGTCTTGACGATAAGAAAAGCCATCAGGACTAAGGAATGTACAGGTTTCATCAATTTGTATTTGATTCGCTGGAATACCCGCAAGCTCACATTGCTTTTTGACTGTTTGCTGATTATCAATATGGTATTTTTTCGTTTCTGCATTGTAATACATAAATTCTTCGGCATAACCAAGACTGTGAAATTTTTCATAAACATCTGCGTCTACCTCAAATTTCTGCTGACTCAGTGCCATACCGATTTGAACATGAAAGTCCTCAGGTCGACACTGTTCTTCATTCATAAGATGCTGAAACAGTTTGGGTGTTATTTCTTTGACTGTTCCTTGCCATCCCGAATGAATCACACCGACAAGTCCATTCACAGCATTATAAAAAATAACGGGCACGCAATCTGCCGTAAAACTACATAATAGTAAGTTAGGCTCTACGCTATAAAGCGCGTCTGTATTCTTCACCGCTGTATCCATTTGCGCAGCTCCTCGTCCTTGATCGGCTAATGTGGCTTTATGAAAGTTCGCACTATGTGTTTGCTCTGTACAAATAAAATTTTGTAAATCACAGTTCAATGTCACAGCTAAATGCTGACGATTGTTAATGATAGCTTGAATATCATGGCAACTATGCAAAGCCATATTATTGTGTTCTACTTCCATCTCATCTTTTAAGGTCGTTCCCGCGATAAATTGCTCATTATCTATATACATTTTTATTTTCATTTAATCACCTCATTTTACTATATAGGATTGCTTATGGAATGTATAGGTTGCCGTTTTTTACTATTTAGCTACTCCTTTACCCGTCTATCAAACTTTTAGACATAAAGAATCGATTCCCTCATATAGTAGAAGGAATGCTAGAGAGGGGGAGAGCGTGAATGTTGAGTGAACAAGACATATTATTAATTTGCCAAGTAGGAATGGGTCTTTTTTGGATTTTTACATATATACTTGTTATTTACAAAGGATGGCAAGATAAAACCTATGGCATGCCTATGGTCGCTATTTGTGCCAATATTTCATGGGAATTTATCTTTGCCTTTTTCTATCCACAAAATGACCTGCAACGCTATATTACGCTGATTTGGTTTGTATTGGATGTCTTTATCTTGATGCAATTTTTACGGTATGCTCCAAATGAATATCGAAAGATGCTATCAAAAAAGCTATTGTATTTCTCCTTTTTGATCACATTAATTTTTAGCATGCTGATTATTTTAGGTCTAGTCTATGACTTTCAAGATTTCGAAGGTAAGTACGTAGCATTCTTCCAAAATCTTATGATGTCAGGACTATTTATTGCTTTATTATTGCAAAGAGGGAATTTAGCTGGTCAATCAATGGGGATAGCAGTTTGTAAGATGGTAGGTACATTATTTGCAGCGGTTGGCTTTTATCTATACTTCCGCACACCATTAATTACCATTATTTCTGTAGCAACGCTCTTTTATGATTGGCTTTATATTCTCTTAATTTATCGATTACAGCGTAAACAATTAGCAAAGTAGGATATATTGTGCAGCTATTGATCACTGAATCTATTAGTAATGTATGCCAATTACAAACATATTGCAACTTGATGACAATTCAAATGGTAAAGTATAGCGAGATAAAGGGCTTTAACCAAACATATGGCGAGCTTGTCATACAATTGTAAAAATCCTTCCAAATATTTTGTGATGATTATGGCTCAAAAACTATTTACGATAATGGTAGAGCAATTAGGAAGGGTGATTAACATGTTTAAAAAATTAAAAAAAGCAGCACTAGCTTCAGTAGTAGCAACTTTATTATTAGTGCCAGTTGCGGCAATGGCCGCCGAATCCTATACAGTGACATCTGGTGATACTCTATGGAAAATAGCATTAAAAACAGAAACGGGTGTACAGGAATTAATTGATGCCAACCCACAACTTGCCAACCCAAATCAAATTTCTCCAGGACAAAAAATTAACGTCCCTGTAAAAGAACAGGCAACAGTTGAACGAGAGGTTGTTAAACTTGTCAATGCAGAACGGGCAAAAGCAGGTCTATCAGCATTGCAAGAAGATTGGGAGCTATCAAGGGTAGCTAAATATAAGTCGCAAGATATGCACGATAAAAATTACTTTGACCACACAAGTCCAACGTATGGTACACCTTTTACAATGATGAAAAACTTCGGTATTGCGTATAAATCTGCTGGCGAAAATATCGCGAAGGGCCAACGTTCCGCACAGGAAGTTGTAACGGCCTGGATGAACAGTGAAGGACACCGTGCCAATATCCTTAATAAAAGCTACACACATATTGGTGTAGGCTATGTACAGGACGGTAACTACTGGACACAAATGTTTATTCAAAAATAAAAAAGAAAGAGTATCTATTGGCTTTTGGGATAGCTAGTAGATGCTCTTTTTCGCGTTAAATACTAAAGTATACCGTATTGGAAGCGTATATTACTTTTTAAATTCTCCTAAATCACTAAAAGGTTAATCAAGGCAAAAATGGCGATTTACTGAGCAGTAAAAACAACTTTACAGGTTGATACTCATCTTTTGAAACATCAAACTGGAGATATGTCAGGTATAAGGATAATGTAGCGTGTTTTTGCTGTCTTGACAAATAAAAATAACCAAAAAACAACACACTATTAGCAATAGACGAATAAGATGTCTCTGTAGTATGAAGATAGAGGTGGTGTTATGGTTGAAAAAGAAGTGGTTAGCTACATGCTGCGTTATCTGTATGATAGGTCTAGTAGGTTGTGAAAAAGAAGCAGTCCATCATAACAAGCTAGAACAAGAAATTCAACAACGTGAGGAAGTTCAGCAACCTGTTACATATGAACAAATGATTGATCCTATTGTAGAGGTTGTTGATCCAACTACGAGTAAGGTACTTAAAACAATATCTCCAAAGGAATGTGGCTTCGATACTGACCCACAAGCCTATCAAAAACATCTAGAACAATTAGCAAGAGAATGGGCGAGAGGAACGGACACATCAAATGGCTATGATCAGCGTATGCTGCTTGATCGATTGGATGAAAACGGGCAAGTGATTAAGGGGAAGCCGCAAATTATTTTAAAGGAAAGTGAGCTAGTGGAGCGTATTATCGAAGCTTCTGCGACTGGTGGTCAGGTAGAAATGCCGCTCTATATAACAGAAAGTGGCTATTATTTTGAGGATCTTCCTTTATTAGAGGAAGTGGTTGTTGCATCTTATACTACTTATTTCAATCGTGCTGATTTAGGAAGAAATAAAAATATAGAGCTGTCTGCCAGAGCCATTCATAATGTGATTGTAGGCAGTGGCGATTATTTTTCTTTTAATACAATTGTAGGTCCAAGAGATGAGGCAAATGGCTATCAACCCGCACCTGAAATTATTAATAAGAAGGTAGTCATGGGAATTGGCGGTGGAATCTGTCAAACTTCTTCAACCTTGTTTAATGCAGTAGACCAAATTCCCATCAAATATGTTGAGCGCCATCATCATTCGTTAGATGTAGGATATGTCCCAAAAGGAAGAGATGCTACGGTATCTTATGATACGTTAGATTTTAGGTTTCAAAACTCAAATGATGTACCATTTTTAATTAAGGCAAGCTATGGAGCGAATTCTCTAACAATTGAAATTCGAACGGCAGAAAAATATGTAGAATTATTGAAAAAATCATAATCTTGTAATGAGACACCACTGGACGTTGGTGTCTTTTTTCGGATCGCATGATATAGTTAAATTGATACAGTTCAGAAAATTTTAGGGAGGAAAAGACAATGCATCCTAAACTACAAGCAACTATCGATTCGATTGATTTATACCAAGCAACTTACCCAGAGGATGCTTGTGTCATCGTGGCAGATACGGAAAGAGTGCTTGCCTACAAACCAGGAAAAAAGGTTGACTTAAAAGTTGGGGTTGGTGATCCAGTACATAAATATCGAGGTACAGCAACAGAAATAGCGTTAAGTTCAGGGAAATTTGTAAAAGAGGAGCGTGGTGCAGAAGGTTTTGGTATGGCCTATATTGCCTCTGCCCAGCCTATTTTTGAAGGAGGACGTGTTATTGGCGTAGTAAGTGCCATTATTTCCAATGAAAAAATGGATAGTATGCGCCTACTGGCAACCGAGCTTTCAAGTGCTGTAGAAGAAATGACAGCTACAAATGAAGGATTAGCCACTGCCAGTAAGGATGTATCCAATCGTTTGGAAGAGTTGTCTAATTTCTCAGAATCAATGACAGGCGATATAGAACAAATTAATGTGATTGTCCATTTAGTAAAAGATTTAGCTATGAAATCGAGAATTCTTGGTCTAAACGCATCCATAGAAGCGGCACGTTCAGGTGAGCATGGGCGTGGCTTTGCGGTGGTCGCTTCTGAAATTCAAAAAATGTCTCAGAGTAGTACAGAAAGTGCTGATAGCATAACTGTGCAACTAGAAAACATTAAACAATCCATCGATCAGGTCAATGCATCATCGAATCAAATTGCTGCGTTTACACAGCAGTTTGCTGCGAGTATGCATGAATTAACAGATGCCTACAAAGGGGTTAATAGTACAGCAGAAAAGCTTATGCAAATTAGTGACATCAAAGGATAGTCATATAAAAAGGATAATAGACAAGTGCTATTATCCTTTTTCATGATTAAATGATCTCTAAAATTTCCTGTGGTGTTGTGACACTGTATTCAGGTTCTTCATTTTGCACGACCTCTTTGGCATCATAGCCCCATTCCACCCAAATAATTGGTACTCCGGCTTTCTTACACGCAACAATATCCCTTTGCTCGTCTCCAATATATACGACGTCAGATGAGTCAACATTCGCTTCCTTTAAAAACTTTTTCATTACTTTGTCCTTACCAAAAATGCGGTTGGAGCAAAGTACATCTGCTACACAATGAATACCGTTCATTTTAAGAAATTCTAAAATATTCTCTTTAGAGTTTGAGGAAATAATCAGGATTTTATAGCCTCTTTTATCAATCTCTATTAATACTTCCTTCATTCCCTCGAACAGATGAACATCATTTAATGATTGGCGATACAATTTATAAAATTGCGGTAAAATCATAGGCAACTTATACATTGGAAAGTCGAATAATTTACTGCGTTCTGAAATTGATAATTTTTTTAATGTATCAATTTCCTTCAATTCAATGCCTTTAAATTTATATTTTTGGGCTAAAGTATTCCATGCTGATGCAAACACAGCAGTAGAATCTGCCAGCGTCCCATCAAAATCAAAGATAATATGCTTCATTGCAAACTTTCTCCTTTTTCATCTCGTTGTATTGACGTTCTATGCTAAAAAATGTTACATGGAATGGGCGATCTAGTAATCCTGAAATAACAACCATTTTGAGCGTACGTAAACATCTTATGGTAAATATTATCAGAAAATGAGGCGATTGCAATGGAAATGCTACAACAAAAAGAGGTGTCTCATAAGTCCATTGAGACACCTCGGCCTTATTTTGTTTTATGATAGGTGCTGGTAATTTTTATAAAAGTTTTTCTGATTTTTCGCGTGTACGAATTAAATAATAGGCATTGATGCAGGAGGCGATCGGAATAATCAGTGCAATGCCGATACCTGCACAAAAAATGGTTGTCATTTCTGCACTAAAAACCTTGGAGTTAACAATTTCTCCAATCGAATAGGAGAGGTCCTTGAACCAGATTAACAAGCTTAAATAGCCACCAAAGAAAGCAAAAAATAACGTATTGGTATCGGTTCCTAATATATCTCTTCCTATACTTAAGCCAGCTGCAAATAGTTTTTTTCTACTAATCGAAGGATTACGATAAAAAATCTCATGCATGGAGGTAGCGATAGAAATAGCTACATCCATAATGGCACCTATCGTACTCATAATGATGACTGATGCACCAATCTGCACAAAATTAACACCAATGTAGAGAGAAAAGATGCTGATTTCTTCAGTTGATTCTTCGCCAAACCCTTGGATCATCGACTTTTCCGTTACAAAGGTAATAAAGAGTAGTAACACAACTATCGTCACCATCGTCGAGATAAAGGCTGTAATGGTTTTACTATTTGTTTTATTGATATAGAAAAGGCTAATACAGCTAATGATCGTACAGGCAATAAACGTCAAGATGATAGGGCTATTTTTAGGGTTTGTCATTAAAAAAATGGTGACAAAGAGTACACCAAAGTTTAGGAATAAAGAAAGAAATGAGCGTATCCCCTGTCTACCGCCGACTAGAACCATTAACACGCACAATATAACTGCTAATAAGACGACAACATTCATTCTCGAACCCTCTTTCGATTAATGAAAAATATAGCGGTATACAGACTAATAGGAATCGTAAGGACAACACCAATACCCCCTGCTAAGGCACGGGCTAATTCTAAAGAAAGATTTAAGGACAATGTAAGCCCTAATGTGGAAGAATTTTTTAAATAGAGAATAATCATAGGTATGGAGCCGCAAAGGTAGGCAAAGAATAAAATACTTGTAATAGTACCCATGATATCTTTACCGATTTCATGTCCCGAAGATTTAAGTGCTTTGACAGGGATCGTAGGATCTTGCTCGTATAAAGCAAAAATCGAGGAAGCCATTGTAATAGAAACATCCATTACTGCCCCGAGTGAGCCAATAAATAAACCTGCCATAAAGACGGTACGATAGGGACGCGTTAAAAATTGCATTTCTTCATAACGAAGACCATTTTCACCTGTCAACCACATTACAATAGAGCTTATGATAAGCGCTAGAATAGTGCCTAAAAGTGTGGACACGATGGCTACATATGTTTTTGTATTTAATCCACTAATAAGTAGTAGCGAGATAATTGTAAATAGCACCGCACAAATGCCGCTGACTACTAATAGGCTTACGCCCCCATGCTTCACATAAAGATCTAATGCGAATGATAAAATCACAGCATTGACCACCAGGCTAATGATAGAAAATAAGCCTTGTCTTTTACCTATAATAAGTAGGGCAAAAATAAAAATCCATGCAATCATTACCATGGTTTGATCACGTTTTAAATCGACAATGGTTCCTGTTAAAACTGATTGTGCTGTGCGATCATCTAGCGTGACAAAGATTTCATTGCCTACATGGTATTCTTGATCAAAAGCACCAGACGAAGAATAGTCATTCGTCAAATGAATGGATTGCCCCTTATGCTGACCATTTTTGATAATGGCCATAATTTCCTGTGTAAATAAAAAATCCTTATTTTCATACATGTCTTTCATTGGTTCTGATTTTGTTACATCCACTTGCGTTATTTTCGCTATCGGTCGATCATAAAATTGTTCATTATGATGTACGAAAACAATCGAAACCCCACAACAGAATGCTAATAGGGCATAGCAAATAGCTTGTTTAAAAGGTATATTTTTTAAAAATGTCAAGTAAATGACCTCCAAACGGCTAGACTGAATAGTCACTTGTAAAGGAACGTTTTTTTGATTAAGAAGTTCCATTAACAGGTTAAATGTCATCATTTTAATAACATCTTTTACATTTTTTAAGTCTCGTCAGAGCTGTTTAAAATTTATGCTTCCAAAAAAATTTAAAAAGAAGGATGGATAATATAATAAAATAGTGTTATCGTAAGACTAGCTAAATAAAAATATTCTTCGGGGTAGGGTGAAATTCCCGATCGGCGGTGATGAAGCAATTCAAAGTCCGTGAGCGCAAGCTGATTTGGTGCAAATCCAAAACCGACAGTTACAGTCTGGATGGGAGAAGGGTAAAAATGCGAACTTTTTAAATTGATTCTAATTTAGAAGGTTTATTTGACTATGCATTTATTACAAAACTTCCCAATCACCTTGTGGGAAGTTTTTTTATTTAGCTACAATCGAATAGAAGATGTTCTTCGGGGTAGGGTGAAATTCCCAATCGGCGGTGATGAAGCAATTCAAAGTCCGTGAGCGCAAGCTGATTTGGTGCAAATCCAAAACCGACAGTGATAGTCTGGATGGGAGAAGAACGAATGAGATAACAGTCTATGAAAAAATTGTTTTCAAATAGGCTTATTTGTTGATGTCTTATACTCCCAAAACCCCTTTGATGTAAAGGGGTTTTTATTTTTATATTGTTAACGAGAGAAGGGAGAAGGATAAGGATAAGGCACAAAAACAGGTGGATCAACTTTAAAAGTAAAGAATAGAAGTGCTAATAAAGTAGAGTAGGTGATGGAATGTTTACTGGACTTGTAGAGGATATTGGTATCATAAAAGCCGTGCAAAGCGATCGGAACAGTATGAAAATTACGATTCAATCAGCCAAGATAACGGAGGATGTCAAGCTTGGTGACAGTATAGCGGTCAATGGAGTTTGTTTAACGGTGACACATTTCACACAACAGCAGCTTACGATGGATGTTATGCCTGAAACAGTCAAAGCAACAAATTTACAGCAGCTGGCAATAGGTGATTCTGTTAATTTGGAGCGGGCCATGCCTGCTAATGGACGATTTGGAGGTCATTTTGTTGCTGGTCATGTTGATGGAGTCGGCAAAATTTTGCGAAAACGTCCAGTGGCAAACGCCGTTTATATTGATATCGAAATGTCTGAGGAACTAACCAACTTTTGTATTCCAAAGGGTTCCATAACAATTGATGGCACAAGCTTAACCCTTTTTCATGTTGAAGCCAATAGTGTCACGATTTCGCTCATTCCTCATACTTACAAAGAAACCGTTTTAGGTTTGAAGAGGGTTGGAGCAATCGTTAATATCGAAACCGATTTAGTCGGAAAATACATTATAGGGCAATTAAAAAAAGGGCAAACAACGCCAGCTATTACAAGAGATTATTTAGCACAACATGGTTTTTAAATCATAGAATAGGAGTTGATCATCGTGCTACATTCAATTGAAGAAGCCATAGAGGATTTAAGGCACGGCAATATGATTGTGGTGGTTGATGATGAGGATCGAGAAAATGAAGGAGATCTTCTGGCACTCGCTGAATTCATCACACCAGCAACAATCAACTTTATGGCAACCAATGGTAGAGGTTTAATTTGTACGCCGATTTCGCAGCAGCTTGCACAACAGCTAGATTTATATCCAATGGTTCAGCACAATACGGATAACCATCAAACCGCATTTACGATAAGCATCGACCATGTAGAAACAACGACAGGGATTAGCGCCTTTGAGCGTGCGCTAACGATACAAAGGATGATAGAAAAGCAAGCTAAGCCGACTGATTTTCGTCGACCAGGCCATATTTTTCCGTTGATTGCGAAAGAGCAAGGAGTGCTGCAACGGAGAGGGCACACAGAGGCGACGATTGATCTAGCGAAGCTTTGTGATAGTGTACCAGCAGGTGTTATTTGCGAAATTATGGGGGATGATGGGCACATGCTTCGGTTTGAAGAACTGACAAAGTTCGCTGCACATCATGGCTTAAAAATGATATCGATAGAAGCATTGGTTGCATATCGTAAACAATTATCCACTAATAAATCTAAAATTTCTATGTAAAAAGGAGAAAAAACAATGGGTCAAACATTTGAAGCACAATTAATTGGAACGGATTTGAAAATTGCAGTAGTAGTGGGTCGTTTTAATGAGTTCATTACTAGCAAATTATTGGATGGGGCAATGGATGGTTTAACTCGTCATGGGGTTGATCCTGCATTTATTGATGTTGCATGGGTACCAGGGGCTTTTGAAGTTCCTTTTATGGCAAAACAACTGGCAGAAACAAAGAAATATGATGCCATTATTGGTTTAGGTACTGTTATTCGTGGCTCTACAACACACTATGACTATGTTTGTAATGAATCTGCAAAAGGCATTGCCAATGTGTCATTGTCAACGAATGTACCTGTTATTTTTGGAATTGTTACTACCGAAAATATTGAACAGGCAATTGAACGTGCAGGAACGAAATCTGGTAATAAAGGCTATGATGCGGCAATGTCTGCAATTGAGATGGCAAATCTAAAGAAAATGATTAGTTCAGGACAATTTAAATAGTCGTCACAACATTTGTTTCTTTGAATATTTTGAACAACCATGGGAAAAATATGCTTAAGTGTATTTATTGAATGTGATTGTTTTCATAAATGTACTAATCTTGAGCTGGCTCAGTAGGAGATGAGAAGTATTTCATCAATGGAACAAATTAATTTGAAAATGTTGAAATCACTATTTCAACGCTCTGCTGATGTGATTTTCCAACAATATAATTTTCAGCAATATACAGTACATTTGATAACTTGTGATGCAATGGTCAATGAGCAAATTCTTCAAACTGTGGTTGTTCAACGTGTTCAATCTTTGTTAAGCAATGTCACTGAGGACATGCTAGAGGAAGAAATCGAACAGCATTTACACATTCCCTATTTACAAAAGATTTTATCGAAAGAGGATGCGGTAACTAGGGTCTATAAAGGACATGTCTTATTGTATTTTGAAGAAAATCAATTACTTTATTCTAGTGATATTTCAAAAAGACCCAATCGAGAGCCAGGGGAAACAACATTAGAACTAGTAGTAAAGGGACCTAGAGATGACTTTATTGAAGACGTTTTTATTAATATTGCTTTATTAAGAAAACGATTACCCACTAATTCTTTTAGTGTAGAGACATTAGAAATTGGCAAGCGTTCTAAAACAACCGTAGCCATTTTATATATGGAAGACATCGTAAATTTAGATATGCTGGAACAAATTCGACTTCAATTACAAAAAATTGATACGGATATTGTTATCAATGGTGACTTATTAATGGAAACAGTTGAAAAGACAGCGACAATTCTTCCAAGACATGATTATACAGGTAGACCTGATTTTGCAATGCAGGCGTTAATTAGAGGAAGAATACTCTTAATGATTGATGGTGTGTCCTATGCTATAATTACACCTACGAATATTATGTTGCTCTTTAAATCGGCAGAGGATAATGAGTACCCAATCATTGTTAGCTCGATGGAACGATTACTCAGAATTGTCGGGATATTAATAAGTATGCTGCTGCCAGGTTTTTGGCTTGCATTGACAACTTATCATCAAGAACAGCTTCCATTTCTACTACTTGCAACAGTTGTCGAATCGAGAACGGGATTGCCTTTTCCAACTATTCTAGAAATTTTAATGATGCTATTTATGTTTGAATTGTTTCGTGAAGCCAACTTACGTCTTCCAAGTGCAGTCAGTGGCTCAGTTAGTGTGGTAGGGGGGCTAATTATTGGAGATGCTGCTATTAAAGCAGGTGTTACAAGCCCCTCAATGATTGTTGTAATTGCCATTTCCAGTATCGCTGCATTTACATTGGTCAATCAATCGTTTGTAACGGCTATGAGTATTTTTCGATTAATCATTATTATGGCTTCGGCGTTTTTTGGTTTATTTGGTTTTTTTATAGCCGTGTTTTTCATCCTTTTGTATACTACAAATATGAAAGTCTTAGGAGTACCGTATGTAAACTTTAGTGCAGATTTTGAAAAAGGGGATGTTGGTAAGTCATTATTACGACTCTCTCCCAAGGGCTATAGTAAACGGCCTGCCTTTTTAAAGCCCCAGGATCGAACACGTACTTCAGAAAAAAAAAATAAGTAATTTTATTAAAGATCAGGTATAGTGGATACCTGATCTTTTTGTTAGTCTTTTAATTTTCCATTTAAATTAGGAAATGAGACATAAAACATTATTGCTTACCTTTTTAGTTTACTTTCTTGTCAGGGATTATTAAACTATTTGTTACAGTGTGTAATTTTGGGTATGAATAAAATAAAAATTGATTTTGTGTTTTAATTTATGTAGGATATACAAGCAATGTTTGCTTTACAAACAAAAAAATAGAGTTAATTATAATATAATAATATTCTAGAATATTTATAGATGAGGAAGTACCGTTTTTTATGAAAAATAGAAAAATAAAACTAATATTAATTCTATCAACGATTTTATTATGTTTGTTTACAAGTTTAAACGTCTTTACATCCTATGTAAAAATAAAAAAGACCGTTGAAGAGTCGATTGCCAATCAAAGTTTAGAGGCAGCCCATTCTATTGCTGCATCCATTGATACGGATGCCTATCAGCGATTTTTAAATAATCCACAGGAAAATGATTATTATTGGAAAGTAAGAAATTATTTAAACGATGCTAGGATAAAATTAGGTGCACTATTTGTTTACACTTTAAAGGTGGATAATCCTGAAGTATCTATAGCCATGATTACAGGCATGCCAAAAGAAATGAAAGAGGGCTTCGGTATTGGAGTAGTTTGTACTGTTCCTGCAAAGCATGTAGAAAAGGCCTATAATGGTGAAACCTATGTTACAGAGGTAATTCATGATTCTGAACATGGGTCTTATTTATCTGTTGGTGCACCCATCAAAGATGATAATGGAACAATTATCGGGTATTTGGGCATTGACATTAGTGCAGATACGCTAAATGGTATTAAGGGTAAAGTCATTGAAGACAACCTATTTAATTTTATTTTTAATGGTGTACTTATTTTAATTGTCATCGGTTCTTTTTTATTTTTACAAAGATGGTATCAAAAAGAGGTGGCGAAGGAAGTTGGCGCTACAGAAGACACGTATCTAGCAGAAATCAAAACATTGATTACTTCGGTGTCGTCCCTACGTCATGATTTTACAAACCATATTCAAGTGTTACATGGTTTATTACAATTAGAAAAAACAGATCAGGCGAAACAATATTTATCCTCACTATCGAAAGAAGTTCAAGCGATTAAGTCATTAAAATTAAATATTGATCATCCAGGTTTGTCCATCTTATTGCAAACGAAGAAATTAACGGCTCAAAATCATCATATTGATATGGATTTTACGATTTCTCAAAATGACTTTAATAGGATTAAAACGACAGATTTAATCAAGATTCTATCCAATTTAATTGATAATGCGATTGATGCTGCTGTTGAATTACCTGAGGAACAACGTAAAATTAAGATTTGCTGTACTGCAGATGAATCACAGTATGAATTTAAAATTACCAATACAGGGCCAAATATTGCGAATCCTGATCAAATATTTAAACAAGGATTTTCAACGAAAAAACATGAGAATGGTAGACTAAGAGGACAAGGCTTATTTATTGTCAAAGAAATTATCACTAAATATAATGGTCATATTTCAATTGATTCATCAAAACATTTAGAAACGACTGCTATTGTCAGAATTCCAATAAAATAACAGAAAAAAAGCTTCCTACAAAAAGTTGTGGGGAGTTTTTTCTATGTATAGCACATACATTACAAAGTAGAAAGTGATATGATGAAGGAGATGAAGAAAATGGAAAAGGGTCTCCTAGCGTTATTGAGAAGGGGTGGGCTCACTTTATATGCAAGACACGGGACAGCAACTATTGGTGTAGATCAAGCATATAGTACATTTCAAAGTTGTCAAAATCAACGGAATTTATCAGATCAAGGTCGTAGGGAGGCAATTTATTATGGTCAAATGCTACGCTATTGGCAAATTCCCATCCTTTCCACCATCACTACCAGTCCTTTTTGTCGGACCATTGAAACAGCACGTTTGGCATTTCCAAACAGCAATATCCAAATTGACCCCTTCTTGTTTGAAATCTTTATGCTAGGTGGCAGTCTTCCTACAGTAGTGCAAAGCAGTATATTAACGATTTCTACAACAATGCTGGAAATCATCCCACCCGAGGGCATAAACAACATAATTATTGGTCATAGCTTTCCAAGAGATGTGGGGCTGGGTATCATTTCGAATATGGGGACGGTTGTCATAAAGCCTAAAGGTCAAGGACAAGGTTATGAGATTGTGAAAAAACTAACCTTAGAAAATTTAGCAGCATTAGATTCCATTTGAAAAGAGGGAGAGTATGAAGATTAAAACAGTTGCACAATGCACATTAGATGAAGTATTGAAAGCATGGAACAAAGGCTTTGAAGGTTATTTTATTGAAATTAATATGACAGCAGAAATGTTTTTACAGCGACTAGTGGGGGAGGGGCTATCTCCTGAGCATTCTATCGTCGTTTTTGATCAAGAGGAACCAATTGCCATTGTGATGAATGGCTTTCGTACCATCGACGGCCAAAAAACAGCTTGGAATGGGGGGACTGGTATTTCTCCAGCGTATCGTGGTAAGGGAGTCTCGCGCCTACTAATGGAGGAAACCCTAGCTATCTATAAGAGAGAAAATGTTGAATTGGGCACGTTAGAAGCGATTAAGGAAAATCAAGTAGCCATTGCTTTGTATAAAAAATATGGCTATGTGGTTGCCAATCAATTACTATTTTTAAGCGGCGAGTATGAAGCGAAGGCGATACCTACAGTAGCCCTTCAAATAGTGGCCATTCGCCCAGAGCAGCTAGCACATCGATCTTTCTATCAGGAAAATGTTCCATGGCAGTGTAGCTGGCAGAGCGTAAAGCAGGGAGAAGCAAGGGTGTTTTATAATGATAGCAATGAACCACTGGGCTATATGCTATACAAAACCTTGTGGAATGAATGTGGTGAGGTGGAACGTATTCTACTTTACCAATTGGTAATACTAGAAGATAGTAATGTAGATTTACTCCCGCAGTTTTTAGCAAGTATTACAACAGATAAAGTCCATTTGACGACAGTGAATTTCTTAGCGAGCAATCCAGCAACAAGCTATTTATTGAAGCAAGGATTAAAGGTGACAACAGAGCAGGTACAGATGACAAAGGAACTATAGGAAGTTGTCGTTCAGTATACGAGCCATAAAAAGTAATCCATTATTACAAAACAAGAAAGTACTCCCTATGGTGATGTATACGCCATAGGGAGTACCTGCTATAAAAAATAATGGACCAATTAATTAATTTGAGGGTCTTGGGCCGCCTCATTATTGATATTATCAGGAGATTTCTGGAGTTGCACTGAATTATTGGATGTGTTTGATAGCGAATAAGTTCCTTTCGCCAAAATCAGAACCTTAGCAACATATTCTGTAGATGAATCAAGTTGATTACCAAATGCATCTAAAGGTGTGCTTAGCGCTTGGCTAACGTTGGGAAGGCTATTCGGAAAAATTCTAGTACTATGTGTACTTTTAATAGCATCCTCCAATTTGAAACTATCTTCTTTATCCTTAGGTAACATAAACACTCTATACTCCGTTACGCTTTGACTATTTTTGACATCAAAGCTAATGTTTATATCGTTATATTTATATCCCTTATTCAAAATACTAAGTGTCACTTTCTCCACTGATCCAGAGGCTGAAAGGTCTTCCAAAGCAATGTAGGAAGATGGGTAGGATAAGCTATAGATTTCCTTAGAATTCCCACTGCCTACAGACAATATATATACGCGATATTCTTCGCCATTCGTTATAAGTCTACCGTCTGTATCTTTACTAGTAGCTCCCAATTTCATACTATACTGGCCTTTACCCCAACCTGTATAATTAGTTGCTCTAATAGCTGTGTTCAGATCAAAGTCATTTGCCTTTGATGCGGGTACAACTAGAATACGGTAGCTATCTATATTTGATTCATCAGAAGGTTTTGTAAACGATATCTGTAGATCTCGACCATCTCCATAATCACCAACATCGCTTACATTAATATTGCTTACTGCCTGAACAGCTTTGCTTTTACTAATTGTAATCACAGATGAAGGAGAGGACAGTGCATAGGCATTTGAAGAATTACCATTTGCAACAGTCAGTACATAGACGCGATAGCTAGTTCCTTCTGTAATAAAATTACCTCGTACATCCCTAATCCCATCCAATGTTCTATTTGCTACTAAATTTCCACCTTTGCCTTCTGTGATGTAATAAGAGCTACTATTAGCTTGTGAAAGATTAAAGCTACTGTAATATGCAGTTGGTACCATTAGAATCCGATAATGATTAACATTCGATTCATCCGTAGGCTTCGTGAATGTTACTTGCACATCACGGCCATCCCCTTTATCATCTATATCTGCAACATTTAGATTAGTTACAGCTTGCACAGTGAAGTTTTTAGTTAGTGTAATCGTAGATGTTGCGGCAGTTAGCGCATTGTTTCCTATGGTATTTCCATTGGCAACCGTCAATACATAGATACGGTAGTTCGTACCTTCTTTAATAGAATTTCCGCGTACATCCCGAGTATTTTCAGATAACGCTTGCTCATATATGGATTTCCCAGTTTTGTTAATAGTCGTGTAATTGCTGCTGGATATGCTATTAGCATCCGTCAGACTAAAACTATTGTAATTTGCTGTTGGTACCACCATAATTCGATAGTGATTAATAGGTGTCTCATCAACAGCTTTATTGAATGACACAAAGAGGTCGCGACCGTTACCATAGTCGCTCACATCGCTGGCAATAATATTCGACACTGCACCCACATTGTTGCTAAGCAGCGAAATCATATTGGAGGCTGAAGATAGCACATTATTTGCAGAGTTATTAGTTACTGCCATAATAAATACACGATAGCTAACGCCATTTTGAATGGCATAACCGTCAGTATCTTTTGCCCCTGCAGAGAGTACCTGAGTAATATTGTTGCCTGTTTTGTTCACTTGTGTGTAATAAGTGTTAGATAAACTGTTGGCTTTAGTCAATGTGAAGTTCGTATAGTTGTTAGCTCTTACAACAAAAATTCGGTAAGAGTTAACATTAGATTCATCAGACACTTTGTTGAAGCTAACTCTCAAATCGCGTCCATCACCAAAATCATTAACATCATCTACTTGTGTAATAGTCGGAGTAGATACAGTAAGCGTTACTGATAATGAAGCAGGCGAGAGTTTATTCATGCCCGAATTCGTATTACTTACAGACATAACGAACGCTGTGTAGGATTCGTTATGCTTTATAAAGTCACCTGAAGTATCTCGTGTTGAGGAGGACAGTGTTGCTATCAACGTACTGCCGTTGCTTCCCGATTTGTCCACTGTTGTATAATAATTGCTGGATAAATTATTTGCAGTGGTAAGACTAAAATTGTTAGCATCCTTGGTCTTTACTATAAACACACGGTAATTGGAAGTATTGCTATCATTTTGTGGACGAGTAAAGCTAACTGAGACATCACGTCCATCGCCAAAATCATTAATATCGCTAATCTTCACATTTGTTACCGCGGTAACAGTAGACATGTTTGTTAGTGTAATTTTCGGTGAAGAAGTTGATAATACGCTAGAATAAGAACCTTTGCCAATGGCAAGTATATAAACCACATAAGACTGATCATTTTTTATGTAGTCTCCGTCCACATCTCGTGAGCTTTGCGATAAAGTTACGGCACGATTCGAATTTGAAGTCGATACCACCGAATAATTAGAAGAGGAGACTTTCAGAGCTGATGAAACATTAAAACTTTTAGAAGCCTTCACAACCATAACCCGATAATGATCTACGTATGATTCTGTAGACGATTTAGAGAAGTTAACCTCAAGATCACGCCCATCTCCCTGATCATTGACATCTCGAACTGACACATTGCTCACTGGAGCAATACTATTATTACTTGGGATGTCTTTGTCAGTTTTAATAGATACTTGCTGCTTTTCCGAGTTCCAATCAACATCCTGACCAAGTGCTTCACTGACGAAGCGTACTGGCACCATTGTTCTACCTTTTAATACCTGTGCTGGTACATCAAGCGTTACTGTCTGGTTATTAATAGTAGCTGTCTTTGATTTAATCTTGAGAACTACCGTTGTATCACCTTTTATCCCTGTGACTGTTTGAGTCTTTTGGTCCCAGTTTACGCTTGCATTCAATGCTTCAAAGATCGCTCTAAGTGGCAACATAACACGTCCTTGAATCATCGCTGGTGGCTGATCGGTTTTTAATTGAACCCCATCCACATTAATTGTGATGGCTTTTGCCGCTTGTGCGGTTGCCGGCTGTAATAATAACGGTACAATAAGTATCGCAGCAAAAAGTAAAGTCCATATTTTTTTCATAAATTCCACCCTTCTGCATGCCATTTGATTGACTTAGCATGACACCTAATTAAACGTATGAGCAGCATAAAAGTTTCACCCTTTTACCTTTTGAAGAAAATTTAACCATCACACAGTATTGATACTTTTTCTGGCTTATTTTCCTTATAACTGGACTGAAAAGAGTTAGGGGATTTTGAGTGGATATCGTCCCACTATTCAACGCAGGAGAGTTGAATAAAGCAGGTTAAATTGAAGGACGACGTTACAATGCTTAGGCAGTGGCAATTTTCTTGCTCATAATTGTTTATACCATCACTAGCTTGCTATTTTATTAAAAAATAACCGAAAATATATTGGATTTTACCAACTAAATTTTTTATGACATATTTTTTGTACACTTTCACCAAACTAATGGAAAGGCAGAGGAAGGTGAAGAGATGCAACAACCATTTGATGTGGGTGATATTGTTTATATTTTTTACCGCAATCCACATATTCAAGATGTAACGAATATACAGGAAGCAGCAGTCGTTTATCATCCAGAAAAACCAGAGGAGCTAGCTCTATTTTTATTTGAAACCTATTATCCAATCACGAATGATATGGTAATTTTTGCAAGTGAGATGGCGGCTGAACAGGCCTATCACCAGTATTTTCATTAAGGGAGGACTCACATGATGAAGCCATTTACCCCTCAGCTTGTTTATTTTGAGCCAGATGCCCTCCAGTATCTATTAGGTCAGGAGCTAAAAGAGAAGTTTGAGCAGATGGGAATTGAAATTCGCTATACCACTTCCCATAATCAAGTGAGAAACCTTCCTGGAGACAATGATTTTCAAAAGTATCGGGTAGCAAAATCGACCTTAGTAGTGGGTATCCGAAAAACATTAAAGTTTGATACATCTAAGCCCTCAGCGGAATATGCCATCCCATTTGCGACTGGCTGTATGGGACATTGTCATTATTGCTATTTACAAACAACTATGGGCAGCAAACCTTATATTCGGACGTATGTCAATGTCGATGAAATCCTAGAACAGGCCGATCACTATATGGCAGAACGAGCACCTGACATCACTCGCTTTGAGGCATCCTGTACTTCTGACATTGTAGGGATTGATCATCTTACACATACCTTAAAGCGAGCCATTGAGCATTTTGGACAAAGTGAGCTAGGTCAGTTACGATTTGTAACAAAATTCCATCATGTGGATCATTTATTAGATGCCAAGCATAATGGTCGTACAAGGTTTCGTTTTAGTGTCAATGCTGATTATGTGATTAAGCACTTTGAGCCAGGTACATCACCATTGGAAAAGCGCATTGAGGCAGCGGGGAAAGTGGCAAGAGCTGGATACCCACTCGGATTTATTGTTGCCCCAATCTATCTTCATGATGGCTGGCAGGAGGGCTATTATCGTATGTTTGAGCGATTGGATGCTGAATTGCCAAAGGATGTGCGCGATGACATCACCTTTGAATTTATTC
Source organism: Lysinibacillus sp. BSL11 (assembly GCF_052928325.1). Lineage (NCBI taxonomy): Bacteria > Bacillati > Bacillota > Bacilli > Caryophanales > Bacillaceae > Lysinibacillus > Lysinibacillus sp. BSL11. The sequence goes on along the minus strand of NZ_JAVGCX010000002.1, from coordinate 4,118 downwards.
AACATCGCTTTACAAAACCTGCAAAACGAGTGATTGAAAAAAATTATCCAATGACAAAGCTAGAGCTCGACGAGACGGTAAGACGATATAAATGGGGTAAATACGGCATTGGTAAATATATCTATCAAAAAGAGGAAGAGGAAGATATAAAAGAGCATCTGTATGGTTACATGCAGAAGTTTTTCCCTCAAGCAAAATTAGAATATTTTACATGACAATTAGAGAGAGAACGGCTTGTTTTCTCTCTAAATTAATTATGCGATATATCGATGGTCTTTTAAATCGTTTGGTAAATGGAGAAGAGATAAATATTGCCGTATCTCTGATTCATTGTAATCAATCACTAAATGACCGAGTCCATCTCTTGTATAGAAGAATGCGGTAACGGCGTACAATTGACTTTAAGGTAACAATTAGTACGTGAAAAACCACCTAGTAACTGTAAATCCGTAATGGCTAGTCCTTTTAACAGTATTCTTTAAGCCCTTGCCTAATTTCAGGAAACTACCAGGAAGTCCCCATCCTCCCTTCTATCTTTTTTACAGTAATAGACCACCAAACCAGGTAAAACGATTGTTTAATACCTACATTTAATTGGGAAAATTTTCTTGATTATGGTCCTTGTATAATCTTAAAGTCAATGGTAACGCTAACAGAGATTGTTGTGAAGAAGGAGAGAATACTTGAATGGATTCATTTCAACTAAATTGTTGGTCAGAACATGGAGAACTGAAAGTGGTGATGCTTTGTGCACCTTCCGTCGTAGATGTAACGGATTTAACAATAGCAGAGCAGGTTGGTTGGAGTGATGCAGTCAACCATCAGAAGGCAATGGATAATTTCATGGCATTCAAGACAACATTCGAAAACGCAGGGGTACATGTACTTGATTATGCAAGGGAACTAGCCCATGATCAGCAGCTATTAAGTGAACAGCTGCTTAATCGTTATTTTGTGCGTGACCTAGCCTGTGTCATTGGGAATCGACTTTTACTTGGAAATGCTGGAAGCTCACTTAGAAAACCAGAGTACCCTCTTGCACATTCACTATTAGAAAAATGGTTTCCACAACAATGGAAAGCTAATTTGCAACCGCTTCATTCCTTCGAATGCGGAGATTTGTTAATTTTAAATAAAGATGCTGTGCTTATTAATCTTGGAATGAGAACATCGATAGAAGCTATCGAAAGCTTAAAGGAAAGCATTTTTCAGGAGGGGTTTTCTGAAATTGCCGTAATTGATTTACCGAAAAGCAATGATACGCTGCATTTAGATATGAATTGTAATGTTGTAAACGCGAATCTGGTTGTTGCTAAAAGCTTTGTACGCCATTATCCTGTTCAGGTATTAACAGTTCAAAGCAGTCGTTTTGATATGGTAGAGTCATTTTTAAAGCGTCATGGTTTGGATGTTTACTGGCTTGACTCGTATAAGACCATTCCAGACATCAACTTTATTAACCTGAATCCAGAAACTATCATAATAAGTAAGCAGGCAAAGCCACAACAATTATTGGCGCATCCACTACTGAAGAATAAAAACTTGCTTGAAGTTGATGTCACTGAGCTTGAAAAAGGCGGTGGTGGCATTCGATGTATGACATTGCCATTGGTAAGAACGTAACGAAGGGTTGAGAACAATGACTTCAAAATCAGCTAAAGGAAGTATGGCCTGGTGGCAGCTTTCGCTTCTAGGTATTGGTTGTACTTTGGGCACTGGCTTTTTTCTTGGGACAAGTATGGCCATTCATAAAAGTGGGCCTGCCGTATTAATTCCTTTTTTATTAGCGGCCATTTGTACGTATATCGTGTATGATGCACTTGTTAAAATGTCTGTGGAAAACCCAGATAAAGGCTCATTTCGTACCTATGCCAAGCAAGCCTTTGGACGCTGGGCAGGATTTAGCAATGGCTGGGTGTACTTAATTTCTGAGCTATTAATCATGGGAAGCCAGCTGATGGCGCTCGGCATTTTTACGAAATTTTGGTTTCCGGCGCTGCCCCTGTGGGTTGCTGCCTCGATTTATGCTGCTATTGGTTTAGTTGTTATTCTCACAGGCATGAAGGGCTTTGAAAATTTCCAAAATATCTTCGGTGCCTTAAAGGCAGCTGCCATCATTATGTTCATTATTGTAGCAGTGTTCATCATCATGAGAGGTACACCATCTACTACAATGGCTTCACTTCAGGCTAATTATGAAGCATTTTTTTCACAAGGACTAAAAGGTATTTGGCTCGGATTACTTTATGCCTTTTATGCCTACGGAGGAATTGAAGTGATGGGTTTAATGGTCATCGATTTGAAAAATCCAAAAGAGGCGCCAAAAGCGGGGAGAATTATGCTGATCGTGATTACCGTTATTTTCATCATGGCCATCGCCCTTGCATTAGCACTCGTTACGTGGAAAGACTTTTCGATCGATGAAAGTCCTTTTATTACAGCGCTTCAAGGATACCATATCCCTTATGTGGCAGATATATTTAATGGTGTGCTAATCATTGCTGGTTTTTCAACAATGGTGGCCTCGCTTTATGCGGTGATCACCATTCTCACTACACTTGCAGAGGATCATGATGCACCGGCAGTACTTGCAAAGAAAGGAAAAATGAAAGTTCCTTTTCCAGCCCTTTTATTTTTAACGAGTGGCCTAGTAATCACAATTGTGATTGGTTTTTTGATGCCAGAAAAAATCTTTGAATATTTGATTACAGCGGCGGGTTTAATGTTGATCTATAATTGGCTTTTTATTTTAGTGACCTACTGGAAGCTCATGGAGTTAACAAAGTGGGGGCATGTAAAGAATGGTATGGGGATGTTGCTCATTGCTGTGACGGTATCTGGAACTTTAGGTGAAAAAACAAGCAGACTCGGTTTTTACGTGAGCCTGCTCTTTATAGTCTTAATCAGTGTGGCGACCTGGATTGTTGTGAAAAGGCAAAAAAACATTACGTAATGAACCATTTGCCTGAGACATCCTTAAAAAAGGACATTTGGATGGACTATGGTTATCATCACTTAAGAAGTATTGTTTCCATTCATAACTATCTTCTTGCCCATACCATTTTAAATCTGGATGTCCTGGGACTGTGTCGTAGTCTGCAATCCGCTGACGAATGAGCTTTTTGATTTTTCGCCCAAAGGCTGTGGTGTCGTTTATATCATCGAATATCCAACGTGGTTGAATGGCCATTAATAAAGTGGAAAAATGACGACTCTTTCGTAATTTATGAGCTGGTGTTGCACAAGAGATAAAATAGGGTTCACCATGAAAGCAAAACTCCCATTCATGGTGAGTAGGCTCCATTGGTATTCCCTCAGGCCAATTCATCTCATCCAAATTGGTTAAATTATTTAATATGGACCAAAATAACTGCTGATAATCTGCCACCTCAAAGCTATCTTGCATATCGTGAGGGGTATGAAAGAACACAGTAAGAGTTGTATACTTCCCGAAAGTTCGTGATGCTTTCGTATAGTCCTTTAAGCATTGTGCTAACATTTTAATCGATTGCTCTTCCCGTGGATCCCCGATAAAACTATAGCGCAAATGGTTTGATAAAAAGCCCATTCTTGCTGGTATACATGGAAACGTATTCGCTTCATCCGCAATCGTGGTAGCAAAATCTGTATAGGCCGACTGTTGCCATAATGGAAGTGTTTCAAACTGTTCTTCAATCCACTCCCGATCAAATACTACTACTTCCACTTGAGACTCCTCCTTCTACTCACCTTTATACTATTAAAGAAAAGACAAAGTGGTTACGAATCTGTGGTGCGTGACACTAAAGATTTTTAATGAATCAAGTCAAATTATGGCTAACCTTTTTGCGTGAAAAGAAAAATGATTCCATGAAGAAGAATGAGCAGTTTTTGGTTTAGAAGTGATCACTTCGAGCAAGGAGATGAGCAATTTAAAAGAGAGAGCTACAAGCCAAGGAAAGAGCGGCTGTGAATAAGAAGTGAGCACTTTAAACCAAAGAAAGAGCGGTAGGGTACTTCTGTCAATAAAACGGACACTAAAATAAGAGAGGTTTTTGGCTACCGCCCTTCGGTTGCTCTGCTCTTTCATGGAGAATGGTTTCTAGCGTAACCATTCCCCATGAAAGACCTTGTGAGAA